>JAPSLL010000036.1:0-12505 GCA_031180805.1 Bacillus sp. (in: firmicutes)
GACTCTCCACCCACCTTTTTTATCCTCGTTTTTTAGGAAGCTCGACCTCCATAAAGTCTTGGGCTAACGTAGTTGCAGGAAAAAATGCTTGAGCCTCTTTTTCCAATTTATCTAAATCAACATCTGTTTGATAGCGCGAGCTAATATGTGTAAGGATGAGACGCTTCACGTTAGCTAGCCTCGCTATTTTAGCAGCTTGAGTTGTTGTTGAATGAAAATACTCAAAAGCAAGTTTTTCGTCACCATCAGCAAAGGTTGCTTCATGAATAAGTAAATCCGCATCAATAGAAAGCTCTATGCTATTTTCTGTATAACGTGTATCACCAAGTATTGTAACAATTCTACCTTTTTGAGAAGGTCCTAAAAAGTCCCGGCCATCCAAGACAGTACCATCTTCTAATTTAACCTTCTCTCCATTTTTTAGTTTTTGATAAATTGGTCCAGGTTTTATCGCTAACTCCTTTAATTTATCGACTTGTAAAGCTCCCGGTAAATCCTTTTCAATAATACGATATCCAAATGTAGCAATACCATGATCGAGTTTTTTAGCGACGACCTTAAATTGCTCATCCTCGAAAATAGTCCCTTCTGTTGTTTCAACGAATTGTAATGGATAGGATAAATGAGACTGACTTATCGAAAGGGAAGTTCGGACAAATTCCTCCACACCTTTAGGTCCATAAATGGTGACTAAATCAGTTCCTCCTTGAAAAGATCGACTACTAATAAAACCAGGTAAACCATATATATGATCACCGTGCAAGTGGGTTAGGAAAATTTTCTCTATTTTTCGGGGCTTTATCGATGTATGTAAAATTTGATGCTGTGTTGCCTCACCACAATCAAATAGCCAAATAGACTGTCTTTCCTCCAATAATTGCAAAGCAATACTCGTTACATTCCGAGCTTTAGCAGGCATTCCTGCACCTGTACCAAGAAACATTAATTTCACTTGATTTCCTCCTTACCATCACTTATAAGAATACACGAAAGAACATTTTCGCGAAACTTGAAACTTAGTACTTGACCAAACTATCGATTCCTGTCTAAAATAGACTGAATAATAAAAAGATTTTAACAAGTATCTTTTTTCCTCGCCAGCTTTTGTTTTTAAAATGACGTATCGGAAACATAAAACTAGCAGTTTACCGTAATTGCTAAACACCCTAACAAATTTGCGAGAAACTGCAAGTGATTGTACCGAATTTCAAAGAGGAATTTCGCTTCGAGTGTAAACGATATTAAATCAAAATTATTCACACAATAATTATTTCGCTTATCGTTTATACTAGTACAAGAATCTATTTGTTTGATTTATAAAACATTTAGATATAAAATTAGATACTTGTAAGGATATTTTACACTCAGTGGAAAAAATTGATTGCCCTTATAACTTTAATCTACTTTTTAAGGTATCGTTTTCATATCATTTTTTTACACTGATGCTAAATAAATTGTATGTATAAAGTGAGGTACGAACGTGATTACACAAGAAAATCCAAAATCAGTTATCGTTATTTTTGGAGCAACTGGAGACTTAGCAAAGAGAAAGTTGTTTCCTTCTATCTATCGCTTAGTTCAAAATGAAAAAATCGGCAAGGAATTTGCAGTTGTCGGTGTTGGAAGAAGACCTTGGACAAACGATGAATTTCGAAATAATGTATCCGATTCTATTCAATCTTCTTTGAAAGAATCAAAAGATTTAAATGATTTTACATCACATTTTTATTATCATCCTTTTGATGTAACAAATCCTTCTTCTTACTTAGAGTTAAATGATTTATTAGGTCAATTAGATGGTACATACCAAACTGAAGGAAACAGAATCTTCTATCTTGCAATGGCGCCAGAATTTTTCGGTACAATTGCCCAAAATCTTAAAAAGCAAGGATTAACTGAAACAAATGGTTGGAGTCGATTAGTGATCGAAAAGCCGTTTGGTCATGACTTACCTTCAGCAGAACAGCTAAACCAAGAAATCCGAGAAGCATTTAACGAAAATCAAATTTATCGCATTGACCATTATCTTGGTAAAGAAATGGTCCAAAATATTGAGGTTATTCGCTTTGCGAACGCAATGTTCGAGCCATTATGGAATAACCGCTACATTTCAAATATTCAAGTGACATCTAGTGAAGTGTTAGGTGTTGAAGATCGTGGCCGTTATTATGAAAATTCAGGTGCTCTCCGCGATATGGTTCAAAACCACTTGTTACAAATGGTAGCATTGCTTGCAATGGAACCGCCAATCAAATTAACAACTGATGAAATTAGAAGTGAAAAGGTAAAAGTTTTCCGTGCACTTCGCTCAATAAGTGAAGATGAAGTGAAAAATTATTTTGTACGCGGTCAATATACAAGTGGAAAACTTGGCGATAAGGAACTAATTGGTTATCGTGAAGAAAATAATGTAGATAATGAATCACAAACTGAAACATTTGTTGCTGGTAAACTTTTAATTGACAACTTCAGATGGGCTGGTGTTCCGTTCTATATTAGAACTGGTAAACGAATGGCTGCAAAATCAACAAAAATTGTCGTTCAATTTAAAGATATCCCAATGAACCTATATTATAAAAAAGGTGAAACAGTCCCACCTAACCTACTAGTTATTAATATTCAACCTGACGAAGGGATAACATTGCAATTAAACGTTAAAAAGGATGGAGATGCTGGGGATTCTATGCCAGTTAAACTAGACCTTACAAATGATTTCTTAGATGGCATTAACACTCCTGAAGCTTATGAAAAGCTGCTTTATGATTGCATGCGTGGAGATGCTACAAACTTCACTCATTGGGATGAAGTAGCATTGTCTTGGAGCTTCGTTGATCCAATTTCTGAAGCATGGAAAAAAGGGAAAGCTGAACTTGCAACTTATCCAGCAGGCTCAATGGGACCTAAAGAGGCTGATGAAATGCTTGAAAAAGACGGAAATCAATGGTGGCCAGTTAATTAACCATTTAGTCATATTTTCTATTAATAAAGGCTGGAAGCACACTGCTCCAGCCTTTTCAATTTGTAAGAACCTCTATTTTTACACATACCCTATTAGCTATAGCCTATGTTCTTTCATCACTTAACTTCTTTAAACACTCTTTAATTAATTGTTCTACTTATATAAAAAATGTGCGAATCTGCTCGTCTATCTGTCTCATACATCTTAAAAGGAATCCACATAAGCTATTAATGTAAGATGCAACCCAAAGTATCTCCTTATTGGCTATTACAGTAGAACTGTAATAGCTCTTTTTGTTCATTAGATGTTGTTAAACTTAGTTATTGGGTTCCTGCTTCAATACACAAAGTGATAAGAAGTCAACAATAAGCTTTAACATAGCCTCCCATTAAAAAAGGACAAGAACATAAGTCCTTGTCCAAAATTACACATATCCTTTATTATTTTTGCATCCATTCAGTATGGAAAATACCTTCTTTATCAACACGTTGATATGTGTGAGCACCGAAGTAGTCACGTTGTGCTTGTAAAAGGTTAGCTGGCAATGTTTCAGTACGGTAGCTATCATAATAAGATAGTGCAGAAGAGAAGCATGGTACTGGAACACCATTTTCAATTGCAACAGTAAGAATTTGACGAAGAGCCCCTTGGTAGCTTTCAACAATTTCTTTAAAGTAAGAATCAAGTAAAAGATTTTCTAATTGTGGATTTTTATCATATGCATCCTTGATTTTTTGTAGGAATGCAGCACGGATGATACAACCACCACGGAAAATCATTGCGATATCACCGTATTTTAAATCCCAATTGTATTCTTCTGAAGCTGCTCTCATTTGTGCAAAACCTTGAGCATAAGAACAAATTTTACTCATATATAATGCTTTACGAACTGCTTCAATAAGCTCTTCTTTGTTTCCTGTATATGATTTTGCAGTAGGACCTGAAAGAATTGTGCTTGCTTTTTTACGCTCTTCCTTCATAGCTGAAATGAAACGTGCAAATACAGACTCTGTAATAATAGGAAGTGGAACACCTAAGTCAAGAGCACTTTTACTTGTCCATTTTCCAGTTCCTTTTTGCCCTGCAGTATCTAGAATCACATCTACAAGCGGCTTGCCTGTTTCTTCATCAATTTTAGTGAAAATATCCGCAGTGATCTCAATTAAGTAGCTATCAAGCTCTCCTTTATTCCATTCAGCAAACACTTCATGAAGCTCTTCGGCATTTAAGCCTAAAACGTTTTTCAAAATAAAGTAAGCTTCTGAAATTAATTGCATGTCACCATATTCGATTCCGTTATGCACCATTTTCACATAGTGACCAGCACCATCTGGGCCAATGTATGTACAGCAAGGATCTCCACCAACTTTAGCTGAAATAGCTTCTAAAATAGGTTGAACAAGGTCAAATGCTTCTTTTTGTCCACCAGGCATAATTGAAGGACCTTTTAATGCCCCTTCTTCCCCACCTGATACACCAGTTCCAATAAAATGGATGCCACTTTCAGCTAACTCCTTATTTCGACGCTGTGTATCTGTGTATAATGTGTTACCACCATCGATTAGAATATCACCTTTATCAAGATGTGGTAATAGTGATTCAATTGTCGCATCAGTTGGAGCTCCAGCCTTTACCATTAATAAAATTTTACGAGGGGTCTCTAAAGATTGGACAAACTCATCAATGCTGTATGTACCAACAACATTTTTCCCTTCCGCTTCTTTTAGAAATTCTTCTGTTTTTTCTGCTGAACGGTTAAAAACTGATACTGAAAATCCACGACTTTCAATATTTAAAGCTAAATTTTTCCCCATTACAGCCAAACCAATAACACCAATTTGTTGTTTTGACATTTACTTACGTCCCTTCTAGTCCTTAGAATATGAAAAGGTGCCGACATATATCTGCCCCTTTTGACAAAACTTACGAAATTGACACACAATTCGAATTATTTATTATGACTATAATAGAAAATACCATAAGTTTCGTATACTTTTCAAGTAACATAACCAATGTAACCGCTTAATCTCTTAAAAAATCTTTATTAAAGCTAGTTCCAGGTGAAATATCTGTCTCTAGGGCACCTTTAACACCTCGTTGAATCAGTTGATTTCCATATCTTTCGTTAATTTTATTCATAACAGATAATAGTGGCTCCTCCTTTGCATCTTCCTCAAAGGAAAACAAATCCAACTGTTTAATAGCATCATTTTTCCCTAACAGGTCTTGTGCTGTAATACCTAATAGTCGAATCGGCTCTTCGTTCCAATTTGCAAAAAAGAGTTGTTTTGCTACTGAATAAATATCTTCTTCACTTTTAATAGGGTTCTCAAGCTTTTTACTTCTTGTAATTGTTTTTAAATTTCCAAACCGAATGCTAATAAAGATTCTAGTCGTGAGCACTTCCTTTCGTTTCATTCTTACCATTACAGAATGTGCAAGCCTTCTTAAAACATCATTAATTTCTTTTTCATTAGTTGTATCCTTTGCTAATGTTGTTGAGTTTCCAATGCTCTTAAAATCATAAATTGAATCTGGATTTACCTCACGCGTGTCTATTCCATTAGCGCGCTGTTTAAGCAGCTCCCCATTGATTCCAAGTAATTTTTTCAATTGTATAGAATCACCATGTGCTAAATCATAAATTGTCTTAATATTTATTGTCTCAAGCTTCTTTGCTGTTTTATTACCTACTCCATGCATATCTGCTACAGGTAATGGCCACAGTTTAACCGGAAGCTCTCGTTTCCTTAAAATAGTTATTCCTAGTGGTTTTTTCATATTGGAGGCCATTTTAGCTAAAAATTTGTTTGGAGCTACCCCAATGCTACAAGGTAACAATAACTCATCGAGTAATCGTTGCTGGATTTGCTTAGGAATTTCCAGAGGAGTATGCCCAACACAATTTGTAATATCCATATACCCTTCATCAATTGAAACCGGCTCAACAAGATCCGTATATTCCCTTAAGATGTCAAACATTGCTTTCGAAGCTTTCCGATATCTTTCAAAATTAGGTTTCATAACAATTAAATCTGGACATAATTTTTGCGCCTGCCATAGTGGCATCGTTGTCTTTACACCTTTAGCCCTTGCTTCATAGCTACAAGTAACAATGATTCCTTTTCGTTCCTCTACATTACCAGCAATGGCTAATGGCTTATTCTTTAATGCTTGGTTAAAGGCTATTTCAACAGATGCGTAAAAGCTATTCATATCAACATGAAGAATGATTCTTCCACTATGTGATCGTTCCATAAATAATACACCACACGATTTTAATTTCCCTCATTTATATGAACACTTTAACATAGTTAAGCTACTTTAAGAAATCCAATTCTTTATGTAAGCACCACTTACTTCTCATCAAAAAATCACCAATTTTATAATTGGTGACTGATAATTTCGTCCTTTACGAGGGAAATCCCTTCAAGACTAGAGATAAATTGATTCGGGTCAATAATCGTAATTAACCGGCTTTCAATACTTGCAACAGCAACAAAATATTTTGTTGCTTGAAAAGCACCCACTGATATAGACTTCAGTTGTTCTTGCCTAATATCAATAATTTCTTTTGCATCTTCAACTATTAAAGCTACTGATAGTTCATCTGATTGAATAACGATAAGTTTTACGTTTTCTGTAATAGTCGTTTCCTGCTTATATAAGATATTGTTCGTATCAAGTGTAGGAATTAATTCCCCTCTCACCATAACAACACCCTTCATATAATAAGGCATATTTGGGATGACGTTTATGTCCTCTAATTTTTCAATAGAAATAACGTTTTCAATAGGTACTCCGTATTCTTCATTTCCAGCTCGAAACACAACTACTTTTGAAATATCCATATTTAAAACTCCTCTCGGAAAAATCAATATGTAAGATAATTACCATTCTTTTATGACTATCATACTATTATTTATATAGGATGTGAAGCACAGTGTATCTGTTATTTTCAGATTTATAAGATAATACATATTATTGAAAGCACGATAATTTCCTTTTTAAATTAAATGAAAATATAAACTATTTTACTTGCTATTGACGAACGTTGTCGAAAACTGATAAAATCCGACTATTATCTATTTATATATTCCCTTGTATAAGTTCGAGAATATGGCTTGAACGTTTCTACCAGCTACCTTAAATGGCTTGTCTACAAGGATTAGTGACTTATCACCTATTCCTTTTACAGACAACTTTGGCAGCTTTAGTAGCCAAAGTTTTTTTTTATGCTTAATACAGGTGCTAAACATAACGACTAGTTAAACTCGTTCTACTAGAATAATAACCCAATATCTGTTTAAACTATTATTTAGTCTCAATTATTAACATCATTGTTATATTTTGGAGGATCACATCATGAAAAAATTCTTTAAATTCGAAGAAAGACAAACTTCATATAAAAGGGAAACATTAGCAGGAATAACTACATTTCTATCAATGGCTTACATTCTTGTTGTTAATCCTATTATATTAAGCCAAGCTGGAATGGATAAGGGTGCGTTATTTACTGCTACTGCCTTATCCGCAATCGTAGGTTCCCTTTTAATTGGACTACTTGCTAATTATCCAATTGGAATTGCACCAAGTATGGGGCTTAATTCATTTTTTACTTTTTCTGTATGTATAGGAATGGGAATCGAATGGCAAATCGCTCTAACCGGAGTTTTTGTAGCTGGCATTATTTTTATGATATTGAGCTTATTAAAAATTCGTGAAAAAATTATTAATGTTATACCACAAGATTTGAAATATGCAATCGCTTCAGGTATTGGATTTTTTATCGCATTTGTTGGGCTAAAAAATGCTGGAATCGTCGTTTCTAATCCTGATACATTTGTTTCAATTGGAGATTTAACTTCTCCAGGGACAGGATTAGCAGTCATTGGTTTTATTATTACATTAATGATGCTAGTAAGAGGGATAAATGGTGGTATTTTTTACGGAATGGTTATTACGACAATTATTGGGATGATTGCAGGTTTTATCGATGTTCCTAGTTCTATAATTGGCAGCGTTCCTAGCTTAGAACCAACATTTGGTGTTGTCTTTTCACATTTAGGAGATATTTTTACACCTCAAGTCCTTACAGTTATCTTTACATTTTTATTTGTAGCATTTTTTGATACGGCTGGTGCCCTTATTGCAGTAGCTAGTCAAGCAGGGATTATGAAAAATAATGAAATTCCAAATGCAGGGAGAGCTTTATTAGCTGATTCGACATCAGGAGTTGCCGGAGCGATTTTCGGTACATCAACAACTGCTTCATTTGTAGAATCAACGGCAGGGATAGCAGTTGGGGGACGTACAGGCTTTACGGCTGTTGTTATCTCAATTTGCTTTACAATAGCACTATTCTTCTCACCTATTCTTTCCGTCATAACGACTGAAGTAACAGCACCAGCTCTTATTATTGTCGGTGCGTTGATGGCTATGGAAATAAGCAAAATAAATTGGGGCAGATTAGAAATCGTCATACCATCTTTTATCACGATAATTATGATGCCATTAACATCTAGTGTAGCAACAGGGATCGCCCTTGGTTTTATTTTATATCCATTCGCAATGCTTTCACAAAAACGTTTTAAAGAAGTTCATCCAATTATGTATGTTCTATGTGTATTATTTATCCTATATTTTATATTTGTTTAATATCTTATTAATGGTGAGGGAAATTTCCTTCACCATTTTTTATCTAATAACGGCATGAAACCTTTTTGTTAATCATTCGTATATAACATATAACATTTAATTATGAAGGGAAGACAATAATGAGTAATATCTTTCTGTTTTCGTTAATAATCGGCTTGATTACTGCCCTAGTAGTTATTCCGATTATGAGGGAGCATCTCTCAGGTGCAAAGAAAAAAGATAAAAAGAAACCATCTTTTATCATTCCATTTATTACCATAACAATATTAACTATGGTGTTAACCTTTACCTTTTATTACTTTACAAATCTAGATCGAAATTTTACATCATTATGGATATTTGCAATCATCGTAACAGCCATAGCGACTATCATATCTAACGGAAAGGAAAGGCTAATAAAAGGTATTATATTTGCTGCTAGTTTTATTATAGGTATCTACTTCCTAATCGCACCTGTTTTTAATGCCAATGAAAAATTCAATCAAGTAAAAATGGAGGAACAGGTTGAAATTAAAGCATTTGATGAAACGGAAACACCTGCAAGTGTCCCTCCACAATTTGCTCGCAATAAGATGAAAAAGGCATTTGGTCAAGTACCGAATACTAGCTATTATGAGCTTGGACAATTACAAATTCAAAAAGTAAATAATGAATTTGTCTATATTGCACCTGTAGAATTTTCGGGTTTCTTCAAATGGTGGAACGGGGATAAAACACCTGGATATTTCACACTAAGTGCTACTGATTCATCTGCTAATCCAAAGTTTATTAAAGCTGATATGATTTACACACCTTCTTCATATTTTCAAAAGAATCTCGAACGCCATATTCGTATGAACTATCCGAAACGGATATTCTATGGACAAACACAATTAGAAATTGATGATGAAGGTAAACCCTATTATATTAGAACATATGGTAGTTTTGTAACAGCCCGAAATGGCTTTAAAGCTGAAGGAATCGTAATGGTTGACCCTAAAACAGGTGAGACTAAGGATTACAAATTAGCTGATGTTCCTAAGTTTATTGACGGTGCTGTATCTCCTGAAGCAGTTAGTCTGCAAAATAGCTATTATGGAAAATATATTCATGGTTTTTGGAATAGTCTTTTTGGTAAATCTGATGTTAAACTACCTTCAGATGAAGGAACTGAGGCAAACGTCAGCCCAATTTTCAACGAGGAAGGTGAAATGTATTATTTCACTGATTTTACAAGCCCAAAAGAGGGTGTTGATTCAATGCTAGGGTACTCACTTACAAATTCCAGAACTGGAAAAGCAACTTACTATACAGGGAATTTAGAAGAATCCTATATGGATTCACAAGGTGCCTTACAAATTATAGAGAAGAAATTCATTGAAAAAAAATGGCAGGGAGAAATGCCTGTACTTTATAATTTTTACGGAGAAGCAAGCTGGTTAGTCCCTGTTCTTGATTCTAATGGATTCCTACAAAATTACTTTATTGTCTCAGCAGCTAATCCCGAAATATCTGTTTATGCTAATACACCTAATGAGGCATTAAAGCAATATAAAACAGCATTACAAAAGGGTGGCAGCTCAGTTGATGGACGCGGAACGGCAGAAGAAAAACAGGTTTCCGGTACTGTAGTAAGAGTATACAAGGAGAAATCTGGTGACAATACATTGATTTCATTCTTGTTAGATAATAACAAAAACTTCATTATTTCGTCAGAGAGTAACTCCCTTGCTATTTACCTTAAAGAAGGTGATCGCGTAAACGTTCATTATTTAGACACTGAGGAGGATTTTCTACCAGTTACAAACTTAACGATTGAGGGGCTACTCAAATAATTAAAGGAAATGAACTATAACAAAAAAGGCTGTCAATGATGGGTCTTCCCCACTTTGACAGCCTTTTTCTATATTAAAGATATAGTTAAACATTGTTTAGAACACTTCCCTACTATTTATCGCTTGAAAACATAAAGTCACGCTTTTTCAAGGAAACGTTTAATACTAACCCCATCCCTAGCATACTAGCCATAACTGAGCTACCACCGTAACTCATTAGCAGCAATGGAATACCAGTGATTGGAATTAATCCTGTAACCATCCCAATATTTTGAAACGTATGGAATGTAAATAATGCTACCATTCCAATGCAAATATAAAATTCATATAATGTATTACGTACATACATAGCAATCCCAAGCATGCGATAAATGATTAAAAAATACAATGAAATGACAACAGATGCCCCAATAAAGCCAAATTCCTCCGCAACAATTGTAAAAATAAAATCTGAATGAGCCTCTGGAGTATAAACATTACTTTGCTGAAGACCTTTTCCGTCAATCATTCCAGAACCAATTGCTAATAGCGATTGTTTTAACTGAAAGCCTATTCCTTCTCCATGCTCAAAAGGATCGAGCCAAGAATAAATTCGATTTAATTGGTATTCTCCAAAGATATTTAATAAAAAGTCAGGATTATATATAAAAGTAGCAACAAGACATCCCACAGTTGTTAAGATTAAAATGAAGATAACTAGTATATAGCGCCAGTTTATACCTGATAAGAAGATGACTGCGATTGTAATAACAACCATTACTAAGGATGAACCAAAATCATTTTGAAGGAGAATTAAGAGTACAGGTGGTAATGATACAGCAGCTATTTTTAATAAGAGAATAAAATCTCCATCTCCTCTTTCATAATGCTTACTAGTTACATTAGCAAGCATCATAATTAAAAATATTTTCATATATTCAGACGGTTGAATAGATCCAATCCCTGGAACTACATACCATGATTTTGCACCATTTATTTCGGGTACAAGTGTTGAGGGAGCTATTAAAATACCAATTAGCAACAAAAGACCAAATCCATACAAGTATGGTGTCACTTTACTAATCTGTTCAAAATCAAAAATAAAAATACAAGAAGCAATGATAATACCTAATACGAACCAAATAATCTGCTTCAAAAAAAAGTTATCATCATATTGAGCATATTTCTGTGCACTAAAAATCGTTACACAACTGCAAATCATTAACAAAAACAAAAAAAACACTAAAGAAACATCAAAATAATTACTTTTCTTAGAAGACATTCACATCACCGTACTTTACCATAAAGTTAACAATTTCATACAATTTTTACTATCATTTAAAGAGTACCATGACTATATAAAAAAAACATAATTTTTTTATAAATCAATTCTTAATTATTTCTTAACCCTAAAAATTTAGACGTATTAGTATATAAAATAGTTTCGAGCTAAGATAGTTTTTCTATTCTTAGCTTAAAAAGAAGTAGATAATTGAGTTTATCTACTTCTTCATGTTACATGGCCTATTTTCCGATAAACATTTGCGTCCAATGGTGGCCATTGGAATCATAGCCGACCCCTATATGAGTAAAATCTCTGCTGAGAATATTTTTACGGTGACCTTCGCTGTTCATCCATGCTTGTACTACCTGTTGCGGAGTTTGTTGACCTTGAGCGATGTTTTCACCAGCCGTCTTATACGTTACCCCAAAATCACGCATCATATCAAATGGGGAACCATATGTCGGACTAGTATGAGAAAAGTAATTGTTTTGCTGCATATCTTCTGATTTCTTTTGAGCAACTCCGCTTAATTTCGTATCAGCTTTTAAGTCAGCTAAACCATTTCTTCTTCTTTCAGCATTTGTAAGATCAATTACTTGTTGAACAGCTTGACTAAGACCTTGAGTTTGTGGAGCAGCTTTTTGTTGCTGATCCGTTGCGTCATTTGGTTGTTGTTGTTGTCCTTGTTGCTGCTGTTGCCCTTGGCCTTGCTGCTGTTGCCCTGGCTGCTGTTGTCCTTGTTGCTGCTGTCCTTGTTGCTGCTGTCCTTGTTGCTGCTGTCCTTGTTGCTGCTGTCCTTGTTGCTGCTGT
>JAPSLL010000036.1:12605-19452 GCA_031180805.1 Bacillus sp. (in: firmicutes)
TTGTTGCTGCTGTTGCCCTTGGCCTTGCTGCTGTTGCCCTGGCTGCTGTTGTCCTTGTTGCTGCTGTCCTTGTTGCTGCTGTCCTTGTTGCTGCTGTCCTTGTTGCTGCTGTCCTTGTTGCTGCTGTCCTTGTTGCTGCTGTTGTCCTGGCTGTTGTGCAAACCATTGACGATATTGCTGTTGATTATTTTGATTTGCATTTAATTTTTCATACTTATATTTTGCTTCCTGAACAACAATTGCTCTTGTATGTGGGAATTCTTTACTTGATAGATTCGTTTTAGAACTAGATATTTCTAAACCGTCATCATTATTTTTCCGGTTATCTCTGACAAGATCAAAATTATTATCATCAGCTCGGTTGTTTCCCTTATCTCGATGAGCTGTTTCTAACTCATTTGGCACACCATTATTCCTCGTATCTACATTCCTCGAGTAAAATTCATTTCGATTATCCCAAATTGTTCTGTTATTATCATCAGCAACATTTATAGTTCCATTTGGAGTATTGTTACCATTATCCATTGCCTCATTATTGTTACATGCTACCAAACCAGCTACTAACGCACCTGTAATAAACAGGGAAGCCTTTTTCATTATCATTAAAAACCCCTCCTTTTTCGTCTTATCCCCATACGCTCTTATTTTCTTTCAATTTAGAAAAAGTATAGGTGGTAATAAACTTGAAAAATGGAAGAAGAATTCTAAAATTTGATAAAGAATTTATGCTTAAATTTAAATATAATAAAAAGAAGTAAGCTGACAGCCTACTTCCTTCAAAAAAATTATTGTGCAACCTCTTGAATAATCGCTACAACTAATTCTGCCGTTTTTTCAAGTTCATCAATTGGCATTTTTTCATTTGTTGTATGAATATCCTCATAACCAACTGCAAGATTAACAGTAGGAATACCATTTCCTGCAATTACGTTGGCATCACTACCACCACCACTTGTTTGAAGCTCACTTTGACGACCAATTTTTTCAGCCGCACGCTTCGCCACTTCAACAACATGGTCTCCCTCACCAAATTTAAAACCTGGATACATGACATCTACTTCAATTTCAGCACGTCCTCCCATTTCAGCAGCAGCACTTTCAAATGCATCCTTCATTTTCTGTACTTGCTGCTCCATTTTTTCGGGAACTAAAGAACGTGCTTCAGCAAGAATATGAACTAAGTCACAAACAATATTTGTTTGGGTACCCCCTTCAAATCTTCCTATATTTGCAGTAGTTTCATGGTCAATTCTTCCAAGAGGCATTTTAGAAATTGCTTTGGAAGCAATCGTAATCGCTGAAACACCCTTTTCTGGAGCAACTCCAGCATGGGCTGTTTTTCCATATATAGTGGCTTTTACCTTAGCTTGCGTCGGTGCTGCAACAACAATCGTTCCAACTTTTCCATCACTATCTAAGGCATAACCGAATTTTGCTGTCATCAATGAAGGATCCAAAGCTTTCGCACCGACTAAACCTGATTCTTCGCCAACAGTAATAACAAATTCAATTTTTCCATGTTGCAAATTGTTTTCTTTTATCGTTTTAATTGCTTCCAACATAGCTGCCAAGCCTGCTTTATCATCTGCACCTAAAATCGTAGTGCCATCTGTTACTACATATCCCCCCTTAATACTAGGCTTAATTCCATTACCAGGGACAACTGTATCCATATGTGAAGTGAAATAGATTGTATCAACGCCCTCTTTTGTTGCATCTAATGTACACACCAAATTTCCTGCACCATGACCAGTAACTTCTGTTGTTTGATCCTCGATCACGTGTAACCCGAGAGTTGAAAACTTTTCTTTAAGCACCTTTGCAATATTTGCTTCAAATTTAGTTTCTGAATCAATTTGTACGAGCTCTAAAAATTCATCTAGTAATCGTTGCTTATTAACCATATGTATAACGCCTCCAAATTTTTACTTTACATGCCTAGAGAGGAATATTCCCATGTTTTTTGCGTGGTCTTTCCTCCCTTTTAGTACGAAGCATGTCTAAAGCCTGAATTAACCTTATCCTTGTTTCCCTCGGGTCTATAACATCATCGACCATTCCATGACTAGCTGCTATATATGGGTTGGCAAATTTCCTACGATACTCTTCTATTTTAACACTTCTTGTCTGTTCAGGATTGTTAGATGCTTGAATTTCTTTCGAAAAAATAATATTCGCTGCACCATGAGGGCCCATAACGGCAATTTCTGCAGATGGCCACGCAAATACTAAATCAGCACCAATCGATTTGCTATTTAACGCCACATATGCACCACCGTATGCTTTTCGTAAAATAACAGTAATTTTTGGCACTGTTGCTTCTGAATAAGCAAATAAAATTTTCGCACCATGGCGGATAATCCCTTCATGCTCCTGTTTAATTCCAGGGAAAAAACCTGTGACATCTTCAAAAGTAATTAGGGCAATTTGGAAAGAATCACAAAAACGTATAAATCTTGCTGCTTTATCAGAAGCGTCTATATTAAGACTGCCCGCTAAATATTTAGGTTGGTTACATATCAGTCCAACGACTTCTCCTTTTATTCTTGCAAAGCCAATAACAATGTTTTTCGCAAAATCTTTCTGTACTTCCATAAAGGAATCGGCATCAACAACATGCTTAATGATATTTCGTACATCATACGATTTTAATGGGTCATCTGGAATTATTTCAGCAAGAACATCGCGATACTCATTCTGCCTTGGATATGGAAGAGAAGGTGGTTTTTCTTCATTATTTTGCGGTAAATAGCTTAATAACATGCGAACTTGTGCTAAAACTTCTTGTTCGGAGCTTCCATAAAAATGAGCATTACCACTAATTGTATTATGCACATAAGCTCCTCCTAAATTCTCAGAAGAAATCGTCTCACCAGTAACGGTCTTTATTACCTTAGGTCCAGTAATAAACATTTGACTAGACTTTTCAACCATAAAAACAAAATCTGTAATTGCTGGAGAATAGACGGCTCCACCTGCACATGGTCCTAATATAACAGAAATCTGCGGAATAACCCCTGAATATATTGTATTACGGTAAAAAATTTTCCCATAACCATCTAATGATACCACACCTTCTTGAATTCTCGCTCCTCCCGAATCATTAAGTCCAATGATAGGTGTTCTATTTTTTGCCGCTAAATCCATGACATTTGCTATTTTTAATGCGTGCATTTCACCTAATGCACCACCAAAGACCGTAAAATCTTGTGCAAACAAGTAAATTGCCCTGCCATTGATTTTTCCAAAACCAGTAACTACACCATCACCAGGTCCAGGAATTTCGTTTAAGCCGAAGTCATGACAACGGTGATGAATAAATGGATTCAACTCCACAAAAGTATCTTCATCTAAGAGAAGGTTAATTCTTTCTCTAGCTGTTAGTTTCCCTTTGTCATGTTGCTTAGCAATTTTTTCATCCCCACCACCCAATTCAATTTCTCGTCGTTTATCATATAATCCATTTATTTTGCAAAACATCTCATCTGTCATCTTCATCACGACCTATCTTTTCACATAACTCAATTAATACGTGATTAGAAACTTTCGGGTGAAGAAATGCTATTTGAGTTTTATTTGCCCCAATTCGCGGACATTCATCGATAAGCTCAATCCCTCTTTCTTTTAACTCAATTAGCTTCCCGTGAATATCTTTCACTTGAAATGCGATATGGTGAACACCTTCTCCTTTTTTATCAAGAAATTTAGCGATCGGTCCATTGTCATCAGTGGATTCCAATAACTCAATTTTTGTATGACCTGCTTTTAAAAAGGCTACCTTCACCTTTTGCGAAGGAATCTCTTCAAATCCTAAACAGGTAAGTTGCAACATATCCCGATAAAATGGTAAGGCTTTCTTAATTGATCGAACAGCAATGCCAATATGGTCAATTTGATTCATCATTTCATTCCCCCATTAATTTTCAAGGCTCTTTCTAATAGGTTGTTGTTTTTAGTACTAACTATATAAGGGTTTTATTGGAGCTGGTACGAGACTCCTGCGGGATGTGTTAGAAAGGTTAATGATGAGCAGGTGTTAACACTGAGGAGGCACACAACCCACCCCGCAGAAAGCGAATGCTGCACGAGGAAATCACCCCCGAACGACTACTCTGTAAAAACAACAAGGTTTGCGAAAAACAGCCATTTTCAAAAACCAACCATCCTTATTAAATAAATAGATAACGATGTACGTGTTAATCGGGTATAAAGTTAGATATTGACAACAATTTAATATAGAGAAACGACCTACAAACTATTGTTCAAAAACTTCTTTCACGTTAAAATAATAGGACAAGGAGTGAAGAAATATGTCTCGGAAAACACAAAAATTTTTTGTTTATATCATGATTGGCATAATGCTTGTCTCTACATTATTGGCAGGAGTATCTATGTGGTTTTAAATAGATTGTGATCAAGATGTTTAGTTTGTGAAAAACAAATATGCAAGATGTTGTATATGTATATGTTAATATGCCAAAAAAGAGTCTCGTAATAAGACTCTTTTTTCATGAAGATAAGATACACTATTTAAACAACATTAGGCATCCATTCCTTTAAATTGACTTTTAATAATTAAATACTCTTCCATTTCTTTTATAAAAAGTAAAAGTGCTGCACGTACTTCAAATTCTTCCCTCGTTTTCGGTAATTCCATTTCTTGAAATGTTTGCTTCATATCTAATAGTTCAACAAGAAATTTATGTGCAGTGTTTCCAGGATGTATATTCATTTTCAAATTATGAATAAAGGCTGCTACCATTCGACTCTGATCTACTAATGTATGGATTGATGTGACTAGAGGAATGATCCTTTCTATAATTTCAAATTGCTTTTCTCTCATCTTAAAATAGTGATAATAGGTATTTTCATGGCGCAAAAAATGGTTCTCGACATCACGGAAAGCCATTGTTTTCGCTTCATTTATCAATTTAGCAGTTTTTATGATTTCATGCCCATCCCAATCGCGGTCGTCTTCTAAAAGATATTCTTCAATTTCCTGAAAAATTGCAGCAAAGTTCGCTTCAATTTCCTTTTGATAATTTTTAAGCTTATGCTCCATACTTGGCATATATAGATTCATGAGCAGAGCAATTCCAATACCGATTAAAATTAGAAGAAACTCATTTGCGACGACTTCCCATGTAATTCTACCTGAATTATATAAATGAAAGATAATAACGGTACTAGTTACAATACCTTCAGATGCTTTAACAATAACGGTTGTTGGAATAAATACTAATAGCATGACTCCGATAATAATCGGGTGATACATTATTCCTTCAAAGAAAACGAATGAAAATAAAATCGCAATCGAACAAGCCAGAAATCTTTCCCAGGAGCTTTGTAATGATTTTTTCTTTGTAATTTTAATACATAAAATTGTTATAATCCCTGCTGAAACATAATTATCAAGTTGAAGAAACTGTGCTAGCATGACAGCAATCGTCGTCCCAAGTGCAGTTTTCACTGTTCGATAACCAATTTTAAACATTTATAAACTCCTCTAATTCTTCTTTATACTGATAAAATAATAAAAAGCTCTTTTCTAAAATAAACAGTTTAATAAAAAAAGATGATCATTTGATCACCTTTTTGTTATTATAACATTTTTTCAAGGAAATCTTGCGCTCGTTTTGTTTTAGGTGAAGTAAAGAACTCACTTGGCTTTGCATCTTCGACAAGCTTTCCTCCATCTAAAAATAACACACGATCTGCAACTTCTTTAGCAAACCCCATTTCATGGGTAACAATCGCCATTGTCATCCCAGATCCTGCCAAGTCCTTCATTACCTCTAGAACCTCCTTGACCATTTCTGGATCAAGGGCAGATGTTGGCTCATCAAATAGAATAACATCTGGATTCATTGCAAGAGCACGAGCGATAGCCACACGCTGCTTTTGTCCACCAGAAAGGCGATTTGGATATTCAATTGCTTTATCACTTAAACCAACTTTTTTAAGCAATTCTTTCGCCTTATCTTCCGCTTCTTGTTTCGATAATCCATTAACTGTTATTGGTGCATAAGTTAAATTATTTAAAACAGTTTTATGTGGGAATAAATGAAAATGCTGAAATACCATTCCGACATTTTGACGAACTTTAGCAATATCTGTTTTAGGATTTGTGATTTCTTCTCCATTAATCCATACTTTACCTTCTGTTGGCTTCTCAAGTAAGTTTAAGCAGCGAAGAAATGTAGATTTACCAGATCCTGAAGGACCGATAATCGCGATAACCTCACCTTGAGAAATCGTTGTCGTAATCCCTTTTAAAACTTCAAGCTTACCAAAGGACTTATGCAAATTTTCAACTTTAATCACTTCGTTTCATTCTCCCTTCAATTCCTTTACCTAGGAGTGTTAAAACCATTACCAACACATAGTAAATGAGTCCAGCAAAGATTAATGGCGCAAAATAGTTATAAGTATCTGCCCCTACTTGGTAAGCACGTCTCATTATATCCTGAACACCGATAACTGTAACAATTGCAGATTCCTTTGTTAATGTAATGAATTCGTTCATTAATGCAGGCAAAATATTTTTAAAAGCTTGCGGTAAAATAATGTCCTTCATCATTTTTGAATACGGAACTCCTAATGCCATCGATGCTTCTGTTTGGCCTTTATCGATCGCATTTATACCAGCACGAATAATTTCAGAAATATAAGCAGCTGAGTTTAATGAAAATGCCGCTACTGCCGCAGGGTACGGATCAATCGTAATCCCTAAAACTTGTGGAAGTCCAAAGTAAATAATTAATAATTGTAAAACTAATGGTGTTCCTCTAAAAATAGATGTATATGCATCCGCTAACCACATTAAAGGTTTAATTCGGCTAATTTT
>JAPSLL010000036.1:19552-41883 GCA_031180805.1 Bacillus sp. (in: firmicutes)
AAGGCAATTGCATAACCTTCTTCTTCCTCTTCTTCAAGAGTAAATCCTGTTAAGTCTTTATCTTTTTCAAAATATTCTTCAGCAACTAAATCTTCGATAATTGCTACATCAATTCTACCTGATTTCATTTCTTGAACTAAATCAGAGATTTTGTTTCGGTTTTCAATTTTTATATCATATTGCTCTGCAAGTTCATTTGCCTTTTCTTCTTGTACTGAGCCCAATTGCACACCGAGTGTTTTGCCTTCAAGCTCATTGAGACTTTTGATTTCATTGTCTTTTAATGAAACAATCATATGTTTTGCTGTGAAATAAACATCTGAGAAATCTACATTTTTTTCTCGATCTGGATTTTTTGACATTCCAGATAACACCAAATCAACTTGGTTTGCTTGAAGTGCAGGAATTAAACTGTTAAAATCCATATCTTGGATTTTAATTTCGTAACCAGTTTTTTCTGCTAATGCCTTTACAAGATCAATATCAAACCCGACAAATTCATTACCGTTTGCAGTATCGACATATTCAAAAGGTGGATAATCAGCAGAAGTAGCCATTTTTAATACTTTCTTTTCACCATCTTTAGAACCAGATGTTGACTCATTAGATTCATCTGCACTTGTGCCACAAGCAGCTAATAATCCAATGATTAAAATACTTGTCAAAAAGACTTTTAATTTTCTCATAATAATATCCTCCAATAATTCCCTTTTATATAAATAGAAATTTTGTTTAAACTTAAGTAATTTTTATTCGATATTCTGTATTTTAACACAGCTTTATATTTATGCAATATTTATTCATAAAAATGTAATTGTTAAAAGATTTTGATAATTAATTATATTGAAAAAGGGTAGATAATTTAATTTATATCCTCGCTTCCTTAATTTATTTTACGAAAAAGGTGCAACTTATATGTATTAATTAGTACTATAATTGAACCAAATCATACAAGATATTATGTAAAACTTCAATTTTATTGTTGGATTATCTTACAAATAAAAAAAGAGGCTTAGCCAAAATATTTTAGCTAAGCCTCTTTCCTCTATTTCCTATTAAATTTATACTTCTTCACAATACTCTTCAAAAGCAGATTGTAGATTAGCAACTACTGACATTGGATCATGTCCTTCAATTTCATGACGTTCTACCATTTTTACTAACTTACCATCTTTTAATAATGCGAAAGATGGTGAAGAAGGTGGGTAGCCAGTAAACATTTCTCTAGCGCGGGCTGTCGCTTCTTTATCTTGACCTGCAAATACAGTCACAAGCTGATCTGGACGCTTATCGTAATGAATAGCATGTGCTGCAGCTGGACGAGCAATTCCTCCTGCACAACCACAAACGCTATTTACCATCACGAGTGTTGTACCTTTTTTATTAAGTGCTTCATCTACCTCTTCCGCCGTTTTTAATTCAGTATATCCTGCTGCAACAATTTCCTTACGAGCTTGCTGCACAACGTCATTCATAAATATATTAAAATCCATACTCACGTTGAACATCTCCTTTTATATTATGATGTTTATTTTACCAAGCTTATACCGGATTGAGCAAATAGAAACTCCTTTTCTCAATTCACTATCACTTGGATCATACGTTATTTGTTACCAAATAAAAAAAGGTTAATTAATTCAAGAGCACTTACAGAAACACTTTTCCTCCCATTTATAATATTTTTTTCGTAAATTTCGAGCTGTTGTTTGACTAGTGGATGCTGGTAGAAACGGTCAGAAAGTTCTTGTTTTATTAAATCATGAAGCCAATTCCATTTTTGTTCATCACGTCTTTTATCAAAAATATTCGATTCTTTTGTATATCTTTCAAATTTATTAATTATTTTCCATATCTCATTAATACCTGTTTCATTTATTGCAGAAGCATTTACGGCCCTTGGAGTCCATCCTAATGTATATGGAGTAATATGACGAAGCATCTGATTGTACTCATGCATTGTCATGATTGCTTTTTCCAAATTATCTCCGTCTGCCTTATGAACAACAATTAAATCTGGTAATTCCATAATGCCTCTTTTTATTCTCTGAAGATCGTCTCCAGCTCCAGTTAAAACAAGAAGTAAGAAGAAATCAACCATTTCTCTCACGACATACTCCGCTTGCCCGACACCCATCGTTTCTACTAAAATGACATCATAGCCGGCCGCTTCACATAAAATAATTGTTTCTCTCGTTTTTCGATTTACTCCGCCTAAATTCCCCCCAGATGGAGATGGTCTAATAAAAGAATTTGGATGTTTTGCTAATCGTTCCATTCGAGTTTTGTCACCCATTATGCTTCCTTTTGAAACTTGGCTGCTTGGGTCAATTGCAAGTACGGCAACACGATATCCTATATTACATAAGAAACTACCAAATGTATCGATAAATGTACTTTTCCCTACTCCTGGTATCCCGGTAATCCCGATCCGAATAGATTTCTTTTTTTGTGACAACAATATTTCGATAATTTTTTGCGCTTTTTGAAAATGTTTACTATTATTGCTTTCTACTAGTGTAATTGCTTTTGCTAACATAACGCGATTACCGTTTACAATGCCTTCAATAAAATCCTCAACCTCTAAATCACGATTTTTTAATCTAGAATCCTTCATGCTTAACCCTCATAACCAAACATTTCAAATAATCGGTCGATAATTTTCAATGCAGCTATCGGTAAAATCGTTCCTGGCCCAAAAATTTCGGCTGCTCCCATTTCTATTAGTTCTTTGTAATCTTTATAAGGTATCACTCCACCAACAATTACAATAATATCATCTCGCCCATGCTTTCTTAATTCGCTCATTAGCTGTTGCAATAATGTCTTATGTCCCGCAGCTAACGAACTCATCCCGATTATATGAACATCATTTTCAACAGCTTGTCGTGCAGTCTCTTCGGGTGTTTGAAAGAGGGGACCGATATCTACATCAAAGCCTAAATCTGCATATGCTGTTGCAACGACCTTAGCACCACGATCATGACCATCCTGACCCATTTTGGCTATTAATATTCTTGGCCTTCTACCTTCTAGTTCAAAAAATAAATCGATTTTATCCCTAACTTTTTTTATGTCTTCTTCATTATGATATTCACTTTGATAGATACCACTTATTGAACGAATAACAGCTCGATGACGTTTACTTACCTTTTCAATCGCTAATGATATTTCACCTAATGTTGCCCGATTTCGAGCTGCTTCAATTGCTAATTCAAGAAGATTTCCATTCTTTGATGCTACTGCTTTCGTAATTGCATTTAACGCCTCTTCAACAAGTTTCGAATTACGATTCTTTTTTAAATGATTTAGCTTTTCGATTTGTTTATTTCTAACTTCTTGTTGATCAATCGTTAAAATATTGAGTGATTCTTCATTGCGTAATCTAAATTTATTAACACCGATAATCGATTCTGTTCCGGAATCAATTTTAGCTTGTCTTCTAGCGGCTGCTTCCTCAATCCTCATTTTAGGAAGACCCATTTCGATCGCCTTTGTCATACCACCAAGTGATTCAATTTCACTAATATGAGAGTTTGCCCGTTCAATTAACGATTTTGTTAATGACTCTATATAATAAGAACCACCCCAAGGGTCAATAACACTAGTTATTCCTGTTTCCTCTTGTAAATACAATTGAGTATTGCGCGCGATTCTGGCTGAAAATTCAGTAGGTAGAGCAATAGCCTCATCCAATGCATTCGTGTGAAGTGACTGCGTATGTCCCATAACTGCTGCATGTGCCTCCATACATGTTCTTACAATATTATTAAATGGATCCTGCTCAGTTAAACTCCAGCCTGATGTTTGACTATGAGCGCGTAACATGAGAGATTTCTCGTTTTCAGGAGCAAATTGCTTAACCAATTTAGACCATAAGTATCTTCCAGCTCTTAGTTTTGCAACTTCCATAAAATAGTTCATTCCAATTGCCCAGAAAAAAGATAGCCTAGGAGCAAATTGATCAATATGGAGCCCAGCACTTAAACCAGTTCTTATATACTCAATCCCATTTGCAAGTGTATAGGCTAACTCTAAATCTGCCGGTGCACCTGCCTCCTGCATATGATAGCCTGAGATGCTAATGCTATTAAATTTCGGCATGTGTTTTGCCGTATATCCGATAATATCTCGAATAATTCTCATTGAAGTTTCCGGTGGGTAAATATATGTATTACGAACCATATATTCTTTTAAAATATCATTTTGGATAGTCCCTGTTAATTTATGCTTAGGTACTCCTTGCTCCTCAGCTGTTACAATATAATACGCCATAATCGGTAAAACTGCTCCATTCATTGTCATAGATACTGACATTTCGTCTAATGGAATTCCTTCGAATAATTGCTTCATATCCATAATAGAATCGATTGCTACTCCAGCTTTCCCAACATCGCTAAATACGCGAGGATGATCGGAATCATAGCCACGATGTGTCGGTAAATCAAAAGCAACTGACAGTCCTTTTTGACCATTGGCAAGGTTTTTTTTGTAGAATTCATTGCTTTCTTCTGCTGTAGAAAAACCAGCATATTGCCTGATTGTCCATGGCCTATTAATGTACATCGTTGCATATGGTCCTCGTAAAAAAGGGGTTATTCCAGGATACGTATCGAGGTGTTCAACAGTTTTAAGTTCCTCATTTGTATAATGATTATCAATCGGTATCTGTTCATTTGTTTGAAAGATTGACGTTGTTTTTCCTATAGGGATCATTTTAATTAGCTTAGCATTTGATAGATCACGTCGCTTCATTTAGAGTTACCCCCAATAATTGATGCAACCTTTTAAGAAATAAATAAGCATCTGTAGATTCTGAAAGCATATGAAATTGTTGTAAGCCCTTTAATTCTTCAGTAACCTTGTTTGTTCCTACATAATAAATTTCCTTTGTTGTAAACTTTAAAAGTTTAGCTACAAAGTTTTCATTCATATTTTGATATTCTTTATCAGAACCACATAATATGACAATATTAACTAAAGATTCCCTTTCAAAATCACGGATTACGTTTGCTTCAATACCACCAGAAGAGAGTATATTTACAACAAATTCAAATCGGTGCTTATAATCTCTTAACTTTCCAAATAAAATAATATCCACCTTTGGATAGTGTCCAAATCTTTGAAAATAGTCTTCTGCAGCAAATCTTAGCCTCTCATAGTGTTCAATTAAACGAGTATGTTGTAAGGTTTGTATTTGATTTGGTTCTATTTTTCGAATAAGTATTGGGACGACATTTTTTTCTTCTACAAATTGAATTGCTTCTCGAAAAGTAGCAACCTCCCTACTCATGATTTCATTTATTTTTTTCACTTTGCTCCTTTTTCGCTCTTCAATTTTTTGTATAGGAGCAAGCTCAATAAATTTGTTTACACCTATTATTGTTGTTTTCTGTTGATTTATATCAAGTTGTCTCTTTGCAAATGTCCTTTTTAGCTCATTTTGTGGTATGCCCTTTTCAAGTGCTGCGTAAAACCCACCATTTTTATCTATCCTTTTTATTTCCTCCCAAGCATGATTAGCTAATTCATTTGTTAATGATTCAATGTAGTATGAACCACTAGCTACGTCAACTACTTTAGATAAATGATTCTCTTCTTGAAAAATAAAATGGATATTTCTCGCAATTCTTTCTGCAAGATTATCTTGCTTTTGTGAAACATAATCAAATGGGGTAATCGTTAATTCATCTACACCCGCAGTAACTGCGGAAAAGCCTTCAGTCGTAGTACGGAGAAGATTCATATGAATGTCAAAAGCAGCTTTATTAAAGTTAGATGTAATTGCATGAAGATAAAGAGGTTCATCTCCGTTTTTATTTCCAATTGCAGATAATAGCGATCCCCAAATATGCTTTGCGGTTCGGAACTTTGCTATTTCCATAAAAAATTGAGAACCAATTGCAAAGGAGATCACTGTATTTTTTGCGATTGTTGTTAAAGACACTCCACGATTCAAAAGCTCATTTATAATATCCAGTGCTTGCGAAAAAGTAAAAACTAATTCCTGTAATGAAGTAGCACCTGCTTCATGAAAATTGCTGCCCTTTATTAATAAGCAGCGAATCTGACAATGATTCTCCTCACACCAGTTCATTGCTTCGGCTAAATAATCATATTTAGCGGATAGTGAAATGGAAATTTCTTCCTTTAGCAGAACCTCTTCAAAAGGGTCAAACGCAATTGTTCCAATTGATTCTTTATCATGTTTCTTTCCCTTAAAATATTGAAACAATAGTGGCATTAATTCCTGTTTTGAACCAACATCAATTAAAAATGAGCTTTTACTTATATCAATTTGACCGAAAGCTTTTTCTACACCCTTCATATCATGAATTTGAAGATTTTTAAAATAAAAGGAGTTCTGTCCCCTCTCAATTGCATATCTGACTTGTTTACTTATCTCTTCACTAGTTTCACCTTTAATTTCCTGACTACATTTCCAACAATTATTTGCCCGATAGTAACTGTTTTCTGTCCAATTTTGGACATTTTGTATAGTTGTATAGATTGGTTCAATCTTAATCCCTTCATATGTTGATGAATAAAGAGCTTCAAAAGGTCTATCTTTCAATGCCTTTATTGCCTCTTCTTCCCAAAGTTTCCTTTTCCCTTTTTCCTCCGAATGATTGTGCTTCACTTCCATTTTGGAAGTTCACCCCCTTATGGCAGGAATCTATTCTTATCATAGATTTTATGCAGGAGAAAGAAGCAAATGTATGTTTTATTAGTTTGTCTAAAATAATGATGCTGAAAACAAACTTAAAATAAAAAGAGTCTAACTCATAACCGATCAATAAAATGCTTTGATCGTTATGAATCAGACTCTATATCATTGGACTATCATTATTAATAGATGGAAGTATTTTCATCTGAAGTCGATTCTAATATTTCTTTTACCCGTGCTAAGAATCGTCCACAAATGACTCCGTCTAAAACCCGATGATCAAGGGATAAACAAAGATTAACCATATCACGGATCGCGATCATCCCATTGATAACAACAGGTCTTTTTACAATTGTTTCAACCTGCAATATCGCTGCTTGAGGATGGTTAATAATCCCCATCGATTGAACAGAACCAAATGAACCTGTGTTATTTACTGTAAAGGTTCCTCCCTGCATATCCTCTATACTAATTTTCCCACTACGGACCTTTGCAGCAAGTTCTGTAATGTCTCGGGAAATTCCTTTAATTGTCTTTTCATCAACTGCCTTAATTACCGGAACAAATAACGAATCATCTGTTGCAACCGCAATTGAGATATTTATTTCATTTCGCTGAATAATTTTGTCTCCTGCCCACATTGAATTAATTTGCGGGAATTCCTTTAATGCTTTTGCCACAGCTTTAAGGAAAAATGGGAAAAATGTTAAGTTATAGCCTTCTTTTTTCTTAAATTCATCCTTAACCTTATTACGATACTCTACTAGATTTGTTACATCTACCTCAATCATCATCCAAGCATGAGGAGCTTCATGCTTGCTGCGGACCATATTTGCTGCTATCGTCTTACGAACCGCTGTTACTGGTATTTCTGTATCTCCTTGATATATGCGAGGTGTTTGTGTTTTAGGTGGCTCAATCGATTGATTGCCCTGCTGCTCAATAACAGGTTTACGATTATGTTGCTCCTCAATTGCACCACTTTCAATAAAATTCATAAGATCTTTTCTCGTAATTCGACCACCAGCACCTGTTCCATTCACTAAATCTAAATTAATCTCATGTTCCTGAGCTATTCTTAAAACTGCTGGAGAATACCTTTTTTTATTTGAGTCATCCTTATCGTGAGAAGAAGGCTCACTGTTTAAAGACAAACTTTTATTTTCAGCTAATTTATCGACTTCTACCTTTTTCGTTTCGTCTTCCTCTACTTCAATCGTACATATAATTTCACCAACAGCTAATGTTTGCCCTTCTTCTGCAATAAGTTCTTTAATAATCCCTGAAAAGGATGATGGAATTTCAGCATTTACTTTATCTGTTGTAACCTCTGCAAGTGGTTCGTACTTATTCACTTTGTCACCTATCGATACAAGCCAATTGCTGATAGTTCCTTCTGTAACACTTTCACCTAATTGGGGCATTTTAATTTGTTCTATCGCCACTATGTAACCTCCTAGATTAACAAGCTATCCATATACATGGAAAAAGTAATGTCACTAATCTATGTCTAGTGTTTTTTACATTATATGTTTAACTCGCTAAGTCCATTAAAATTCAGCAAGCTTACGCATTGCTTCTTCCACTTTATCCGGATTAATTAAAAAATATTTTTCCATTGATGGGGAAAATGGCATTGCTGGAACATCTGGTCCAGCTAATCTCATAATCGGAGCATCTAAATCAAACAAGCAATTTTCAGCAATAATTGCTGCTACTTCACCGATAATACTACCTTCCTTATTATCTTCAGTAATTAACAATACCTTACCTGTCTTTGAAGCAGCGTCGATTATTGCTTGTTTATCTAAAGGATAAATTGTTCTTAAATCTAATATATGTGCTGATATCCCGTCATTAGCCAATCTTTCAGCGGCTTGAAGAGCAAAATGAACAGATAATCCATATGTAATAACTGTTATATCTTCACCTTCAAGCTTCACATCTGCTTTTCCAATAGGTAAAACATAATCATCATCAGGGACTTCACCTTTTAATAAACGGTATGCACGTTTATGCTCAAAAAACAGTACTGGATCGTCGTCGCGTATTGCCGCTTTTAACAGTCCTTTTGCATCATATGGTGTTGAGGGGATGACAATTTTTAGACCTGGTTGATTTGCAAAAATCGCTTCAACAGATTGTGAATGATAAAGTGCACCATGTACACCTCCACCATAAGGGGCACGAATTGTTATTGGGCAACTCCAGTCATTATTAGATCTGTAACGGATTTTTGCTGCCTCTGAAATAATTTGATTAACTGCGGGCATAATAAAATCAGCAAATTGCATTTCTGCAATTGGTCTCATGCCATACATTGCAGCTCCAATCCCTACTCCAGCTATCGCAGATTCTGCTAATGGTGTATCCATCACTCGTTCTTCACCAAACTTTTCATATAACCCTTCCGTCGCTTTAAATACACCGCCCTTTTTCCCAACATCTTCCCCTAATATAAATACTTTTTCGTCACGTTCCATTTCTTCACGCATTGCTAAAGTAATGGCATTTAAATATGAAATGATCGCCATTTTTATTCCCCCTTACTCTTCTGCATATACAAACTTCAATGTCTGTTCTGGTTCCGGATATGGAGCAGCTTCAGCATATTCTGTCGCATCATCGATAATTTTGCTTACTTTTTGAAGAATTGTTTCTTCTTTTTCCTCTGTTAATACAGCTGTTTCCTTTAAGTATGCTGAAAAACTATGAATTGGGTCATTTTGTTTTGCTTCTTCTAACTCTTCAGCTTCGCGGTAAACACGATCATCATCATCACTAGAATGAGCAGTTAAACGATATGTTACTGTTTCAATTAAAGTAGGGCCATCACCACGTCTCCCTCTATCAGCAGCTTCTTTTACAGCAGCATATACTTCTAGTGGATCATTGCCATTTACTGTTATTCCTGGCATTCCATAGCCAATTGCTCGATCAGAAATATTTACACAGGCAACTTGTTTATTATATGGGACCGATATTGCATATTTATTATTTTCACACATTAAAATAACAGGTAATTTATGTACTGCCGCAAAGTTTGCACCTTCATGAAAGTCGCCTTGATTTGATGATCCTTCTCCAAATGTTACAAACGAAACAATATTTTCCTTGTTCATTTTACCTGCTAATGCAATTCCAACTGCATGTGGCACTTGTGTCGTAACTGGTGAAGAGCCGGTTACAATCCGATTTTTCTTTTGTCCGAAATGACCAGGCATTTGTCTGCCGCCTGAATTTGGATCCTCAGCCTTTGCATAACTTGAAAGCATTAAATCCCTTGCTGTCATACCAAATGCTAAAACCACTCCAATATCCCGATAGTAAGGAAGCACATAGTCTTTTTCCCTATCTAACGCAAAAGCTGCTCCTACTTGTGCCGCCTCTTGTCCCTGACACGAAACAACAAATGGAATCTTTCCAGCACGATTTAACAACCACATACGCTCATCAATCTTTCTAGACAAAACCATAACTTCATACATATTTAACACATCTTCATCTGAAAGACCTAGCGATTGATGACGATTTTCAACCATAATAGTAACCTCCTAATTTTCAAACTATCTTAATGAACAATTTATTTATCCCATTAAATTTAAAACAATTTAAGTTAACTAACTAAAAATGAAGGGCTTTTCCATTCACCCCGAGTGCAACTTCTCCAAAAATTTCAGATAAAGATGGATGGGGATGAATCGTTTGGGAGATTTCCCATGGCGTCGCATCAAGGACACGTGCAAGTGCTCCTTCAGAAATTAAATCTGTAACATGTGGTCCAATCATATGTACACCTAACAAATCATCGGTTTCTTCATCTACAACAAGTTTAACAAAGCCTTCTGAGTTACCGAAAATAAGGGCTTTTCCAATTGCTTTAAACGGAAACTTAGCAACCTTAGTTTTAAAGCCAGATTTTTTTGCTTCTTCCTCGGTATATCCTACACTAGCAATTTCAGGTGAACTGTAGATACATTTAGGTACAAGCTTGTCATCGACCGGATATGTCTTCTCATTTGCAATATGTTCAACAGCGACAATTCCTTCACGTGATGCAACATGTGCTAGCTGTAAACCGCCAATAACATCTCCGATAGCATAAATATGTGATTCTTTTGTCTGATAAAATTCATTAGTTTGGATAAACCCGTTTTCTATCTTTATTTCCGTGTTTTCTAAACCAATTCCTTCAATATTCGCTTGTCTGCCAACAGACACTAGGATTTTTTCTGCAGAAAAGGTCTTTTCTGTTCCATTACAAACTGCCTTTAATGTAACGTTTTTATTCGTATCCTTTTCAATCGATTCAGACAGCACCTTTGCACTCGTTATTACGGTAATTCCTTTCTTTTTTAACACCCTTTCCATTTCTCTTGAAATGTCTCTATCTTCAGTTGGTAAAATTCGCTCATCGTACTCTAGAACCGTAACTTGTACATCAAAGTCCGATAGCATTGATGCCCACTCGATACCGATTACACCGCCACCGATAATAATAATAGATTTTGGCAATGCTGTTAGCTCTAATGCTTCTTCAGAAGTTAAAACAAATTCGCTCTCATTTTCGAGTCCTGGTAAAAGACGTGGGCGAGATCCTGTAGCAATAATAACATTACGTGGAAGTAGCATTTCATTTTCAAGTCCATTATTCATTTCTACTGAAATCGTACCAGGCATAGGTGAAAAGATAGATGGTCCAAGTATTCGACCAATCCCTTCATAGACATCAATTTTCCCCTTTTTTATTAATTGCTCTACACCAGTATGAAGTTGGTTGATTATCTTTCTTTTTCGCGCTTGCACATTATGAAAGTTTAATTTTACGTTTGATGACTCTATCCCGAATTCACTACTGTTTTTTGTTGTTGCATATACCTCAGCACTTCTTAAAAGTGCTTTACTTGGTATGCACCCTTTATGTAAGCAAGTTCCTCCAAGCTTATTCTTTTCAACTATCGCTGTTTTTAGGCCAAGCTGTGATGCACGAATTGCAGCAACATAACCACCTGTTCCTCCACCTAAAATGACTAAATCATACTCTGTCGCCAAATAGGGTGCCTCCTTTAAGCATTTATTTTTGTTTTCTATAAAGTGATAATTTATTTGCAAAAAATATCCTTACTATCTTTTGCTTTGCATGTCATCCTCAAAAACTCAAGATTGCCACTCACCTTTTAAGATGGATAATTTTTTGCCTCTTCCTCATTTCTCAAAACACGGAGCGCTCCTTCTGCAAGAGCTTGAAGCTCATTTTCTCCTGGATAAATTAGTACATCAGCAATCCAATCAACATATGTAGCAATATCACGTACAATTTTTTTCCCATATGCGAGGCTACCAGTTAAAACAATCGCATCAACGTTACCTTTTAATACTGCACTAGCTGCACCAATTTCCTTTGCTATTTGATAAGCCATTGCTGAATAAATGAGTATTGCCTTTTGATCTCCTTCCTCGACCATTTCCTCAACCTTTATGGCATCATTAGTCCCCAAATACGCTACTAAACCACCTTGTCCAATCAGCTTTTTCATCATTTCATCTCGAAAATATTCACCTGAATAACACATTGAGACGAGGTCTCCTGTAGGAAGAGAACCCGCACGCTCAGGACTAAAAGGGCCGTCACCATGTAATCCGTTATTTACATCAATAACCCTTCCCATTCGATGAACCCCAATCGTTATCCCACCACCCATATGGGTTACAATTATATTCATGTCTTCATATTTCTTGTTGAAATCAGATGCAACACGCCTTGCAACAGCCTTTTGATTTAATGCATGAAAAATACTTCTTCTTTCAATAGCAGGAAGTCCAGAAATTTTAGCAATTTCCTCCATTTCATCAACGACAACTGGGTCAACAATGTATGCAGGAATATTTAATCCTGCTGCAATCTCAGAAGCAATAATACCGCCTAAGTTAGATGCATGCTGTCCGGCAAAGCCATTTTTTAAATCCTCAAGCATTAACTCATTTACGATATATGTTCCTCCTTCAATTGGACGAAGAAGACCTCCCCGGCCACAAACAGCATCAATCTTAGAAATATTTATACTTTCCTCATCTAAGATTTCTAAAATAGTCTGTTTCCGAAATTCAAATTGGTCGATAATATTCGGGTACATTTGTAATTTTTCTCTATCATGACGGATATTTCTCTCAAATACAGCCCGTTCATTATCAAATACACCTATCTTTGTTGAGGTAGAACCAGGATTAAGTACGAGAATTCGATAATCATTAATCAATTACAATAAACCTCCGCCTACGCTTTTCATGAAAAATCACTCTTTATTTCTATCTTTTATGTACATACCTAAGATTGAGTCTGCCCCCTATCTTCCTATGAAAATTATCGGGGCAGGCTAATTAAGTCAAAATCACACGATTTCTTTTACTTTCGATTTAATATATGTTTTCCCTCTAATAAAAACTGACTTCGCGAATTTTTCATTTTTGCAATTCGTTCTTCAGCAAGTCTGTCTGCAGCCTGAGAGGTTGGAATCTGATCACGCTTTGAAATTTCAATAACTGATTCAATATTATTGAAGATATTTTCAACTTTTTTTAAAGCACGCTCTCTATTGTAACCGTATAGCTCATCAGCAACATTTATAACTCCGCCAGCATTAATCACATAATCAGGAGCATAAACAATTCCTTTTTGATGGATGATTTCTCCATGTCTAGGTTCCTTTAATTGATTATTTGCTGCGCCAGCGATGACTGTAGCTTTTAATTGCGGTATCGTCACATCATTTAAAACTGCTCCTAGTGCACATGGAGCAAAAATATCACAATCAACAGAATAAATTTCATTCGGTTCTACAGCTTCTGCTCGGAAAGCATTAACTGCACGGTGAACAGCCTCTTTATTAATATCTGTGACGATTAATTTTGCTCCTTCTTCGTGCAAATATTTACAAAGATGATAGGCTACATTCCCTACACCTTGAATGGCAACCTTTTTATTCGACAGTGAATCTGTTCCAAATGCTTCTTTTGCTGCCGCCTTCATTCCACGATAAACTCCGTATGCTGTTACTGGAGATGGGTTTCCTGAGGAACCAAATGCAGGAGAAATCCCTGTTACAAAATCTGTTTCTTCATGAATAATATCCATGTCTTCAACAGTTGTCCCAACATCCTCAGCAGTAATGTAACGTCCATTCAACCCTTGAATATATCTTCCAAAAGCGCGAAACATTTCTTCATTCTTATCTTTTTTTGGGTCACCGATAATAACTGTCTTTCCTCCACCTAAATTTAAACCGGCAACAGCATTTTTATAGGTCATCCCTCTTGCTAATCGTAAAGCATCCTCTATTGCAGCTTCCTCTGATTCATACATCCACATTCTAGTACCACCTAATGCTGGTCCTAAGGTAGTATCGTGAATCGCAATTATTGCCTTTAACCCAGATTGTTGATCCTGACAAAAGACCAATTGTTCATAATCAAAGTTTTCCATGTAGTTGAAAATCTCCAAGATGTCTTCCTCCTAATTACAATTGCTAAATTATTTAGATGAACAAATTGCTAATGCTAGGGAATATAGCTTACATTCTGCAGAGTCTGAACGACTAGTCAAAACAATGGGTGCTTTAGCTCCAGCAATAACAGAGCCTACCTTTGCTCTAGCAAAATAAATTAACGATTTATAGAGTATGTTTCCTGCCTCAATCGTAGGTACTAGTAAAATATCAGCATTTCCTGCAACTTCACTATCTATCCCTTTCTGTTTTGCAGCAATAGTTGAAACTGCGTTATCAAGGGCAAGTGGACCATCAATGGTACAACCCTTAATTTGTCCCCTTTTGTTCATAAGTGTTAGTGAAGCAGCATCAAGTGTTACTTCCATTGCCGGATTTACATTTTCAATTGCCGCCAATACAGCAACTTTTGGGTTATTTACCCCTATAGATTTTGCCATTTCTACAGCATTTTCAATGATTTGTTGTTTTTTCTCTAAATTGGGATGTATATTCATAGCAGCATCAGTTACGATTATGCTTTTCGAAAATCCAGGTATTTCAAAAATAGCAACATGTGATAAAACTCGATTTGTTCTTAATCCGTATTCTTTATTCAATACTGCTTTTAACAAGGTTGCTGACGACACCATCCCTTTCATAAGAATAGTTGCCTCATCATTATGAACAGACTTCACAGCTAACTCTGCTGCCTCTTCCTTTGTTTGAGTATGAATAACTTGAATATTTTCGTTTTTAATTCCTTTTAAGCATAATAGTTTATCGATTTTTTCCTTGTTGCCGAAAAGGATAAACATTACTAGCTTTCTTAAAACTGCTTCTTTCACTGCCTCGATTACTTCCTCATCCTCCGCAGCTGCAACAGCAACAACTCTCCCATTTATTTGTGCTACATCATTCAGCAGTTTTTCAAAATTCATGAAATCAAGGTTCCTTCCATTTAAGAAGTATTCGTTTATTCCAGATGATACTTGATATTATTTAGATACTTACTTCAAGTTAAATTTCATCAAAAATAACTAATAAAAAAAGAATTATTAGATTACCTTAACTTAGCTCTCTTACTATCATATAACGAATTTGCACATTTTTGCAAATGTCATTATCAATCCATGCTATTATTTGCAAGTTGATACTTTTCCATTTTGTAATATAAATTCCTTAACGATATACCTAAAGCTTTTGCTGTTTTTGTTCGATTATACTCATGTAATATTAACGACTTTTTTATTACTTCCGCTTCGACACGTTCAATCGCTTCAGCCAAGGTTTCATTCTCTTTTTCTACACTTTCTAGTTCTCTAGGGGGATTACTATTTATAAGCCCTTGAATCACATTAAGATGTTTATCATATATTGTTGTTTCCTGTGGTTCCATAAATAAAACGATTCTAGAAAGAATATTTTCGAGTTCACGAATATTACCAGGCCAATTATAGCTCATTAAAAACTCTATTACCTTATTTGATATACAATGAATCCTTCGACCGCTTTCTTGATTAATTAGTTTGATAAACCAATGACATAAGGCAGGTAAGTCCTCCTTTCTCTCTCTTAATGGAGGTATTGAAATTGGATAACGGGCTAATTTGTAATATAAATCTTCACGAAATTCCCCTTCAGCCATTGCCTTTTCAATATTTAAATTAGTTGCCGCAATGATTCGAACGTTTACTTGTATTGGTATATCGCCACCAACCTTAACGATCGTATTGTTTTGAATGAATTTTAATAATTTCAACTGCATCCCAGGTGATAATCCCCCGACATCATCTAAAAAGACCGTTCCATTATTAGCTAGCTCAAATACTCCTTTATTTTCAGTCGTCTCTAAGCTATTTAGCCTATCCTCTTCATAACCAAAGAGCTCCCTTTCCAGTGATTTTTCATCAAAAGCTGCACAGTTTATCCGAATAAATTTGTTATACTTTCGCACGCTTTCATTATGTATCGCATATGCAAACCTATCTTTCTCTGTCCCCTTTTCACCTCTTAAAAGAATTGTTACCGGGGTTTTTGCCGCAAATTTTGCTTGATCAATAGCTAATTTCATCTCTTCACTTTCACCAATAATGTCAGCAAATGAATACTTTGCTTCAAGACTGCGAATAATTTGTCTAGCACGATTTAATTTATTTTCACAGTTCTGCTGCAATGATATATCCCGAAATACCCCTACACTCCCCTTTAATTTGCCATCAACGATTACAGGAGTTACATTAACTAGAACCTCCTTCTGATCTTGTCCAATTTTTCTTACGTCTCTTACTGGACGTCTAGTTTGCAATACCTTCTTATGAACATTTTCCCCATCGAATATTTCATCTGTTAAAGGTTTTCCAATAACATTTTTATTTGAAAGATTTGCAAGCTTCTTGAAGACATTATTTATTAAAAAAACTTCTCCCGCTTCGTTTACTACTGAAATCCCCTCAGCAGATGATTCCATAATTGCTTTTAGAATCATTTGATTAACGTTTAAATTCGTCACATCTCCCGCTAATTGAACGACATCCTTTATTTCTTTAAATACCTCAAGAGCACCTAAGAGATTTCCTGATTTATCAATTAACGGTATTCTTGAAGAAATAACTTTTTTTCCGTTATCTAATACTTGCTCCTGATTTACCTCAATTTCCCGACTAGTAAGAATTTTAGCAAGCCTACTTGATGGAAATACTGCTGATACCTTTTTTCCAAGAATTCCTTCTCGAACTACTCCAGTAATAAGTTCTGCTTTTTTATTAAAAAGAATAACCTTTTCCTCGATATCAATAACAAGCAACCCATCATGAATGGAGTCAAAAATTAGTTGCTGACAGTGCTCCTTTTTTTCAAGACTTCCAAAAATCGCTTTTCTCGCATTTACTACATCCCGTATAAGCAACGCCGTTTCTTTTGGTATAATTGTTGCATTCCTCTTCTTCTCAAGCATTAACTGTTCAGTAATTTCCTTATTTCCAGTTGTTTCAATAATAAAGTCTACATGATGATCTATATACGTTCGCCAATCTGTACCAATTTCTATATTGAACTTTCGAGCTAGCTTCATTCCAACAGCATGTTCATTTTTATCAACTATTGCAACGATTTCAAAAGCATTTAACGTCGATAAAATTTCTAATAGCTCTCTACCATCATTATTTGCACCAATAATTATGACCCGTTTCACCTTATTTTTCCCCCTTATTTTCTACCTCACTTAAATTACTTTCATCTATAATCATGTATTAAAAATTAATTTTTAAGGATTTTGCAAAAAATTGCACATTCCTATCATAGCGTATAGAATTTTGCTTGACAAACATGAAAGAGAAACAGACAATTAATTTGAGTAAATGAAAGGAATTTTATGAATATGTCACGAATAATTGCACTACTAATTATGGTCATTCCAGCTGCGCTTGCGGTATATGGCATTAAGCTAATGCGTGATATGACATTTGGATTTCTCCACTATCCCATTCCATATTTATGGTTACAGTTTTTAATTGGACTGATTTTATTTCTAGGTGGGCTTAGTTTTGTAGCAGGTTTTATCTTTTATCGAGATCGGAAGCGTAATAAGGTTCAAAAAAGGTTTTCGAAGAAATAAGTAGAAGTAAAAATAAGTGTTGTTCTAATAATTAATACCTTAATACTATGGGGAAAATTGTTAAGATAAAGAGTGGATCATTTGAGCGATCCACTCTCTTTTCTTATTCCTCTCGTAATGACACAGCAAGTTCGGGATAGTCGGTAATAAACGCTGTGCAGCCACTTTCAACAAGCTGTTTCATTATGTGTTTTTCATTTACTGTAAAAGGTCTTACAGCTATTCCACTGCTTTGAGCCTGTGTAATAATCTCTTTTCTAGCGGCAATATAATGTGGGTGTAACCCCGTTGCTCCTATACTTGCAGCATATTCCCACGGTTTATATAACCCTTCCATATATAGTATTGCGGTTTCGATTTCATTCGAAATTTGTTTGCAGTCTACTAGACTATAATGATTAAAAGAGGATATAAATACGTTTTTCTCAAGTTTATATTTATAAATTAACTCAATTGTCTTTTCCTCTATTCCAGGGTAATCAATTACTCCATTTTTTAGTTCAATATTTAATAAGACACCAGACTCTGCTGCCCATTCCAAAACCTCTACTAATGATGGAATATAAGCTTTTCCTTGATATTGTGAGTAAGTGTAGCTTGCATCCAATTTCGCCAATTCTTTGTATGTAAAGTTGTTAACAAAACCTGTTCCATTTGTTGTTCGATCAACTGTTTCATCATGGATTACAACTAATTCACCATCTTTCGTCATTTGAACATCTAGCTCAATACCATCAGCACCAGTTTCTCTCGCAGCGATAAACGATAACATAGTATTCTCTGGATAATTTCCTGCAGCTCCCCGATGACCAAATATATAACTCATCTTGTTTGCACCTTCATTTCGTGTAAAATAGTGAGAAGGAGGGTTGTTATGAGACCATTACAAATATCTGCTGAAACTGCACAAAAATTAGCAAAATCTTTGAATGTCCCATTAGAACAAATTATGCATATGCCACAGCATATTTTACTTGCTAAGCTTGCTGAAGTGAATGCAAAAGAAAGCAATGAAAAGAAAGACTAAATATAAATGTCTTTCTTTTTTTAGACTTCTCCCGTAACCTCACATATTAGTAATTCTTTGTTTATCAATTCATTCCTTTTTTTAATTAAAAATTAGTACCAGATATTATATACAGATGTTATTATTAGGTATAAAGACGAAGGAAGGTGGATAATGATGATTTCTAAAGCTCGTATAACTGCAATTGGCACATATGTACCAGAGAAAACCTTAACAAATCATGATCTTGAAAATATGGTAGAAACAAATGATGAATGGATTACTCGTCGTACAGGAATCAAAGAAAGAAGAATTGCTGCTAACAATGAATATACGAGTGATCTTAGTATAAAGGCTATTGAGGATTTAATGACTCGTTATAACAAGGATATTTATGATGTAGATATGATAATCGTCTGCACTTTAACACCAGATTATATTACACCTAGTGTAGCATCATATATCCAAGGTAAATTGGGGTTAAATAAAACAGGAGCTATTGACCTTAATGCGGCTTGTGCAGGATTTACATATGGGCTTCATTTGGCTAATGGTCTAATTTCTTCTGGTATTCATAAAAAAATCCTTGTTATCGGAGCTGAAACACTTTCAAAAATTACAGACTTCACTGATCGTTCAACCTGTATTCTTTTTGGGGATGGTGCGGGAGCAGTACTTGTCGAGTATGATGAGCAAGGAAGCTTTTTAGCATCACACGTTGCGTCTGAAGGTGAAAAGGCATTAAGCCTATACGGTACAAATCTTTCTGATACAATGTTTACAACAAAGTTAGAGGATAAAAAGCTCCTTGTTCAAAATGGACGAGAGGTTTATAAATGGGCCGTTTCTACAGTTCCATTAGGAATAAAGACATTAATGGAAAAAAGTCATCTTCCATTACAAGATATCGACTGGTTTATTCCACATAGTGCAAATTTAAGAATGATTGAATCAATTTGTGATAAAAGCTGTCTATCAATCAACAAAACTCTTATAAGCCTTGTTCACTTTGGCAATACCTCAGCTGCTTCTATTCCGTTAGCTTTAGATATTGGAATTAAAGAAGGAAAAGTGAAAGCAGGGCAGCATTTATTATTATATGGTTTTGGTGGTGGGCTGTCTCATTCTGGACATTTAATAAAATGGGGGTAGGTTTAAGTCCTACCTCCTTTTTTATATTCTCTAAACTTATCGATTACTTTATTTTACTTAAAATGTATTGTTTTATTTCCAACCTCTTGCTAAACTATTCTGTAAAGGGTTACATAAAAACATTTTTGATGAGGTGAAGACATTTGGCAATTAAAATAAATGAGCAAACAAAGGAGTTTCATTTATATAACGACAATATAAGTTATATTTTTAGAGTACTAGAAAAAAGCAATCTATTAGAACATCTTTATTTCGGAAAGAAAATAAAACATCGCGAATCTTTCTATCATTTAATTGAACGTGAGGTTCGTCCTTCATGTAATCTATTTGAAGGTGATCATACTTCATCACTAGAGCATATTAAACAAGAATATCCTAGCTACGGGTCAACTGATTTTCGTTACCCTGCCCATATGATTAAAAATAACATTGGTAGCCATATTTCAAATTATCAATTCCATAGCTATCAAATCATTTCTGGTAAACCCCGTCTACAGCAATTGCCTGCAACATATGTTGGGGATAATCAAGAAGCCGATACATTAGAAGTTACATTATATGATGAAGTGTTAAAAAGCAAACTCATCCTAAGTTACACTATTTATCAAAACAGAAATGTCATTACCCGCAACGCAAGATTTGTGAATGAAGGTAATGAATCATTCTATCTTTACAATGCGATGAGTGCAAGCATCGATCTTCCAGATGACCAATATGAAATGCTTCACTTAAATGGAGCTTGGGCACGCGAGACTCATGTTGAATCCCAAAAGCTTTTTAAAGGAGTACAGTCAGTATCTTCTACGAGAGGTGCTAGCAGTCATGCTCATAATCCATTCATTGCATTAAAGCGTCTTGATGCAACTGAACATCACGGAGAGGTATATGGTTTCAGCTTAGTTTATAGCGGAAATTTTTTAGCACAAGTAGAAGTAGACACATACAGTGTTAGCAGAGTGATGATGGGGATAAACCCATTCCAATTCAAATGGAAGCTAAACCCAAATGAAACATTCCAAACTCCTGAATGTGTTATCGTTTATAGCGAGCATGGATTAAATGGAATGAGTCAAACATACCACGATTTATATAGAGAGCGACTAGTACGAGGATATTGGCGTGATAAAGTCCGCCCAATTTTAATTAACAACTGGGAAGCAACCTATTTTGATTTTAATGAAGAAAAAGTATTAGATATTGCAAAAACTGCCCATCAATTAGGGATTGAACTATTTGTATTAGATGATGGTTGGTTCGGAGAACGCCACGATGATACAAGCTCCCTAGGAGACTGGTTTGTTAATAAAGACAAGCTTCCAAATGGGATTAAAGGTCTCTCTGAAAAGGTTTGTGAGCTTGGAATGAAATTCGGTCTATGGTTTGAGCCTGAAATGGTCTCTAAAGGGACGAAATTATTTGAGGAACATCCTGAATGGATGATTTCTACCCCAGATCGAGGTGCTTCACATGGTCGTAATCAATTTGTATTAGACTTCTCACGGGAAGAAGTTGTTGATTATATCTTCCAATTAATGGATGACATCATTTCTGATTCAAAAATCTCTTATATAAAATGGGACATGAACCGCTATATTACAGAAGCTTATTCAACTAGCTTAGACATCGATCAACAAGGTGAAGTATTCCACAGATATATTCTTGGAGTTTATGACTTGTATGAGCGTTTAATTGAAAAATATCCTGAAATATTATTCGAATCATGTGCTGGTGGTGGAGCACGGTTCGATCCGGGCTTATTGTATTATGCACCACAAACTTGGACGAGTGATGACACAGACGCTGTTGAGCGTTTAAAAATCCAGTATGGAACTTCAATGGTTTACCCTTTAAGCTCTATCGGAAGCCATGTCTCAGCCGTACCTAACCATCAAGTTGGCCGGATGACTTCAATTGATACACGTGCAAATGTTGCATATTTTGGAACATTTGGATATGAACTAGACATTACAAAGTTAAGCGATGAAGAAAAAGAAAAAGTGAAGGAACAAGTAAGCTTCTTTAAGGAGAAACGTGATTTAATTCGTAGTGGTGCCTTCTATCGTTTATTAAGTCCGTTTGAGTCGAATGAGGTTTCCTGGATGGTCGTTTCACAAAATAAGAGTGAGGCAATTGTTGGCTACTACAAAGTTCTTGCAAAGCCTAATGACAAATATTATCGCATTAAATTAAAAGGAATTGACGCTGATAAATTGTATGAAATTGAAGGAATGGATACTAGACATTATGGCGATGAACTAATGAATGTCGGCATCATTCTTGGTGAAAACTACACAGATCGGGCGAATGAGTACTGGGCAAGAGAACATCCACATGATTACTCTTCTAGGTTATTTGTTTTAAAAGAAGTGTATTGAATATATAAAAACCAGTGAATTGTCTCACTGGTTTTTT
>JAPSLL010000037.1 GCA_031180805.1 Bacillus sp. (in: firmicutes)
AGAGCGTTACGAGTAACGCTCTTTGTCAATATTATTCAGATAATGCTTTTTTTAATGTTTCGATGTTTCTTTCCATAATGCTAAAGTAATCTTCATTATTTTTTCGATCTTCCTCTGAAATTGTTTCTAGGTTACTTAACGTAAGTGCTTCAGCCCGAATTTCAGATTGGACGATATCTGCTATTTTACTGCTCACATTTGTTTCAAAAATAACATATTTTAAATTATGCTCTTTTGCTGTTTCAATGATTGTCTGGAGCTGTTTCTGTGAAGGCTCTTCAGTAGGAGAAAGTCCTAGAACACTAATTTGCTCAATTCCGTATCTTTCCTGCCAATAGCCATAAGCTGCATGGGAAACAAGAATTTCCTTTTTTGCAGATTCATTTATTAATGTTGTAAATGATTGATCCAATTCTTCTAATTGGTTTTTTAGCTTTTCGAAATTTGCTTCAAATGTATCTTTTTCTTCAGGCTTTAACTCAACTAGAGCATCCTTGATATTTTCCGCAAGTGTGATTGAACGGATAGGATCGATCCAAACATGTGGATCCTCATCACCGTGATTATGTTCTGCATGAGAATCTTCCTCACTATGCTCGTCAGCACTATGCTCGTCAGCACTATGTTCATCAGCACTATGTTCATCAGTACTATGCTCGTCTTCGCTATGTTCCTCTTCACTGTGTTCATCTTCTGTATGTGCTAGAAGCTCGATACCTTCACCAGCATTAATAAAAGCAACATCTTCGGATTTTAACGATTCTTCAATTTTATCAGCGAAGCTTTCAATGCCAACACCTGAATAAATAAATCCATCTGAATCAGCGATGCTTACCATCGTCTTTGTAGTTGGCTCATATGTATGCGCATCAGCACCTGAAGGCAAAATACTTTCTACATCAACTAGGTCTCCGCCAATTTTTTTGGTGAAATCCTCTAATGGAAAGATTGTTGTATATATTTTAAGTTTATTACTTGTTTCTTCTTTGTTTTTTGTATCAGAGGTTGCGTTGTCACCACTGCAAGCAACCAAAGTAAAGATTAGAATTGATAGTAAAAATAATAATAGTGTATGTTTTTTCATAATAGTCTCCTTTCTGTAAATCAATATCATTACGATTAAGCCCTACCTATTATATCTTAATGATTCCGATTTGAGAACAAGTTTTTTTATTTGCACCGTTTTTTCGTTAGTTAGCTATTTAAATTAGAATAACTGTCAGTAAATAGTATATCCCTTTTCAAAAAAATTCATTGTACAGAATCACTCCTACAAATCGAAATAGTAATCATTTCGATTTGTATAGTACACTATAAATAGTTAATAATCAAGAATTATGATATATTTATATGAAATTTAATAGAATTAAAGGCTGAAGAGATTTGTGTAATAGGACATCATGATTGTAGCATGAGTAAATTGAATGCAGATGCATTTCTTGAAAAAGTGAAGGATAGAGGTATTCCAGAAGAGCGAATCGATACATTAAAATATTCTATAGATTTTGGACAGTGGTTAAAAGGTTTTAATAGTGTAGAGGATAGTGTTCGTGATAGTGTTATAACGATTAAAAACCATCCGCTTTTAGCAGAAGATATTCCAGTGCACGGCTAATAATTGATCCTTCAACTGGTAAAGTAGATGTTGTTATTGACGGTTATGAAAATAAAAAATTAAAAGTAAAATAGGCAGTAAATTCATTATCGTTGAATTTTGCTGCCTTTTTTTGCGTCCTTTTCAGGAACGGGATCAAAGCCACCTGGGTGAAGGGGATGGCATTTTAAAATTCTTTTTACTGTTAGAAATGTTCCTTTTATAACTCCAAATCGTTGATATGCTTCAAGGCCATAATGGGAGCACGTAGGGTAAAATCTACATGATGGTGGAGTTAATGGAGAAATGAATTTTTGATAAAAACGAATAATCCCAATAAAAAGTGACTTCATTATTCTAAAACCGTTTCCTTTCATTCCATTTGTTGGAGTTTGTTTATCTATATAATTTTCATTAGCAATTGTTGGTATTTAAAATAATAGCTATACAATTCTATTTTTAGTATACTCTTTTTTTCAAGAAAACCAATTGATTCATTCTAGTAAACTACGCGTTTTATGATTCATATGGTACAATAAATTGAGAAATTTACTATAGGAGTGATAGTATGCCTTCAGTTGAAAGCTTTGAATTAGATCATAATGCGGTAAAGGCTCCATATGTACGTCATTGTGGAGTTCATAAGGTAGGGAGTGACGGCGAGGTTAATAAATTCGACATTCGCTTTTGCCAACCAAATAAACAGGCAATGAAGCCTGATACTATTCATACGCTAGAGCATTTATTAGCGTTTAACATTCGTGAACATGCAGAAAAATATAATCATTTTGATATTATTGATATTTCGCCAATGGGTTGTCAAACTGGCTATTATTTAGTTGTAAGTGGAAGACCAGAGGTTTCAGAAATAATTGATTTATTAGAAGACACAATGAAATCAGCTGTTGAAGTAACAGAAATTCCTGCAGCGAATGAAACACAATGTGGTCAAGCAAAGCTCCATGATTTAGACGGCGCAAAGCGATTAATGCGTTTCTGGCTTGAACAGGATAAAGCTGAATTAGCAAAAGTATTTGGTTAATTAAAAATTTGATGTCTAGTTGGGGGCTGTCTCATAAGGGTCTAACCCTATTTTTGCTGAGATAGCTCCTTTTTGCATATGTAATTTGTACAAGCTTTAGTAAGACTTTAATGCAAACATATGCACAGAAAAGAAAGCTAATGGAACTATTTGATGGAATTCTAGTCATGCTATAATGATATGGGTATTATGAATGGTAGGGATTCACTAATCTGGTCTATAAAGGAAGGTACCTATGGACGAGGAAAATATCACAAGATTGCATTTAGATGGAAAAGAATACATATTAATTGGTACAGCACATGTGTCTAAGCATAGTGCAGAGCAAGTTAAACAAGTTATTGAGGCAGAAAATCCTGATTCTGTTTGTGTTGAATTGGATGAACAAAGGTATCAATCCATTCGTGAAGGTAATAAATGGAAGGATATGGATATCGTTCAAGTAATTAAAGAAAAGAAGGCATCCTTATTATTAATTAATCTTGCTATTTCTTCTTTTCAAAACAGGATGGCAAAGCAATTTGGGATTAATGCTGGTCAGGAAATGATCCAAGGAATTGAGTCAGCAAAGGAAACGGGTGCTAAGCTTGTATTAGCTGACAGGAATATTCAGATTACGTTCTCTCGAATTTGGGGGAATATTGGCTTTAAAGGGAAGCTATCTCTTCTCAGCCAAATCACAGCAAGTATCTTCAGTAAGGAAAGCATTTCAGAAGAAGAGCTAGAAAAAATGAAAAACATGGATACCATTAATGCGGTATTAAATGAATTTACTGAAAGCTTTCCAAGGTTGAAAAAGCCATTAATTGATGAGCGTGATCAATATCTTGCGCAAAAAATTAAAGATGCGCCTGGAGATAAAATTGTTGCAGTATTAGGAGCAGCACATGTTCCCGGTATTAAAGAGGAGATTAAGAAAGAGCATGATCTTGCAAGCTTGAATACAGTACCACCAAAATCAAATGTTCCAAAAATCATTGGTTGGAGTATCCCGATGCTTATTTTAGCGTTAATAGTGTATACGTTCCTTGCGAATCCATCTGCAGGTTTGGCTCAGACTATGAGTTGGATTTTATGGCATGGTTCTCTTTCAGCAGTTGGGGCAGCCTTGGCTTTAGCGCATCCATTAACGATTTTAACTGCTTTTGCCGCTGCACCTATCACTTCGTTAAATCCAATTCTTGCAGCGGGATGGTTTGCTGGAATAACACAGGCATATGTGCGCCGACCTAGTGTGAAGGATTTCGAAACATTATCTGAGGATGTTTTTACTGTGAAAGGTTTTTGGCGAAATAAAGTTAGTCGAATCTTACTTATTGTTGTACTGTCAAACATAGGAAGCTCATTAGGAACCTTTATTGGTGGTGCCGATGTTATAAGGAGATTTTTTGAAAATTTTTAATAAAACGAACGTGAAGAATGAAATTGATTTGTTTAGATTTCATTCTTTTTTTAATTGAAGATTTATATTAGCCTCTTCAGTGGAATCTTCCCCCTTTTTTTGCTTATTACATCTTTGGTTTGTAGCTATGTTATGAAGAGTCGATCTAATGATGATAAGTCTATACTGTTAATTATATAAAGATTGGGTAAAACTGGTGGTTTTGTATGATTAGCAGGAAATTCATGATAGATTTGGCGATTTTGTAAAAGATAAGAAAAATAGTTCTTGTAATTATTGAATTTGCTGATTAACATTAGAAAAGTAAGCTAATCAATAGATTAGTAGTAATCTTAATGTTTGATGATAATACCCCAAAATTGCTAGTAATATTTGTAGGAAAAAGTGACGATTATTTCTTATTACCTTGCTTATAATAAGAAAGATAATAAGAAATAAATATCACAAAGTTATCCGCAAATTTTATTAAAAATACTAATTTTTTTTATATCAGGAGGAAATGATGGAACTATCTTTATTATTAGAGTATGGTTGGGTGTTAGTAATTCTTATTTTGTTAGAGGGACTTTTATCTGCTGATAATGCATTGGTACTTGCTGTAATGGCTAAGCATTTACCAGAAGAACAGCAAAAGAAAGCGATAAATATCGGTTTATTATTAGCCTTTATTTTTAGAATTGGTGCGATTTTCATTATTTCATTTCTTTTCCATGTTTGGCAGGTTCAAGCTATTGGAGCTGCATACTTGATTTTCATCTGTATTAAGCATTTAACGAAAAAGCATGATGATGGAAAGGAAAAAAAACCGAAAAGCTACGGTATGACAGTAGCACAAATTGCTTTAGCTGATATAGCATTTGCCATTGACTCAATTTTAGCTGCTGTTGCACTAGTGATTGCTTTACCAGATACGCCAATCGGAAATATTGGTGGAATGGATGGTGCGAAATTTATTGTCATCGTTATCGGGGCTATTGCAGGTCTTATCGTCATTCGATTTGCTGCAGCTATTTTCGTCAAGCTATTAACAACACGTCCAAGTCTCGAAACAGCTGCTATGTTGATTGTTGGATGGGTTGGGGTTAAGTTATTAATGCATACACTTGCTCATGAAGCTATTCATATTATTCCACATGAGTTTGTAGAAGGAATTGTATGGAAGTCTATTTTCTGGGCAGTGATGTTAATTATTGCTTTAGGTGGTTGGTTCATGTCTAAAGAAAAGCCACAAGAAGCAAAAGGGGAAAATTAATTTTCAAAACAAAGTCTGGACCTTTCTCGTAAATGAGGAAGGTTTTTTTATTTACAGACATTTATTGACACATTTGAAAGATGATGAAATAATACCGACAAATCATGTTTTCGTTTAGTATTATGTGAAGGGAGAATTGAAATGACAGAGCCAAAAGGAAGGAAAGGGAGGGAAACAAAGAGTAGATTGCTTAAAGCAGCTGCCCGTGAATTTGCTAACAATGGATTTCATGAGACAAAAGTTAGTTCAATTGTAAAAAACTCTGGATTAACCCAACCCTCTTTTTATTTATATTTCTCTAGTAAAGATGCCATTTTTGAGGAGCTTGTAACTAGCTTTCAATCAAAGATAATAAAACTATCTGAGTCGGTTCGTTTAGAAGGCGGAATTGAATCAACCGATATAGCTAATAGAATATTGACGATTATAGAATCAGTATTTGAATTTCTTGTACAAGATCCTGATTTAACTCGAATTGGTCTATTCCTTAGCCCAAATGCAGAGCAAATTAGAAATGAGATAACACAGGTTGTAAAGTCTAATTTAGAAGCTGAACAGAGGCTAGGGTATTTTCGATTTAATTTAGATATGGAAATTGTTGCTGAATGCATTGTCGGTGTTATCGAACATTTTACAGCTACACATTTGTTATCAGGATCAAAAGAGCCTCGCATACTCGCACAACAGATTGTAGATTTATTTATAAATGGTATGCTTCCTAAAGGGGATAGCTTAAAAACGACATAAAGACTTTGAGATTTAACTATAAGAAAAGAGCTTGTAACAAAACAAGCTCTTTTCTTTATATACAAGTTTAGGACTATTTCCGATAACTTAAACTTGCAATTGCATCATGTAAATGGATTGATTCCTCGTTTCTGCATTCTACTTGAAATGCTTTGACAAAGGAAAGTTCATATAAATCTGCAGCAACAAGTCGAACCATGTCTTCCACAAAGCGTGGATTTTCATAGGCAGTTTCTGTGACCATTTTTTCATCGGGACGCTTTAAGACAGGATGTATCATCGCACTTGCATTTGTCTCAGCAGCTTCTAATAAAGCTTTTTTCCAATCTACTTCCTCATAATAGTCTTCTGTAAATTCAACGTTCATCGTTACATAGCCACGTTGATTATGAGCGCTATATTCACTAATTTCCTTTGAACAAGGGCAAAGTGTTGTGACAGCACATGTTAATGAAGCAGAGCTAGTAAATCCAATTCCTTCTTCATAGTGGACTATGAGCTTTGCTTCAGAATGATTTAAACCGGTCAATTGTGAGCTTGGTCCTTTTCGTTCATAAAACCAAGGGAAAGTTACTTCAATGCTCGCATCCTTTTGCTTTAGACGCTCTGCTAATTCCTTCGTGAAATCATATAGGTTTTTTATTGATAGTATAAATCCACCATTTTGTCGATATGTTTCTAATTGCTCAGTAAAACGACTCATATTTGTTCCTTTTGCATCATAGGATATCTTACTTGTCATTTTAAACGTTGCAATCGTTGTTTGCTGATTTGGCTCTAAATCAGATTCAATAATGATTGGTTGTTTTACATTACTAATTCCAACAGCATCTATCGTAAATAGGAAGTCCTTTTTTGTATTTTGTAAATCAGGCATTTTTTCTTTTTCAGTTGGCTTAAGCTTTAATCCGGGTTCAACGGAACCGAAAAGCTTGTGGCGTTCTTTTTTTGGTGGTAATTCGATCTTTCTCGTCATGATTATCTCCCCTCATTACTCGATATTGAGAGTATACTGCAACTTGACAGCTAACATCAATGAATAAATCCTCTTTTTCAGTGTTTCGTTCTAAAATATTTTCTCTATCATTCGATGCAACGTGAATGTACATGAATATAGAAATTTAAGCATAATCTTATACCTACTCTAGTATACTTGAATATCTAGTAAAAATCGTGATAGGAGACTTTGTCATGAATAAATCAGTTCTTCCATTATTTCGAGAGGTTATTGGCTTAGGGTTAATAGGATTGTTCTTTTATTTGTTTTTATTTATTGACTTTCAAAATCTTACTTTTGATTTGCCTTCAGAATTATTAACTGTAAATACGATGTTTTTAAGTATTTTGCTTGAAGCGATCCCATTTATTTTATTAGGGGTATTCGTTTCAGCGCTTATCCAAACGTTCGTATCGGAGGATTTTATTAAACGAGCATTGCCTAAAAATGCGCTTATCGCTTTGTTACCTGCCGCGTTGTTAGGGGCAGTTTTTCCGGTATGTGAGTGTGCGATTGTTCCGATTGTAAGAAGGCTGATAAAAAAGGGAATGCCGTTGCATCTAGGGGTTGTATTTTTAGTAGGTGCTCCGATTTTAAATCCAATTGTTTTCGCATCGACTTATTATGCTTTTGGGGCAGAAACTCATATTGCCTATGCGAGAATGGGATTGGCCTTCGTCCTTTCGATAATTGTAGGCTTAATTATATACGTAATATTTAAAAATCAGAATCAAGTAAAAATAAGAAAAGAAATACTTGTCGGACAATTAATCGATGTTGCTGAAGAAAAAAGTAAAATGAACAAAGTAAAATCTACTTTATTCCATGCAAGTGATGAGTTTTTTGAAATGGGGAAGTTTTTGATATTTGGTGCATTTATTGCAAGTCTTTTCCAAACGTTTTTAGACCGAAATGTTTTAACGGAGCTAGGTTCAAATGAGCTTTTGTCCCCAGCTATTATGATGGGATTTGGATTTATCCTCTCCTTATGTTCTGAAGCAGATGCGTTTGTAGCTTCTTCATTTGGTGGGACGTTTACTACAGGATCACTTTTAGCCTTTCTAGTCTATGGGCCAATGCTCGATTTGAAAAATACAATTATGCTATTTGCCTTTTTTAAAACCAAATTTGTTATCGTGTTCATGGTAGTTGTGACAGTTGTCGTTTATTTATCTACAATCGCATATCAATATTATTTCCTATAGTAGGAGGGGAGAGAAGTGGGACAACATGATGGAGGGCGTGAACGATTTCATTTCTATATACAGGGGATCATTTTAATTGGGTTTACGTTACTTATGTTAAAGCTAGTTTTAACCGGAAATATGACAAATTTTATTGCACCGAGAATGCTTCCGTTTATTTATTTTGCAATTGTTGTGTTTTTGCTACTTGGTGTCATTCAAATATGGAGAAGTGGCTCAAAAAACGCAGGGAATATTATCTGTGATTGTGGTGAAGACCATTTCGCTCAATCTCCTTTACGCACATGTTTGATTTATTTTGTGTTTATTACACCCGTCATTACTGGTTTTTTATTTCCAGATATTGTTTTAGATAGTTCAGTTGCTATGAAGCGTGGTTTTAAATCGAATATAACAAACAATGAGCAAACTACGGCTGAAAATGGAAATTCGATTCAAGATCCAGAAGCATACGTAGATGAGCTGGATGAAAGTATTGGTGATGCTATTTCTCAATCTTCAAACATACCAGATGTACCACTTGAGCATCCGGAAGGTTTTGAAATTCAAGAACGTCCAGAAGATTTTTATGAACAACTAAAACAAAGCATGATCCAAATGGATACGATCACATTTACAGAGGAAAATTATATTGCGATGACAACGATTTTAGATCAGAATCCAGAGGAATTTGTAGGAAAAGAAGTGGAAATGATCGGCTTTGTTTATCGTGAGGATAATTTTGAAAAGAATCAGTTCGTTGTTGCGCGGTTTGGGCTTTCTTGCTGTGTAGCTGATGCATCTGTTTATGGGACACTAGCTACCGTTTCAAATGCTGAAAAATATGGTGATGACCAATGGGTAAAAGTAAAAGGGGAGCTAACAACTGTTACATATGAGGACTGGATACTCCCGTATGTCAAAGTATCTGAAATATCACCGATCGAACAACCCGATGAACCATATGTTTATGAAAAATATTAATACAGTTATTTGTAAATAAAGCTGGCAGTAACACTTGTTTCTTAAATTTGGTAACTGCCAGTATTTCTTATTTAATTTCATTTGACTCATTTTGATTGTTGTCTATCCCGTCATCGGGCTTTTTAATCGGGTCTACAGTATGTTTATATTGATATGCTTTACTAGTTGTCAGAACACTTAAAAGTAGTATGATAAAGACGATAATAATACAAAAGATAAAGATTATCTTCAAAAAAATCCTCTCCGTTTTATAAAATGGCAAATTACATTACAAATACTAAAAAAATTTATGAAACTGAAGCCTGCCTCTTATATATTTTTACTCTTACTTCTTTCTCCAAGCTTTGAGTATATCAACGTATCCAGTACTTTCAAGACAGAATGAAGTGATGAATGTCCCTTAAGTATTCTGTCATTTAACAAAGTCTTCTTAGAAATGTCCTCTGTATTTTATCATGACCTTCAGTAGATAATATAGGATGTTTTGGTATAAGATATAAAGGGTAAGGGTTAATAGAAAGATTAAAGGAGGAATTCACATGTCGGACAAGCTAATTGAAACAGTAAATAAACAAGTAGCGAATTGGACAGTACTTTATGTGAAACTACATAATTATCATTGGTTTGTGAAAGGAGCAAATTTTTTCACACTTCATGAAAAGTTTGAGGAATTTTACACGGAAGCAGCTCTTCATATCGATGAGTTAGCTGAGCGTTTATTAGCTCTTCAAGGTGCACCGGTAGCGACAATGAAGGAATGTTTAGAGCTTTCCTCAATCAAGGAGGCAGACGGAAACGAAACTGCTGAACAAATGGTACAAATTATTCATGATGATTTCACATTGCTAGCAGAGGAATTAAAACAAGGTATGGAGCTTGCTGGTGAAGTAGGAGATGAAACAACAGGTGATATGCTTCTAGCAATTCACCAAAGTTTAGAAAAGCATAATTGGATGCTGAAGTCTTTCTTAGGTAAATAACAAATTGGTTTGGGGCTAGATATCTTAGCCCCTATTTTATTTACAATTCACCATCTATTTCTTGCTCAGATAGTTTTTCTGTTATTTTTTCTGTTAAATACGGAGTAACAATGGTAGACAATTCTTCATGTGATAATTGATTCAGCCATGTAAGAATCTCCTGCTTATCTGTTTTTTGAACTTCTCCATGTACATAAGCATTTACATCTTCCTCATCAGCTCGAAATTTTCTTAATTCTAGGCCGGTAATTAAATCTCGGAACATGCCCAACCTCCATTCAATAGATTCTTATCGTTAGCGTAAGCAATTTCATCCTTTCCTATCCTAATTAATATTTTTCCGTTATTTAAATATCGATAAATGTGATTAAACTAGTTTTGAATAATAAAATGTATCGCAGTAAAAAATAATTGAAGGATTAAGACAAGGAGATGTCGTGATGGAAAATACGAAAAAAACTTATTACGTTACTGTAGCAACCGGAGAAATATCACAATTAAGTACAGCTTCTCCATGGAATTTTAAAATTGAAGCAACGGACGACGAAATCACTAGGCTCCGAGAGAAATTTGACAATGTATATGCTGCTGATTGGAAAGGGTTCTTTAGAGCACATACACCTTATGTCCAATATCATTATGACCGTGAAAATGATACGATCGACCAAACAAATGAACAAATTTATCAAATGATTTATGAGCTCGGTGATGAGGAAGCTAGGGAACATATAAGAGCACAAGGATTGATTTCAAAAATAAATGAACAAGATTAACCTTATACAGGAAAAAAACATTGTGATAAGATTTATATAACTACATCAGTTCTGGATTTGAATTCCTGTACTGATAAAATATTGCGAACAGGCTTCCGAATGAAAAGGGTAGGTCCTAGCAATAAAAAAGATTGAGGGATTTTATATGTATCGATTTATCGATTTTTATCACAATGAAGTCGTATTGTCATTTGAAGACCATCCGTTTTCAACCGATCCTAAGCATGTTTGGGTTGTTTGTCGTTATCAAAATAAGTGGTTATTAACAAAGCATTCTGACCGCGGGTATGAATTTCCTGGTGGAAAAGTAGAAGAAAACGAAACGGCATTAGAAGCTGCAATTAGGGAGGTTAAGGAAGAAACAGGAGGGATTGTCGACACGATCGACTATATAGGTCAATATAAGGTTAGAGGAAAAGAAAAGATGATCGTTAAGAACATCTACTATGCGACAATAAAAGAGCTTATCACACAGGAAGATTATTTAGAAACTTATGGTCCTATTTTATTAGAAGAGATACCACAAAATGTTCAAAAGAATCGGCAATTTAGTTTTATTATGAAAGATGGAGTGTTATTAAAAAGTTTAGAAAGAATAAAACAACGATTTTTGACAAATGTGTCAGGTTCGTAAAAAAAGAGGCTTTCATCAAGACCCTCAATACAGCTGAGGGATCAGATGCTAGCCTCTTTTTTCTGATTTTATAACTCGTTTCTCTAGTAACTCGACTCCTTGGTACATAAGAGTTGCGAAAAACGCAATAATGAGAAGGCTTAATAGCACAAGGGTAAAATTAAAGACTTGGAAACCATATATAATCATATATCCTAATCCCTTTGCGGAGACGAGAAATTCTCCGACAATGACGCCAACCCAGGAAAGTCCAACGTTTACTTTAAGTGTTGATACAATGGTTGGAAAGGATGCAGGCAAAATTGCTTCACGGAAGATTTGGAATCGAGAGGCGTCAAATGTTTGTAGGACTTTTATATAGTTTGCATCAACTTCTTTAAAGGATGTATAAACAACAATAGTTGTAATAATAACGGAAATGATTGTTCCCATTGCTATGATAGAGACAAATCCTGGTCCTAATGCAACAATCAAAATCGGCCCTAAAGCTACCTTTGGCATTGCATTAAGAATGACTAAATATGGATCTAGAATCTTCGACAGTCTCGTGGACCACCATAACAGAGCTGCAAGTGCAGCACCGAGTAATGTACCAAGGATAAATCCTAATACTGTTTCAAAAAGTGTTACACCAATATTTGGGAGGAGAGAACCGTCATTCCATTTTGTAATGAATAAATTAAATATTTTTGATGGTGTGCTGAAAAGAAGAGGATCAATCCAAGCCCTTTGACCAGCTAATTCCCAAAGTCCGAAAAAACATAGAAAAATGAGAATTTGATAAAATCGTACCCATTTTTTTTCATTAGCTATGCGTTGTTTATATCGGTTATGGAGAAGGTCAATCATCTCATTTTGCTTCAATTTGGTCCAACTCCTTCCATATTTGCTGGAAAAGTGTTGAAAATAACGGATGCTGTCTAGCGTGAAATGGCGTTAATTCCCTTAGCTCTTTTGGGATTAGATATGTTCGATTTATACGACCTGGTCTAGCAGAAAAGACTATGACTCGATCACTCATTGCAATTGCTTCACCAATATCGTGTGTGACGAGAATCGCCGTTTTTTTATATTCCTTAAGAGTTTCCACGACCAAATCTTCAAGTTTTAGCTTTGTTTGATAATCCAATGCAGAAAAGGGTTCATCGAGAAGAAGGATTTTGGGGTTTGTCGCTAAAGTACGTACTAATGCTGCTCTTTGCCGCATTCCGCCTGAAAGCTGGTTAGGATATTGGTTTCCGACATTCTCTAAACCCATTTCCTTTAACAAAGCTATCGTGTTATCACGATTTTCTTTAGTGTTTTGATTAATAATTTTCAAGCCTAATGTGACGTTTTCCTCAATTGTTTTCCATGGGAAAAGATAATCCTGCTGAAGCATATAGCCTATTGCTGAATCTGGTTTCGTAATGAGTTTATCAGAGATTGTAACTGTACCTTCAACTGGTTTTATAAGCCCTGCAATTATCGATAATAATGTTGTTTTGCCACAACCACTTGGACCTAGGAAGGAGACGAACTCTCCCTCGTTAATTGAGAGTTCGATATCTTCTAGTGCCACAGTAGCTGTTTCCTCTGTAAAATAGACATGATGGATATGCTTTAAAATTAAGAACGACATGTTTGTTCCTCCTTACTTCCCTGTCACTTCCTCTGCAAATGTTGTATTGACTAATGTTTCATAATCAATACGAGCAGGAAGTTCACCAGCCTCCTCCATAATATCCTGGAGATTATTCCATTCCTCTTCATCTAAAACTGGATCATGAGCATAAGAGCCTTGTTCCTTATACCGTTCAATTACAGTTTCGATAATATCTAGCTCGGTATCCTCAAATTGTGGTGCAATTGATTTTGCGACGTCTGCAGCACTATTTTCTTGAACCCATTGCTGTGCTTTATAAATCGCAGTAGTAAATTTTTTTACTGTTTCCGCATTGTCTTTTAAGTAGCTTTCCTTGCTCATAAAGGTAGTGTATGGTATCTTCCCTGACTCTGTACCAAATGAAGCAACAATATGACCTTTTCCTTCTTTTTCAAAGATACTTGCCTGTGGTTCAAATAATTGGACGAAGTCACCTGTTCCTGACGCAAATGCAGAAGGGATATTTGCGAAATCAACATTTTGAATAAGCTCAAGATCTGATTTAGGGTCGATATTATGCTGTTTTAGCACATACTCTCCGACCATTTGTGGCATTCCACCCTTTCGCTGACCAAGGAAGGTAGTGCCCTTTAATTGCTCCCACTGAAACTGTTCAATTTTCTCCCGACTAACAAGAAATGTTCCGTCTGTTTCAGTTAATTGGGCAAAATTAATAATGGGATCTATTGAGCCTTGTGCTTCAACATAGATCGACGTTTCCGAACCAACAAGGGCGATATCGGAACCGTCAGATAGGAGTGAAGTCATTGTTTTATCTCCTCCCCATGTTGTTGTTAATTCAACATCAAGTCCTTCTTCTTCAAAAAAACCTTCAGAAAGAGCAACATACAATGGGGCATAAAAAATCGAATGTGTAACCTCTGCAAGGCGGACCTTTTCTGTTTTCGATTGGTTACATGCAGTAAGCGAGAAAATCATCATAAACGAGAGGAAAAGCGCACCGACCCATTTTTTCATTTTCTTGACCTCCTTATGGTAAGTATCAAATAATAAAAATGAAGTGATTTAATCTAGGATAAGATAGAGTATGAAATTTCACGTAATATAATTTATGAATAATACGTAAATGTGTGAATGCCTATAGCACAAATTTGCGTTATGAAAGAGAGAGTATAAAAATGAATGGAAAAATCATTAATAAGGTAAAATTTCCGTCGCCAAATCCACGAATTGAATTATCGGTTGTTACATATTTATCAAATAACTTAAAGGTAAAAGGGTTATTAGCTGTTCCAAAGGGGAAGGGGAAATTTGATGCTATTTTATATTTACGAGGTGGAATAAAAAGCGTTGGCATGGTCAGGGTCGGTCGAATTATCCAATTTGCCTCAGAGGGATTTGTTGTGATGGCTCCATTTTATCGTGGAAATCAAGGTGGTGAAGGTAACGAAGATTTTGCAGGAGATGATCGCTATGATGCGATTTCGGCGATTGAACTTTTAAGAGATCACCCAATGGTTCATCAAGAGAGAATTCATCTTTTTGGATTTTCACGTGGTGGGGTTATGGCGCTAATAGCGGGAATTATGGCTAGTCATATTCGCTCAGTGGTCACCTGGGGAGGGGTCTCCGATATGGTATTAACCTATATAGAGCGTGAAGACTTACGCAGAATGATGAAAAGAGTAATCGGTGGTACACCTACAAAGTATCCTAAACGATATAAATGGCGAACACCTCTATATGAATTGGAAAAAATGAATGCCCCTGTTTTAATTATTCATGGAGTAAAAGATAAAAATGTTTCAGTCGAGCATGCCTATAGGCTAGAAAAACGCTTAAAAGAATTAGATAAGAAGGTGGAAACGTGGTATTTTAATGAATTTACACACTATTTTCCCCCTTCAATTAACCGTGAGACATTGCATCGATTATGTTTATGGATGAAAAAGCAATAAGTTCTTTGTTCTATGTAGACAAGAATGCTATCATTTATTTATAGGTATGTAATTAAAAGGAGGTTTTCATTATGGGTATGCCCGTAGAATTTAACACGATGATCGTGACAAAGGGAAACGAAAAACGCTTGGAGGAAAATTTGTTTGTTTTAACAAAAGACGGGTATCGTATTTATCCAATTGATATTCCTATTGAGGTAAGAAAAACAAAACATGGTGAAATATCAGGTGAAGGCATTGTTGAAAAATTAGAACTCCATAATAATCAAACAATTGTTACGTACCGTTTAGTAGCCTTAAATTCAACGAACTAATATAAATAAAGGGGATGATTTTTCATTCCCTTTTCGTTTTTCTACTAGTATAGATAAACATTTCTTTCATGTTCAAGCTGATAAAAAGCTCATAATTTCATGTTTTGATGGGCATGATGAAACATGTAGATAAAAGAATCTAAGTCATAAGGAATATTAAATTTATTATCGTAGCAATTTCTTGTTGAGATGTCCTTATTCTACTTTTATTCTTGACAGTTTGCGATCTAGTACGCTATGATATGACCTTGAACGGATTCTCTTATCCCGAGCTGGTGGAGGGACAGGCCCTATGAAACCCAGCAACCTGCTATCAATGGAAAGTAGGACAGTGCAAGCTTAATCAAACTCATACTTAATTAATATGTTTTGAATGAGAAATTTGCACTTGTTACTGACATTACTTTCCGATGCAAAGGTGCTAACCTGAGCAAGGCGAAAGCCCTTGATCGATAAGAGCGAAAGGCGATGAACGTTACAAAACCTTTCCTCACAGGGGAAAGGTTTTTTTTGCTAACAGATTAATTTTACCTAAAGAACAATATGTGGTAAAGATACATAATATTTCTGTTCACAAAACATCCCAACGTGATATCTTGTAAAAGTGTTTCATTTAAACATCCTTATCATAGGTGTTTAGGTTACTTTACTTAGGGAAGAGTTCCGGCTCAAATCATGATAACCGAATATATGAGGAGGAAGCATTAAATTATGACTAAAAAACGTCTTTTTACTTCTGAGTCTGTTACAGAAGGACATCCAGATAAGATTTGTGACCAAATTTCTGATTCAATCCTTGATGCAATTATTGAAAAGGACCCAAATGCGCGTGTTGCTTGTGAAACATCAGTTACGACTGGGTTAGTATTAGTTGCAGGTGAAATTACAACTAGTACTTATGTAGATATTCCTAAAATTGTTCGTGAAACGATTAAAGGAATCGGTTATACTCGTGCAAAATATGGCTTTGATGCTGAAACATGTGCTGTGTTAACTTCTATTGATGAACAATCTGCAGATATTGCACTTGGGGTTGACAAAGCACTTGAGGCGCGTGAAGGTCAAATGTCAGATGAAGAAATCGAAGCAATTGGAGCTGGTGACCAAGGATTAATGTTTGGGTTTGCTTGTAATGAAACAAAGGAATTAATGCCACTACCTATTTCATTAGCTCATAAGCTTTCTCGTCGTTTAACTGAGGTTCGAAAAGAGGAGATTCTTCCATATTTACGTCCAGATGGAAAAACCCAAGTAACTGTAGAATATGATGAGAATGATAAGCCAGTTCGGATCGATACAATTGTTATTTCAACACAACATCACCCAGAAATTTCATTGGAACAAATTCAACGGAATGTTAAGGAGTATGTCATCAATCCAGTAGTTCCTGCTGAATTAATTGATGAAAATACAAAGTATTTTATTAACCCAACCGGACGTTTTGTTATCGGTGGGCCACAAGGAGATGCTGGTTTAACAGGACGTAAAATCATCGTTGATACGTATGGTGGATATGCACGTCACGGTGGTGGTGCATTCTCTGGTAAAGATGCAACAAAGGTTGACCGTTCAGCTGCTTATGCTGCTAGATATGTCGCAAAAAACATTGTTGCGTCTGGCTTAGCTGAAAAATGTGAAGTTCAATTAGCTTATGCAATCGGAGTTGCCCAGCCTGTATCAATTTCAATTGATACATTTGGAACCGGGAAAGTATCTGAAGACTTATTAGTTGAAGTGGTACGTAGTAACTTTGATTTACGCCCAGCAGGTATTATTAAAATGCTTGATTTAAGACGTCCTATTTATAAGCAAACAGCTGCATACGGACATTTTGGTCGTCTTGATCTAGATCTTCCTTGGGAAAGAACAGATAAGGCAGAAACTTTAAAACAACAAGCATTGCGATAATTTTCTCTAATTAATCTATCTAAAATTGGTAAAGGCCTGATGATAAATCCATCAGGCCTTTATTTCGATTTTTCTGACTAGGATTGTAAATCATGAAACCATTTGAATATTGTAGTATACCGTGGCAAAAGAATTAAATGTGAAATAATGATGAAGAAGGAGAAAGACGGAAGCATCTAATTTAGAAACAGATTATAATAAATCGAGTAAAGGAATGGAGGTAAAATAAAAATGAAGCATTATATTCAAGCGTTGTTTGTCTTTATCTTTGTTTTGCTTATTAGTGGATGTGGTCAAGCAGAAGACCATAGCAACCACCAAGTTGGAGAGGATGGAGAATTAAAGGAACCGAAAGTTGAGATTAAAGTTACTGAGAAAGCTAACAAAGGTGAAACCGTACCTATTTCAGCTACTGTTTATTACGGAGACGAGTTAGTTGACGATGCGAAAGTAACTTTTGAAATTAAACGTGGAGAAGCTTCAGAGGAAATCGAAGCAGAATTAGGCAGTAAAGGTACATATGAGATTAAACATCAATTTGTTGAGGATGGCACATATACAATTATTGCCCATACAGATGTTAGAAAAATACACACAATGCCTCAAACGACGATACAAATTGGAGATGGTGATAATACATCAACTCAGGAAGAAACAGACGAACATGAAGCACATTCACATTAATAAAGCGGTGGAGAAAAAATTTCTCCCCTTTTTTGTTGAAATGTAGAATTTTTTTTCGAAATTTGAATTTTTTTGCAACATTTTTTGATTACCATTCGTCTCACAAATAAACGTTAATTTTTTATATTTAATGGGAATGGTTGTGAGAATATGTGTGGGTTTGTAGGTGGAATTTATTACGAGGAAACTGCAGTAGGTTCTTATCGAAATAGTTTATTTCAACAGGCGAATGACTTAATCTATCATCGCGGTCCTGATGATAAAGGGTATTACCATGATAGTCATATGTCGATGGCTTTCCGTAGACTAAGCATTATTGATATTGAAAATGGTCATCAACCATTTCGATATGATAATGGAAGGTATATGATTGTTTTCAATGGTGAGATTTATAATCATACTGAACTACGTGAATGGTTAAAGCATATAGGGGTTGATTGCGAGACGAATAGTGACACAGAGGTACTAGTTGCTCTTTATGCAACAATTGGGAGCGAAGTTGTAGAGCGAATTCGTGGAATGTTTTCTTTCCTAATTTGGGATTCTGTTGAGAAGACGCTGTTCGGTGCACGCGATCATTTTGGAATTAAACCACTTTATTATATGGATAGACAAGATGGGTTATTTTTTGCCTCTGAAAATAAAAGCCTGTTACCGTTTATAAACAGCTATCGATTAAATGAACAGTCATTACAGCATTATTTTGCATTTCAATATGTTCCTGAACCATCGACAATGGATACAATTATCCAAAAGATACCTCCTGGTCACTACTTTGTGAAAAACATTAATGAAAAGGGGCTTAAGCTTACACCTTATTTTAAGCCGCATTTACAGCCAAAGTCTTTCACACATGAGGTAGATGAGATGAAGAAGATTCGCAAGACATTGACAGAATCAGTTGAAAAACATATGCGCAGTGATGTACCGGTTGGGGCATTTCTATCAGGTGGTGTTGATTCTACGATTATAGTGTCACTTGCGAAACAAATTCAACCAAAACTAAAAACGTTTACAGTTGGATTTGAATATGAGAAATATAGTGAAGTAGATGTTGCTAGGAAAACAGCTGATATTCTTGGAACTGATCATACAACAGTATTAATTCAACCAGATGAGTTTATAAAGGAGCTCCCACAAATTATATGGCATATGGATGATCCTGTTGCAGATCCTGCAGCAATTCCTTTATATTTTATTGCTCGTGAAGCGAGAAAAAATGTAACCGTTGTATTATCAGGTGAAGGTGCTGATGAATTGTTTGCTGGATATAATATTTATAAAGAACCATCCGATTTAGCTATGTGGCGATACATTCCTTCTATGATGAAAAAAATTCTTTTATCCTCTTCAAGTCGTATACCAGATGGGGTGAAAGGCAAAAGCTTTATTTATCGTGGCTGTACAAGCATATCTGACCGTTATATCGGAAATGCACATATTTTTAAAGAGCTTGATATGGCACAGTTACTTAAATTCCCTTTAACGACAAACTTTCATCAAGTAACAGAACCGATATTTAAGACTTTGGGAGATTTAGATGATGTGGCAAAGATGCAGGCTATTGATTTACATACATGGCTAAGAGGCGACATTTTAACAAAGGCTGATCGAATGACAATGGCGAATTCTCTAGAACTTAGGGTGCCATTTCTTGATAAAGAGGTATTTCAGGTAGCATCTAAACTTCCTTCTTCATCTAAGATCAATAATGGAGAGACAAAATGGATTCTTCGTGAGGCATTTAAGGATTTAATTCCTGAGCATATTGTAAATCGGAGAAAGCTAGGCTTTCCTGTCCCGATCCGAATTTGGCTGAAAAATGAGCTTTATGATTGGACTGTTACTTTAGTGAATGATAGTCCAACTGACAATATATTAAACAAACAGTATATTAAACAATTGTTAAGTGATCATGCAAAAGGAAAAAATGACAATAGCCGGAAGCTATGGACTGTTATTACCTTCCTATTATGGCATCGGCAATTTATTGAAGGGCAAGTTCCTGATGCAATTCGTAATTCACAAAAAGGAACCTTTGTTTCTGAACCTGATAAAAAAACAGAAGCATTAATCTAATTGGACAGACATTAGCCATTATATTTTTTCATAATGTTAAAGAAGGCTTTTCCTCGGATAGCAGCCTTCTTTTTTTATGGAAAGGAAAGGGGCCATTATTTCTCTAAAAAACGTAGTTAGATTTGACAATATTACAAATTTTTAGGTGGCTTATTGAAAAATAATGATAAAATAGTTTTTGTTGGAACTTTAACGTCAAAGGAGGATTTTTACAAATGAATGCACAGTTTAATAAGCCAAAAGGGTTTGGTGACATATTAGATTTTACGTTTCGACTTGCAAAAAATCGATTTATAGATTTCTTTTTAATTTTATTAATTCTAATTGGACCGATTTATTTAATACAGGCTATTATCTTATTAATTGGCGGAACTAGTTTTTTCCGAGAAGATATTTTTGAAGGATTATGGTATGAACAGATATTTTTAGAACTTGAAAGCACCGGTTATGTTGATGCAGGCATGATTGGATTAGGAGTAGGATATTTAATTCTCTTATTGTTAGGTGTCATTTTGTTACCAGTCGCACAGGCAGCCATTATTTTAGCAGTTAATCATATTAGAAAAAATGAAGAATTTACAGTAGGTTCTGTTATAAAGGCAGCATTCGTAAGATTTTTCCCATTACTAGGTAGCAGTATTTTATTTGGACTTATTTTTTTCGGTTTAGCAATTATTCCAATTTTTATTACGACATATTTAACAGGAATTGGGGTTGTTATTAACCCTGTTGTTGGGGTTTTAATAGGTATTGTTTTATTTTTAGGCTGTGCTGTTGGATATATTTATTTAATGGCAAGATGGAGCTTTTATTTTGCTTCTGTTACCTTGAAGGAAGGAGCTCCTGGTTTCGGAAGAAGTTGGCGATTAACGAGTAAACGAACATGGGTTATCATCGGTCTTTATATTATTTTTATGCTTATTATGATGAGTGTTAGCTATGCTGTTGAATTTTCAGTTGCTCTTCTTCTTGGCGGTAGCGTGCTTCAATCAATGATCGTCAATATTGTCACATTATTAACGACAATGATTTTCTCTATTGGATATGCTGTCATGTATTTCGACTTGAAGCTTAGATATGATGCGGATGATTTAAAAGAAATGATTGAAGAATATAAATAAAAGTTAATAGGAAATGAGGAAATTTATCGAGAAATTTCCTCCCTCCTATAAAATCTACAGATAAGATTTAGAGATAAATTGTTAAATAGGTAGAAAACGAATAAGGGGGGGTTGTATGTTAAATGAGGACCAAGCTAGAAATGAATTAGAAAATATCTTAAACAGCAGAGAGTACAAAGTATATGAAGAAAAGCCAAAAAATATTTTTGAGCAATGGTGGGACGACCTTAAAGAATGGTTTATTGACTTTCTTAATAGTATGTTTCCTTCTATTGAACTATCGAAGGATTATTCTGGAACCATTTTAATGATGATCATCGTTATTACGATTTTATTAATGATCCTTCTTGTAACCCTTTTGATACGAAACCGCAATCGAAAAAAATCATTCCATTCGCATAAGCCTTTGCAATCGATAAATGAAATTGATTGGTCATATCAGATGCATTTATCAGAAGCTTTGAAGCAAGAAGGGCAAAAAGAGTACAAGCTTTCAACACGTCATCTCTTCCTTGCGTTATTACTCTATTTTCATGAAAAGGAATGGCTCGTAGCGAGGATATGGAAAACGAACTGGGAGTATTATGATGAACTAAAAAGTGTAAATCAGAAATGGGCAGAGCAATTTTATCATTTAGCTCTCATCTTTGATGAAGCAACGTATGGAGAAAAAAGCATTACGAAAGAGGAATATGAGCGGTTTAAAAAAGAAGCTATGAAATGGTTAGGTGATAACCGAGAGGAAAAGAAAAATGGGTAGTATCATTAATGGGAAAGGAGGAATAACAGGAATTGCAAATATTATTTTCATATAAACGCAAATGGATAGTACTTTCGCTCCTCATCCTGATTATTATGATAAGCACTTATGTGATCAGTTCTGAAAAGCCAAAGAATTACCCGAGTTATGTTTCACATTCTCCTTCTCCAACTGGTGTGAAGGCATTTTATACATATTTAGATAAAGAAGTTGGTTCAGTAAGTCAATGGTCACTTCATCCAAATTTGTTACCAAAGGATGAGTCGAATCAATTATTGGTCATGCTTGAACCAACTGTAATACCGAATTCTGATGAAATTAACGAATATATTGAATTTATGGAAGCGGGAAATACCATTCTATTATTTCAAGAAAATCCGCGAGATATTTTTGATTTGGCTATCCATTTCCTAGCAGATGCTGAGTCAGATAACCAATTGATTATTGGTCAGGATGGAAGAGAATATGAATCAGATCTACATACGGATGTGATTTTACAACCGAACGAAGAGGATGAAGTGTTATTACATAATCAAGCTGGTTTGGCTGTAGCCATAAAAAGACAATATGGAAATGGTCAACTAATTGTTGCGAATAATCCTAATTGGATGATGAATGAACATATTTTATCAGCCGACCATCTGCCCCTATTGATTACGTTATTTAATGAAATAGATGTAAACAAGATTTACTTTAATGAGTACATTCATGGTGAGCAAGAAATATCGATAATCAATGTATATCCAAAATGGTTTTTGTTACTTATTATTCAAGGTACTATTCTTATTTGCTTGCTGCTCTGGATACGTGGAAAACGTTTTGGGTTTAGCATGATTCCTCGTGAAGATATGGTTCGCTTTAGTGATGAAAGAATAAGAGCACTTGCCTCTTGGCATTTAAAGAGTCAACGATATCATGATTCCCTTCAAATTCAGGCTGATTATGTAAAGCTATTATTACAGGAAAGATGGGGGATTTCATACAATCGGAGCTGGCTTGAAATAGAAGATAGGCTTGGAAGAAAGTGGAAAGGTGTTTCGGAACCAACGATTCATCAGTTTGTTACTGAACTTTCGAATTTATTAAATGAAGAAAAAATATCTAAAAATGATTATGTATTTTGGTCTAAAAAACTAGAACAACTTAGGAAAGAGGTGGAGGAAGGATGAATAGCAAACTCACATCCTTATTAGAGCAATATGAAAAGCAAATAAAGGGGCAAACCCTAAATATTAGACTTCTACTTTCCTCTGTACTAGCAGGCGGACATGTTTTATTAGAAGGTGTCCCAGGTACAGGGAAAACACAGATGGTTAAAACACTTTCAAGTTTAATAGGAGGCACATTTACACGAATTCAATTTACTCCTGATTTGCTTCCAAGTGATATTACAGGTAGTACGATTTATAACATGAAGGACAGTTCATTTCAAACGCTAAAGGGCCCGATCTTTACAAATATACTATTGGCGGATGAAATTAATCGTACTCCTGCAAAAACACAAGCAGCTTTATTGGAAGCGATGGAGGAAAAGCAAGTTACAATCCAAGGTGAAACATATTCCTTACCAGATGTATTCTTTGTTGTAGCAACGCAAAACCCGATTGAATTCGAAGGTACATATCCACTGCCTGAAGCACAACAAGATCGTTTTCTATTCAAATTAAAAATAGATTTTCCTTCACTAGAAGAAGAGATAAATGTTTTAAAGGATGTTATCGAGAACAAGGAGAATCAAGAGCAATTAAATCCTGTTATTGATCTAGAGGAGTTTTTAACAATAAAGAGGGAAATTGAGCAAGCTACGATAGGGGATAGCGTATTAGATTATATTGTAAAGCTTGTTCGTAGAACTAGAGAAACAGATGTATTACGGTTTGGTGCAAGTACTCGTGCAGCGATCTCAATTGGAAGAGCCGGAAAAGCATGGGCATATTTATCTGGACGAGATTATGTAACACCAGATGATATTAAGATGGTTGCTAAGCCTGGACTAAGACATCGTATTCAATTATCTCCGCATGTAGAATTGGAGGGAGCAACCGTTGACCAAATCATTGAAGAGCTTGTGGGGTCGATTCCTGTTCCAAGATAGAGGAATATTACCTACGAAGCGTTTAGCGCTTTTCTTTTTATGCTTATCAGTCCTATTTTTGCTCGGTTCATTTTGGAATATATCATGGATATTTGTTATTTTTTTGAATGTGATATTTTTTCTTATAAGCTTTATCGATTTACTCTATTCACCTAAAAAAAATGAGTTGCATTTTAGGCGGTCAATTCCAACAGAAATGGAAAGAGGATTAAAATATCAAGTTGAAATCTCGGTCAATAATGCATCAAATTATCCGTTAAACTTTCGCTTTGTTGATGGAATTCCACAATCCTTTAAAAGGGATCAATTTCCGTTCAAAGGAAAATTGAGCGGGCAAACAAGTGGAATAGCTGCATATGAAACTGTAGCACCAGTTAGAGGAAAGTATAATATTGAAAAGCTATATTTTCGTTATAAAAGTACATTTGGATTATGGGAGAAACAAGTAACTCTGGAACTTAAAGATGAGATAAAAGTGATACCTGATTTAACAGAAACAAAAAGTTATTTAGAGGATGCTCAAAAGTTTTTACTACATGAAGGAATAAAAATCCGGAAACATCTAAGTGGAGCTGGAGAGTTTACAAAGGTTCGTAGCTTTGTAGTTGGTGATGATCCGCGGAAAATTAATTGGAGACAAACAGCAAAACTTCAAGAGGTCATGACAAATGAATACGAACCTGAGCATGGAAAATATGTAACAATTTTAATTGATTGTGGAAGAATGATGGGTGCTGAGTTAAGAGAAACAAATAGGCTGGAAAAGGCTGTAGAAGCCTCGTTAACAGTTGCAGCGGCAGCTCTGCAAAAAGGCGATTATGTCTCAATTCTTGTGTTTTCCAAGGATATTAAAGTATATGTTCCTCCAGCTAAAGGGATGGCCCATTTGCAAACGATTCTTCAAGCGGTCTATGATGTTCAGGTTGACCAAGCTGAATCTAATTTTGCAGCTGTTTTTACTTATTTACAATCACTTCAGAAAAAGCGTAGTTTTATTATGTTATTTAGCGATATTCGAACGTTTTTGTATGAAGAAAGTGCACTTATCTATTTAAAAAGAATTAGACAGCGTCATTATTTCTTGATGATCGGGATCGAGGATGAATTGATTAAAAAGAAAATAAGACAACAGCCAATAGATGTTGAGCATGCGATGGTAAAAAGTATTGCACAGCAGCAAATGCTGATGACAAAAAGGGAAAAAGCAAAATGGGAAAAACAAGGCCTCCAAATGTTGGAGGCAAAGGAAGACAAGTTAGCTACAGTAGCTGTTTCTCAGTATATTGACATTATGAATCGAGGGCTTCTGTAGCAGCTCTTCTTTTTTGGAGAAGCTGATTTCCGATAAACAAATAGACGATTAATGCAATAATTGTTACAAATGCAACAAAGTACTTAACTTCAAGTGGGATATTTGCAGGAGTAATAAATCCTTCAATAATTGCTGCGATAACAAATAAAGGAATTGTTCCTAACAAAAGCTGAACTGAGCGTTTTGCCTGTTGTTTTAGATGAAACGTTCTTGAATAAGGGCCTGGAACAAGAAGCTTGTATCCCATTAGCAGGCCTGCACCACCTGCAATAAAAATAGCGGTTAACTCGATCATTCCATGTGGGACAATATATGCCCAAAATTCATACATCATTCCGTGCTGATAGAATACTGCTGCAAGTGCACCGATAATGATTCCATTATAGAGTAATAAATAAACGGTAAATATGCCAAACGTAATTCCACTTGCAAAAGCTAAAATAGCAACTTGAATATTATTTGTCATAATTTCGGCAGACATGGTAGGTGCATCGACCTGGCCCTCTCCAAGCTGATCGGGATTTATCCCATAAGCTATATCAGCTGGAAGAATTGAATAAAGATTAAGTGAGTCGTTCATTACCGCAGCATAGCTACCAATACCACCAAGGGTGAAGATGAGCATGGCAATAAAGCTAAACTTCCACTGAGCGATAAATAAGCCAATGAATGTAGTGCTAAAGAAATGCTGAATTTGTTTAAAACTAGAAATTTGATCTTTGTACAGTAAATTATGTGCTTTTGAAACAAGTCCATTTAAATATGGAGTTACTTCTTCATCCGGAAAGTATGTTTGACTGTATGAAAGATGCTGTGCTGACTTTTGGTATAGACGATTAAATCGCTCGATCATTTTGCTTGTAGCAGTCCGTTTATTTTTATGTAAGTTAGTAATCATATTTTCAAGCTCTTTCCATTCATCACGATGTTGCTTTACAAATTGCTTTATATTCATTATGGCACCTTCTTATTTTCGGATTGACTAGAAAAAAATGGTCTCTTTATATTATAGTAATTTTATAGAAAAATAGGAATAAGTACAGGTAAATATAACCAAAAAGAGGTGATGGTTATGCAACAAGAACAAATAAATATAAAAACACCAGAATTTGTTTCACTTCAATTTCAAACTGCAGGGCTTGGAAGTCGAGCAGCTGCATTTTTAATTGACTATATTATTTTATCGATAGTAAACATTATTATAATCGTCGGATTAATTTTTGCTTTATTTGGCGCTAGTTCACTTGATATGGTTATGATTGAGGAAACATTCACTTTTCAAATCGCTATAGCATTAATTCTACTCTTTCTCATAAACTCTAGTTATTTTGTAGTTCTGGAATATTTTTCAGGTGGAAAAACGCTTGGCAAACGAATGGTTGGTATTCGCGTTATTCAAGATAATGGTCATAGCTTAACGCTATTATCGAGTTTCATCCGAAATTTATTAAGAATTATTGATTCTTTACCAATGTATTATTTATTGGGGATTTGTATGGTTTTCTTTCATTCGAAAAATAAACGAATAGGTGACCTTGTTGCCGGAACGGTTGTCGTCCATGAAAGACGAAGAAAGAAAGCAAAAAAGCTAACAGAAGTGGAGAAAGAAATAAATAGTAGAGGAATAACTAAAGAAGACTTAGTGATTGAAGATTGGCTTTTTCGCTCTTTAGGGACAAAGGAATGGAATCTTGTTAAAACCTATTGTCATCGTTTCGTTCAACTACCTTCAACTCAAAGGAATGAACTAACGAATGAAGTCGCAAAAATTATCTTTCCTAAAATCGGCATTACGTTAGAGGGAAAACAGATTCATGAGATCGAGAATACATTATTTATCCTCTACTTAAAGTTAAAAGAGGAGTGGGAAATCGAATTATAACGATTAAGAAACAGCTGAAAAGGCTGTTTTTTTTATTAATTTTAGAAAAATAGTAAAAAAAGACTAAATGACAGCGGAAACATAACCGATATTACTAATATAAATGAAAGAATGTGAGGGAGTAAAATGAATACCAGAATTAAGCCTATTCAAAAGGTATCTGTACAATTGTTAATAACCTTGATTATTTTAGTAGTTGTTATGACTAGTTCAATTGGATTATTAGGTTATTTATTCGCCGAGAATGCGATAGAAAAGGGGTCAGCAGCTGGGTTTTTATGGATAATTCTTGGTGTAACAGCTGTTATTACGATTATGTGCTCTGCTATTTTGTATTTCCTTTTAATAAGAAAGGTGAAATCATTAAATGAATTGGTAAAAGCTTCGACACAGATGGCTGAAGGTAATTTGTTGGAAACTCCTTTAAAAGAAGGAACAGATGAAATTGGTTTACTTGCCAAGTCATTTAATCGAATAAATGATGGACTTCGCGGATTTTTTCGTAATTTACTTGAAACTGGACAATTATTGGACAAATCTTCAAATGAATTATCGTCGTTATCTGAGTTAACAAAAGTTACAAGTCAGGAAATTGGCACGGCATTGAATGAGATTTCGCGAGGTTCTACATCTCAAGCTTCTGATATTGAAGCGACAAGTCATAAAGCAAATGATTTGCAAGAAAGCATAAATAAAATGTCTATGGAAAGTAATGGAATTATTCAATTAACTGAAGACTGTGCGAAAGCCGTCGAAACAGGAAAGGAAAGTGTAACTGGACTACAAGCATCTAATAAAGAGAATAGTGATATGTTAGAGCAAATTAGCATCGGTATCACAACACTTTTCCAAAGTGTTGATCAGATTTCAGGTATCGTTACAACGATTGATAATATATCCAAACAAACAAATTTATTAGCATTAAATGCAAGTATTGAGGCAGCTAGGGCTGGAGAGCATGGAAAAGGATTTGCTGTTGTTGCTGAAGAGGTACGTAAACTTGCAGAAGAGACAAACCAGGCTACATCACAAATCCAATCAATGATTCAAAACATTGAAAAAGAAACGGAATCAACTGTGCTTATTATGGCTCAAACAACTGAAATCTCCAATGGGTTAAATAAAAGTGTCGTTGATACAGAAAATGAATTTAATCATATTTCAACATCAATTAATAAAATTATCGAGGGAATTTCCAAACTCAATAATGAAATTGATAAAGTATCAGCAAATAGTACTGTTATTTTAGATTCAATCCAGAATGTTTCTGCGGTAGCGGAAGAAACGGCTGCATCAACAGAACAAATTACAGCTTCTGTTGATGAACAGGTTCAAACGATTGAAGCAATTAATGAATCCTCTACAACAATTCGAGAAATTAGTGCAAAAATAAATGATATCGTTATTAATATTGCAGAAAAATAATCTTTAGGATAATGATATTAAAAAAGGTGAGTCCTATTAGGATTCACCTTTTTTATTTTTAAATAAATGTTATGCATAACGAATTTGATCTTTTTCACTAATTGTATCTTTGTACTCTTTTAATAGTTCATCAAAAATACTGTTCCATGTCTGTGTTAATGCATACTTACGTGCTTCCTCAGACATATGCAATCGAAGGATATGATTAGATAATAGATGAATAATAGCATTTTGAAATTGGTCACTATTTTGTGGTTCGCAAAGAATTCCTGTTATACCATCATTTATGATATTTTTGACTCCTCCTGAATTAGCACAAATCGCTGGTGTTCCTGATGCTAATGCTTCTAAAACAACATTACCAAAGGTTTCAGTTGGTGAAGGGAATACAAAAAGGTCAGAACTAGAATAAATTTCCGCAAGACTTTCACCGCTTAAATAGCCTGCAAATGTCATATTTTTTGGAGCACTCGTCATCATTTCTTCCTTTGAAGGTCCATCTCCTACAATGATCCAATGGATATGTTTAGTAAGTTCACTAGGAAGATGTAAACTTACATTCATTAATGTTTCGATATCCTTTTCAGGTGCTAAACGTCCGACATAAGTTAAAATAAACTTTTCTTTAATTTGATATTTGTCTCGGGTATTTTGTTGTGAATAGTTAGGGTGAAATAGTGCACAATCAACACCTCTTCCCCAAATTCGTAAATTAGCAAAGCCTTTTCGTTTCAATTGGTCCAATGTTTCAATAGAAGGTACGAAAATTTTTCTTAGCGGTTTATGAAACCAATGCATGTATTTCCATAAAACTTTTGATAAAAATTGTAAATCATAATATTTCAAATATTGATCAAAATCAGTATGATAAGACCCAACAATTGGGATGTTTAGTTTTTTTGCATAATGTAACCCACATAATCCAATGTTAAACGGTGTTGCTACGTGGATTAAGTCCGGCTTAAAGCGCTGTAGCTCTGCCTTTACATGAAGCATATTCGGCAACGCTAGCCGACATTCAGGATATAAAAAGAACGGTAAACTTGTAAATCGGTGGATATGACTGGAAAATAGGCTCTCACTTGTACTTTCGGGAGCAAAAACTCTATATTCATACCCGATTTTATCAAGATAATCAGTAAACCGTTTCAGTGTTCTGGCCACCCCATTGACATCCGGAGCAAAAGTATCTGTAAATATAGCTATTCTCATCGTATCCCCCCAGTAACTAAATGAAAAAAGGTACTAGAAATATGAAGCTTATTTAACAAGAATTTTAAGCTAGGATTCTAAATTTAAGGTTAAATAACAGCTGTAAAAATAAACTGGTTTAGCATAAAGTAGCTTAATACACCAGATGAACAGCCCAGTAAACAACCGGCTAATACATCGGAAGGATAGTGCAAGCCTAAATACATTCTAGAGATCCCAACGCTAATGGCAATAGGTAAAAGTATGAAAGAGAGTTCTGGGATAAATAATATAAATGGAATAATAACTGAGAAAATAGCTGTTGTATGTCCTGACGGAAATGAATGATCCTTTAATGGATTAGCTGGTACCTTCGTTTCCATTAGGGTAATATACGGCCTTTTACGTGGGTACAGTTTTTTTACTAGTGCAACAGGTAGGTGACTAATTAAAAGTGAAATAGCACTTGCAATACCTGTTAATTGAATAAGTCCCTTTGTAAAAAAGATAAGGAAAAGGCTAGCTGTAATGGTTGCAATAGCACCTCCAAGATGTGTAATATGCCGAAAGTAAAAATTAAGGAACTTCCGGTCATAATGACGATTAACACTTCGAAATAACCTGCATTCGAAATCATACATGTTTGTAAAAAGCTTCGTTTTCATATGAGAAACTCTCCTTTTTAACTCCTTTAGTAATATTGTAAGTGACAAATATAAAGTTAATAATAAGAATTTGTAAATTATTTCATATAATATTTTTCAAAAAATTAATGTTCTCTACACAAACAGGTATTGTTGTTATAGAAGGACGATTGCACGTAACATTTGATTGTAAATTTGAAGTTGATTCTTAGGAAAATCAAAAAGAGAAATGTCGTTTGATATTTAGAAATACGATTATAGTAGGGTATTTCTTTAGTCAACCTTTAGAAAAAATATGTGGATTGAAAATCTTAGGTTTTGAATTTTGACAATTTCAAAACAATTTGGAGTAAGGAGTGGATAAATCATTATTGAATGGTACCATATAAGTGGTAAGTACAACGGAAAAAACATCCCTACTAATGAAAATATGGTAGAAGGGATGTCTTTGTTCCAGTTTTTTTACTTTGGCATTTTTCGCAAAAAAGGCGTTGATTTACTCTATAGATGGTGCTTTACTGATGAATGGCTGTGAATCTTCTTAGCTCAATCAACCTAAAAAAAACAATATGGTCATAGAAAATTTACTGGCTTTTAAAGTTTGTAGGACAATGCTGAATTTTTAAAGCCTTGTCTTCTGTAAGGCATGAAATCTATCTTAAGTAGTTAGCAACCTTTCCCCTTTAAATAAGCTTGTGTTTTTGTTCAATTTATTTGATATTTTGCAGCGACTTATAATATTGCCCTTTTTCAACGTATTCGTTTCGTATTCGTTTCATATCTTTGTCATCTTCATTCGTTAAGACTCTGATAACCTTTGCAGGTCTACCAAAGGCAAGGGAATGAGGAGGGATTTTTTTTCCTTGTGGGACAAGGCTTCCTGCTCCAATAAAGGCACCTTCACCTATTTCTGCACCATCTAAAATGATTGTTCCCATCCCAATTAACGCATTCTTTCGAATGATTGAACTATGTAAAATGACTTGATGTCCTATTGTCACATCATCCTCTATTATAAGCGGACGATTAGGGCTTTGGTGAAGACAGCATTGATCTTGAATGTTCACTCGTTTGCCGATAATAGTCGGGGCAACATCCCCACGGATAACTGATTGAAACCAAATGCTTGATTGTTCGCCGATTGTCACATCACCTGTTATTGTTACATAATCAGCTATAAAGACTGAATCATCTATTTTAGGTGCTTTTCCTTTATAGGGGTATATCAAACGTATCATCCTTTCTTTAAGAAGAGATATTATAGCCTTTTTAATAGTGGATAAAGCATTGTTTTCTACCATATATTATAACAAAGGTGAAAAGGAGTTACGATTTTAAATCTTCCAAAGTGTACATTTAGCAAGAGCACCTAGATCTTTAAGGACATGTCCATTTATCCATAAGGAGATTTACTTTTGTTCGTAATGATTTAAGGGAGGCTTTCTTTCATGTGGAAATGGGAAACAGAGGTGGAACAGCCAAAGGGTGTTGTGATCATTGTTCATGGTGCTGCAGAACATCATGGACGTTATAAATGGCTAGCCGAAATGTGGAAGTTGTCTGGCTACCATGTTGTCATGGGTGATTTACCTGGACAAGGTACGACGACACGAAGAAGAGGACATATTCAATCATTTGACGAATATATACTAGAAGTAAATGAATGGGTAAAGGAAGCGACTCGATTTGGATTACCATTATTTTTATTAGGACATAGCATGGGCGGACTAATTTTAGTTCGTGCTCTTCAAGAGAATAGTTTTAATGCTCAAGCTGTTCTGTTATCATCCCCGTGTTTAGGGATCTTGTACAGACCGAACAAGGTAATCGATCTCGCTTCAAAGGGGCTAAATATCGTTGCACCTTCTTTTAAGGTTGAATCGAATTTAAGCATTGACTTGGCAACAAGAAATAAAGCTGTCCAGGAAATGGATGAAAATGATTCATTATATGTGACAAAAGTGTCAATCAGATGGTATCGTGAACTAGTTAAAGCAATGGAAGTGGCTCATAAACAAATAGATATATTTCAAGATATCCCCCTTTTTATTATGCAAGGTGGAGAAGACAAAATTGTTGATAAAGCAGCAGTAAAGGATTGGTTTAATAAGGTAAATATTCTTGAAAAATCGTATAAAGAATGGAAAGGTCTTTATCATGAAATTTTCAGTGAACCTGAGCGTGAAGCTGTTTTTGAAAGAGCAAGGCAATTTTTCGATGCCCATTGTAAGTAAAAAAGTGGTAAACTTAATGGTAAGAATATATAAATGAAAACGTACCAATAGCATTTTTAATATCTTTTAAGCGTGAATAATGAAAGTAAGAGGTGACACCCCCTTTGACAGTACCAGAGCATCCTTTAAGATTAATGACAAAAGTATATAAAGAAATTTTCCCAATTGTGCATTTTTATATTCGATATTGGCGAGAGCAAGCAGAAAAGATACCGAATGAGGAATTAAAAAATCAGGCTTTGAACAGTATTGATAAAAAGGAATTTCACTGTGAAGGTGGCGGCATTCTTGCGATGATTTCAGGAGAATATAAGCAACAATGTATAGAATTCATCGTCGCCTATCAAACAATTAGCGATTATTTAGATAATTTATGTGATAGAAGTACTTCGTTAGATCCTAAAGATTTTCGAATGCTGCATCAATCAATGTTAGATGCCTTAACTTGTGGTGCACCATGTAAAGATTATTATCGTTTTAGAGATGAAAAGGATGATGGTGGGTACTTACATAAGCTTGTGCAAACCTGTCAAAATGTATTAGCAGATATTAAGCATTATCCAATTATCGCAAAGTATTTGCTTGAATTGTCTAACTATTATTGTGATCTGCAAGTACATAAACATGTACGTAAAGAAGAACGTGTTCCTCGTTTAGAGAATTGGTTTGAAGCTCATAAAACAAATGTGCCTGAAATGGAATGGTATGAGTTCTCTGCTTGTACAGGCTCTACGCTTGGCATTTTCTGTTTAGTTGCATATGCATTTCAGGATGGGTTTGATGAGAAACATGCGTTACAAATCAAAGAAAGCTATTTTCCATATGTACAAGGTCTTCACATTTTGCTTGATTACTTAATAGATCAGGAAGAAGATAAGCTTGGCGGGGATTTGAATTTTTGTAGTTATTATGCTTCAGAATCAGATATGATGGAAAGACTTGAGTATTTTGTGGAAAAGGCAGACCAGCATCTTACAGGGATTCCGCATGAGAATTTTCATCGTTTAATTAATCGAGGATTATTAGGGGTCTATTTATCAGATGATAAGGTAGCGGAACATAAGGAGTTGCATAAATTAGCCAAAAGATTAATCAAATTAGGTGGTTTAACGTCGTTCTTTTTTTATTTCAATGGAAGAGCGTATAGGACGATCCAAAAGCTTCCATGGAAAAGAAGTTCATAAAAAAGCAGTGGGTTTCGACCACACTGCTTTAGGCATTTCATATAAGATAAAAACTACAATAATTAAGAGCAAATAGATTAAATTCTTCTTCACATTGTTTGCTTTTATGAAAAAACGTAAGTGAGAGTAAAAAGATATAATTGAAGTAATTATTTCTTTGCGCAACTAGGGTAGAATTACGCTTCAAAGGAATTTTCCATCCTATGACATCACAACTGTTTAACATTTTTCAATTGCAACAATAAATGGTGGATGATTGTTTTTGTTAATAAACTGATACTTCAAGACATGTGCAACACTCGGATCAATTGCTTGAACATAGTTCATTACTTTATCACGCTCTATTTGGCCTTCTTTATGACCATGATAAATGACAAGTACAATGAGTCCTTCTGGCTTTAAAATAGCTAATAGTTGTTCAATTGCCTCAATTGTTGTTTCCGCAATGGTAACGACTGCTTTATCTCCTCCAGGAAGATAGCCAAGATTAAAAATTGCTCCAGCAATCTCACCATGTTTTTCCTTAGGAACAGTTTGAAAGATATGCTGATGACCTTGATGAAAAAGTGTTACACGGTCTTCGAGGCTTTCTATCTTTAACATTTTTTTTGTGTTAGCAATCGCTGCTTCTTGGATATCATATCCATAGACATGTCCTGATTTGCCGATTAATTTAGCTAAATAAACAGTATCATGACCATTTCCAATTGTTGCATCGATAACATAATCACCTTCGTTAACGGAAGCCTCGAGTAACTGTTTGGCAAATGGTAAAATCCGTTGTAATTTCATCTTTCAATAACTCCTTCTTGCTGGTAAAACCTTCCTTGAAAGCTATTTCTTTTTATTAGCTCAGCATCTATTGAATTTAGCACGTTCCACTTATTTACACTCCACATAGGGCCGATCATTAAATCAATTGGACCGTCACCAGTAATACGGTGGACAATCATTTCTGGTGGAAGTATCTCGAGTTGATCACAAACGAGATTAACGTAATCATCTTGTGACAAAAATTGTAATTGACCTTTTTCATACTGTTTTACCATTGGTGTACCTTTTAATAAATGTAGGAGATGAATTTTTATCCCTTGAACATCTAAGTCAGCAACTGCTTTCGCTGTTTCCATCATCATCTTTTCATTTTCTAAAGGCAAGCCATTTATAATATGGGAACAGACATTAATTCCATGTTTTCGAAGTTTGTTAACTCCTTCAACATAACAATTGAAATCATGTGCCCGATTGATTAATAATGCAGTACGCTCATGGACAGTTTGTAAACCGAGCTCAACCCATAAATACGTGCGCTCGTTAAGTTCGGCCAAATATTCTACAACATCATCAGGTAAGCAATCAGGTCTTGTTGCAATTGATAACCCGACAACACCTTCTATGTTTAAAACTGATTCAAATTTTTCTTTTAATACTTCAACCGGAGCATGAGTATTTGTATACGCTTGGAAATATGCCATGTATTTCCCATCTTTCCATTTTTTGTGCATTTTAGCTTTTATGCTATGAAATTGTGTTACAAGGTTATCAGCTCGATTACCAGCAAAATCCCCTGAGCCGGCTACACTACAAAATGTGCATCCTCCGTGTGCTACAGTGCCATCACGGTTCGGGCAGTCAAATCCTCCGTCCAAAGCAACCTTAAACACTTTATGGCCAAATGTATGTCGTAAATGATAATTCCATGTATGATACCGTTTGTTGTCAGATGCAAATCTAAATGGATTTGTCTGTTTCATATGAAAGCTACCTCACTTTTCTCCGAATGCTCGTTAGACGAACAAATGTGTTCTGTCAAAAAATTTTATCATGATATGTGTTCAATGGACAGTGTTCAACGTAACTTACCAATTATTTTAACTCAAGTTTTTTAACAAACATGCAAACAATAGTAACTGATGAAGCATTAATGACTTCATACCGTTTGGAGGAGAGACTTAGATGGCAACAAGACAATCTGTTGACGAATATATGCAACGCTGTAATCAAGCACTCGAATATGCTCGTGAGCAACAAAAAATCGGTGCAGAACAAGAACATTATAATGAAACTGAATATACTAGTGCTCTTCAAGGGCTTGAAAATGCTGTTAATGACATTAATCATTTAGCTTTAAGTGCTAATGATGAGCAGCAAGATCGCATTTACCGGATGAGACTACAATTGCAGCAAGTGCAGAATGAAATGATTTTAAGAAGATATTAGGGGGATTACAGTGAAGAAGCGGTCTAAGCAAAATAATCCTGAGCAAAAAACAAAAAACGGTGTAAATAGCAATGATTTAGAATTAGGCAAAGATTACGATCCTGTTAAGCTTATTAAAAGCAATAATGCAAAGAAGGGTCAACCGATAAAATCAAAACAGCGAGATGAAAAGAAGTAAATTTATGGTTAGGGCTAGATCTTCTTGATTTGGCCCTTTCTAATGCAGTTTGTTCCATAACCAAATTAAAGAACTGTACGTTTTAAAAACAGGAATTGATTAAATGGGTAAATAATAACAAGGAACCTCACAACATGAGGTTCCTTGTTTATCATCATACTATTGCTTTTGATTCTGTAGCTGGCGTTCACCTAAAGCGATTAAGCGCTTTGTCATTTCTCCACCAACAGAACCATTTGCACGAGCGGTCGTATCGGCACCTAGTTCAACCCCTAATTCGTTTGCAATTTCCTCTTTTAAGGAAGCTAGAGCATTTTCTGCACCTGGCACTAATAATTTATTCCTAGCCATTGTACAACACCCCTTTTATTGAATATAGGAAGGTACCTAATGAGCACCGATTGAATGCTCAAGATTATGATTCCCAGCTACATCTTTTTTACACGCTTTTCATCTATATCTGAAGGTAAGCGCTGTTTATTAGCCGAAATTTTTGAATCGGGGCTATTTCTTTTCTGATTTTAATATAAGCTATGTTGGAACGGATACATAAGACTCCTGCATGGTTACGTGTGCTAGAACAAATAAAAGTGCATACCAGTTTTACAAAAAATGTGGATTTATTGAACAGGGAAGGCTTATCAAGGAATTTTTATCTGGACGGTAAATATGTCGATGATATCTTAATGTATGTTCATGTAGATTAACAGGGTAAAAGCAGGCAGAAAAGTCGGTAAATTCCCATTATTACAACATTCCTTAACAGGTGTAATATTCATTGCAAATAGGGAGAAAAGGGGCTAAAATTCTCTGAGGAACAGAATGAAAAACGAGGTTATTGTGTCTATTTTCATCTGAAAATAACAAGCCTTTTTCATTCAATGAAGGCTATAAAACTATCGTAGAAAACTAGTTTTATAGCTTTAAATTTATTTGTTAGGAGGATGAAGATGCCACGTTCTCTTTGGTTACTTGTGATTGGAATGCTAATAAATGTAATGGGTTCGTCTTTTTTATGGCCTTTAAATACCATTTATATCCACGACCACTTAGGGAAATCGTTAACTGTTGCAGGAGTTGTTTTAATGCTAAATGCAGCAGCAACAGTAATAGGAAATTTAGTTGGCGGTGTTTTATTCGATAAGATAGGTGGTTATAAAACAATTCTTATTGGAATTATCATTACATTAGTTTCTGTCACATTACTTATGTTCTTCCATGGTTGGCCACTCTATGTTTATTTGCTTATTTTGATCGGCTTTGGTTCAGGGATTGTTTTTCCGGCGACATATGCGTTAGCAGGAACCGTATGGCCAGAAGGTGGGAGAAAACCGTTTAACGCAATTTATGTAGCGCAAAATATTGGTGTTGCAGCAGGTGCCTCTCTTGGTGGAATTGTTGCTTCATTCTCATTCACATATATTTTCATAGCAAATGCGGCGTTATATGCAATCTTTTTCTTTATTGCTATTTTTGGTTACCGAAATATAGATGATACAAATGTAAGTCAGACATCAATCCTTGAGGAAAATCGAAAAGGGAATAATGGACCGAGATTTCAAGCACTTGTTATTTTATGTATTGGTTACTTATTATGCTGGGTTGGATATGTACAATGGTCAACAACGATTTCCTCACATACTCAAAGTTTAGACATTTCGTTAAGTCAATATAGCTTATTATGGACGGTGAATGGTGTTTTAATTGTATGTGCGCAGCCATTAATATCATTATTTGTTAAATATTTTGCTAAAACGTTAAAGAAACAAATGATTGTAGGGTTTGTTGTTTTTATTATTTCATATATAGTTGCAGCGAATGCTGAGCAATTTACTAGTTTTCTCGTTGCAATGGTGATCTTAACCTTTGGAGAAATGCTGATATGGCCAGCGGTCCCAACGATTGCTGATAGTCTTGCCTCTAGGGGAAGACAAGGATTCTACCAAGGCTTTGTTAACAGTACAGCTACTGGAGGAAGAATGATCGGACCGCTACTAGGTGGGCTCATCGTAGACCATTACAACATGAGCCTTCTCTTCCTCATCATCATTAGCCTACTATTCATTGGAATCTTCACAACCTCTATTTATGACAAGAAGCTCGTTACTGGGGACAGTCCCCAAAAAGAGGCTCTTCTATAATTATTAGGTGAAAGCACTGATGATTGGGGACAGTCCCCAATCATCGCTTAAACCTTCCTGTTCAAGGGGTTAAGCGATGAACTTTGGTAGAGATTAGTGAATGGGGGACAGTCCCCAAATAAGTGGTTTATCGATAATAATCGACTCAATTCAACGAAATGGGGACTGTCCCCCATTTTACATACTTGCATATCATGACAAATTTATATAAAATAAGGTTTAATAAATGTATACGAGATGAACGGAGAGAAGGAATAGTAGGTAGCATTTGATCGTTCAGAGAGTTGACGGCTGGTGTGAGTCAATCGATTGTTGCTAGTGAACTCGCCTTTGAGTTACAAATGTGAAAGCCAAATTAGGGTCCTGTAATATTTGTCGTTAATCCACGTTACGGATGTCAAAGTGGGCATGAGTCTATGCCAAAGTTGGGTGGTACCACGGGAACTAAACCTCTCGTCCCTGTTTGGGATGGGGGGTTTTTCAATTTTTTTTATTCATCTATGAATAAGTACAGTCATTTGGTCCATACTTTGATCCGTTCAAACGGTTAATACTATAAAATCACGATACATATTGGAAGTATAGAGAAGGAGGATGTAATATGAGCTTCGATCATCAACAGATTGAAAAGAAATGGCAAAATTATTGGTTGCAAAATAAAACATTTAAAACTACAGAGGATACAGATAAGCCGAAATTTTATGCGCTTGATATGTTTCCATATCCATCAGGTGCAGGATTACATGTTGGCCATCCTGAAGGCTACACAGCAACTGACATCCTTTCAAGAATGAAGCGGATGCAGGGCTATAATGTACTTCACCCAATGGGTTGGGATGCTTTTGGTTTACCAGCTGAGCAATATGCACTTGATACTGGGAATGACCCTGCAGAATTTACAAAACATAATATTGATAACTTTAGAAGACAAATCCAATCGTTAGGTTTTTCCTATGACTGGGATCGTGAAGTAAATACGACGGATCCTGAATATTACAAATGGACACAATGGATTTTCCTTCAATTATATAAAAAAGGCTTGGCATATGTGGATGAAGTCCCTGTAAACTGGTGCCCTGCACTAGGTACAGTATTAGCAAATGAAGAAGTCATCGATGGAAAAAGTGAACGTGGTGGTCATCCTGTTGAACGACGTCCGATGAAGCAATGGATGCTAAAAATTACAGCCTATGCAGACAGACTACTTGAGGATTTAGAAGAAGTTGATTGGCCAGAAAGCATTAAAGATATGCAACGCAACTGGATTGGTCGTTCTGAAGGAGCACATGTCCACTTCCAAATCGATGGTCACGAGGAGACTTTTACAGTTTTTACTACACGTCCTGATACTTTATTCGGTGCAACATACGCTGTATTAGCTCCTGAGCATGCATATGTAGAGAAAATTACAACAGCAGAGCAAAAAGCAGCTGTTGATGCGTATATTGATCAAATTAAACATAAAAGTGACTTAGAGCGTACAGAGCTATCAAAAGAAAAAACAGGTGTATTTACTGGAGCATATGCAATAAATCCAGTTAATGGTGAAAAAATGCCAATTTGGATTGCAGATTATGTTCTAGCAACATATGGAACAGGGGCAATTATGGCCGTTCCTGCTCACGATGAACGTGACTTTGAATTTGCGCAAAAATTTAATCTACCAATTAAAGAAGTAGTTAGTGGCGGAGACATTTCAAATGAGGCTTACACTGGTGATGGTGAGCATGTAAACTCTGATTTCTTAAATGGGCTAGGCAAGCAGGAAGCTATTGAAAAAATGATTGCATGGCTAGAGGAAAATAAAAAGGGTGAAAAGAAAGTAACTTATCGTCTCCGCGATTGGTTGTTCAGCCGTCAACGTTATTGGGGTGAACCAATTCCAATTATTCATTGGGAAGACGGCACAATGTCAGCCGTTCCTGAAGAGGAGCTTCCGCTCGTATTGCCGAAGACAAAGGAAATTAAACCATCAGGTACAGGTGAATCACCACTTGCGATTATTGACGACTTTGTTAATGTCGTTGACCCTGAAACAGGGAAAAAAGGTCGCCGCGAGACAAATACAATGCCGCAATGGGCAGGTAGCTGCTGGTATTACTTACGTTATATTGACCCGAAAAACAGTGAAGCATTAGCGGATGATGAGAAATTAAAGCAATGGTTACCTGTTGATATTTATATTGGTGGAGCAGAGCATGCTGTTCTTCACCTGCTTTATGCACGTTTCTGGCATAAATTTTTATATGATATTGGCGTAGTACCAACGAAAGAGCCATTCCAAAAATTATTTAACCAAGGAATGATTCTTGGAGAAAATAATGAAAAAATGAGTAAATCAAAAGGAAACGTTGTTAACCCTGACGAAATTGTTGAATCACATGGTGCTGATACACTTCGACTTTATGAAATGTTTATGGGCCCATTAGATGCTTCTATTGCTTGGTCTACAACTGGACTTGATGGAGCAAGACGTTTCTTAGATCGAATTTGGCGTTTATTTATTGAGGATAATGGTGAATTAAGTCCAAAAGTAGTTGACCAAAAAAGTGATCAATTAGAACGTGTTTACCATCAAACAGTTAAAAAGGTAACGGAAGATTATGAAGGCTTACGTTTTAATACAGCCATTTCACAACTGATGGTGTTTATAAATGAAGCATATAAAGTAACAGTTTTACCGAAGGAATTTGTTGAAGGCTTTGTTAAATTATTATCACCGATTGCACCTCATTTGTCCGAGGAATTATGGAATAAGCTTGGTCACGAAACAACAATTTCATACGAAGCATGGCCTACTTATGACGAAACAAAGCTTGTCGAAAATGAAGTGGAAATCGTTGTTCAAGTAAATGGAAAAGTCCGTGCAAAGCTTAATGTTGCAAAGGATATTACGAAAGAGCAACTAGAAAATGTTGCCCTTGAGGATGAGCGTGTTAAGGAACAAATCGAAGGTAAAACAATTCGTAAGGTTATTGCTGTCCCTGGAAAGCTTGTTAATATTGTAGCTAATTAAGTTTATTTAAAAATCGCCTCGGCCTATACTGAGGCGGTTTTTT
>JAPSLL010000094.1 GCA_031180805.1 Bacillus sp. (in: firmicutes)
AAAACGACACCAACAATAAATTACTTCAAACAGGGAATGATAATCTAAGGTTAAATGACGATGTACTATTTGAGTCTAGAAGTGAAGTGAATCTTGAAGAGGAAGAAGATCCATTACATCCAACAGAAGCTGAGCAATTAGTTAGAAAAAAGCTCGGCCTACAAGATGACGAAAATACAATCGTTCAATATGATCACCTAGAAAATGAACATTATATTATTCATGTCTATTCGATTGATGAAGCACAGGCAAAAACTGAATCATGGTATATGGTTAATATTGAAACAAGAAAAATTAAAGCATTGACACTAACTCTTCTCTCCTTAGGGTATTCACCTATTGCTAGTCACATGCATATCGTAATGTGAAGCAACAGGAGAGGAGTAATAAAACCTATGTATCCGTATTATCGTCAGTTTCCAATTCAGATTCCAGGGTTTCCACAATTTGGCGAACAAGTAGGCTTTCCACAATTTGCACCTCCGGGATTTGGGCAAGGTGGAATCGGCGGCGGTGCTGGTCAAATTGGACCACCGTCAGGCCCGCCACCTAGCATAATTCCTCAAGAAACAGATTTTGGAGTCTTTGCTGTAGACCCAGGTGGTATTCGTGGATGTCTCTATCGCTTTACATTCATTCGTCTTAATAATGGTCGAGGATTTTGGTTTTTTCCAACGTTCGTAGGAAGAAATTCAGTTGCAGGGTATCGCTGGAGAAGAAATCAATTCCGTTGGGAATATTTTGGTATTGATTTAAATCGAATCCGTTCTTTTAGATGTAGTTAAGTCAATGAAGGGTAGTATAAAGACATTATGTAATGTAAGAGGAGATCGATGTATCCTTTCTCCTCTTTTCATTTTCGTAAAAAATATATATAATCAGTCGGTACTGAACGATTGTTTAATTGTCTTAACATTGCGGAAATATTCCCTCGATGATATGATCCATGATTCACAATATGTTGAATAAGTTCCTCTACTGTATTCGAAAATGTTTCTCCATCGAAACTTTTATATGTGATCACTCGATTTACCGTATTTTCATTCTCAATAAATGTTGATAAATCATTTAGAACAACTTCATAATTTTCTCTCAGTTTCTTTGGTGTAGAACTAGAAAATGTCCTTGCTTCCTTACCTTGCAATCTCGATAGCCAAACTTCATCTGCCTTAATCATGTGTTCACACGTATGATAAATTGAAGGAAATACACTTATAATTGCTTGGTGATACAATGATGAAGGTAATTGTTCTAAATGCTGTACTACTTTTAATGTTGCCCATTTATGATATGCAATTTGTTGGTTTAAAGACATTTGCATTCTCCCTTTCAAAAAACCGATATAACCATATTTTAGGATTTTAAGGGGGATTTGTAAACAACAGTTTAGTTATTTATAAAATTTATACCAATGCTTCATTTGAACATTTTGCAAGAATTTGCTTTCTTCGTTTTGCCTGTGAAATAATTTTTTGAATTTCACTTTTATAAAAATTCATATGCATACGCGTTGGTGCATAAAACATTTCAGCTTCAAGTTTATCAACAATTTTCAGCTCTTCCTCAGTAAGAAGTTCTTTTTCTTTCACCGTTCTCACCTCTTTTTAGTTTGGCAAAAATCATTTTAATATATATATTCGAGAACTAAATTTTTTTTTTGACGGTCGTTATAATTTTGTTCCTTTATGAAAGCGAAACCAGCCCATTTTATAAAAAAAACAGACCATGCCTAAACCTATTGCAAGCATTATTCCGATTACAATAAAATAACTATATCTACCAGACAGCTCTGGCATATATTCGAAGTTCATCCCATAAACACCTGCTATAAATGTTAACGGTAAAAAAATTGAAGACATGACAGTTAATGTCATCATGACTCGATTCATTCTATCAGAATTAATCGATAAATAACTGTCTCTAATATCAGAAGATAATTCACGATTTGCATCTATCATTTCGACAAGCTTTAATAAATGGTCATAAATATCATGAAAATAAATATGTCGTTCTTTTAATGAATTAAACCTTGCAGAAGAGATAATTCGATATAATAAATCTCTCATCGGAATAATTGTTCTTCTAAGCTTGTTTAATTCTGAACGAATATCAAAAACAAGCTCCATTAATTCGCTTATCGATTTATCACTTGTATTATCCTCAACCTGGTTGATTTGGTCCTCTAATTTGTAAACTGGTGGAAAATAGTCATCGACTAGATGGTCGACAATGCTATACATAATTTGAAATGGGTTTTCCTTCAAAACAGGTTCCTTATTCACGCGATACCACAAATTTTTAATATCTCTAACGATTTTTTTATGAAAAGTAACAATATACTCTTCAGAAACAAACATATCCACTTCATCAGCTTCTAACGTTGTATGATTAATGCTATGTAGCACAATAAAGATATATTGATCATAAAAGTCCATTTTTGGTCTTTGAACATATTCGATACAATCCTCAATCGCAAGAGGATGAAAGCGGAAAAATCGAGAAAGCTGCATAACTTCATCATCTGTAGGCTCTTCAAAGTCAACCCAAAACCATTTAATTTCCTTCTTTTTTAATTCCTTTAGGGGTAGGTCATATTCAACTTCGTTTTTTGTTGTAACTGCTAGAGTTCTAATCAATATCTCCACTTCTCTCGTATCAAACTTTCCATTTTCACTATACCCTTTAATTAGTAGTACTAAACTAATTTTCCATGGCGTTTTAAAAGAAAATGATGACAATAGGTTGGAAGAGCCTTAAAATTACTTTTATACTCTTTTGTCATCCATTCGAATAACGAAAAAAAATTTAAGGAGGACAGTAATGGAACATTTAGTCAATTCAAAGGTTAAGCAAATAGAAATTTCGGGTATTAGAAAATTTTTTAATATGGTTGCAGATTATAAGGATGTTATTTCATTGACGATTGGACAACCTGATTTCGCAACGCCACAGCATGTAAAGGAAGCTGGGATAAGAGCGATTGAGGAAAATTACACGACATACACACATAATGCAGGTATCTATGAGTTACGTGAAGCAGCCTGCCAATTTATGAATGATAAATACGACCTTACATATAGTCCGGATCATGAGGTTATTGTTACAGTCGGTGCTAGCCAAGCGATCGATTGTACGTTCCGGACACTGCTAGAGGAAGGTTCAGAGGTCATCTTACCTAGTCCTGTTTATCCAGGTTATGAACCACTTATTAAATTAGCTGGTGGTATACCAATTTATGTAGACACAACAAAAAATCAATTTAAATTAACAGCAGAACTAATTAAACCTTGTCTTACAGATAAGACTAGATGTATTGTGCTCCCTTATCCATCAAATCCAACTGGTGTCACACTTGATGCTCATGAGCTAAAAGAGATAGCTGATTTAGTAAGAGGACGTAATCTTTTTATCTTATCTGATGAAATCTATAGTGAACTTGTTTACGAAAAAAAACACACTTCAATCGCGAACTTTCTTCGTGAACAAACAATCGTTATTAATGGACTTTCAAAATCTCATAGTATGACTGGATGGCGTGTTGGTTTATTATTCGCACCAGAGGTTGTTACAAAGCACCTCTTAAAAGTCCATCAATACAATGTATCATGTGCAACCTCAATTGCTCAAAAGGCAGCGATTGAAGCATTGACTGTTGGAAAAGACGACGCGGAAGTAATGAAGAAGTCCTATGAAGAACGGTTGAATTATGTTTATAATCGTCTTATTAATATGGGATTTGATGTGGTCAAACCTGATGGAGCTTTTTATTTATTTCCTTCAATTAAAAAATTTAAGCAAACCTCATTTGACTTTGCACTTTCACTTGTCAAAAACGCAGGAGTAGCCCTTGTACCAGGAAGTGCTTTTTCGGAATATGGTGAGGGTTATGTCCGACTTTCCTATGCTATATCAATGGAACAATTAGTCGAAGCAATGGATCGAATCGAAAAATATATAAAACAAATTTCATAAATAACAAACAGCGGCTAATTAGCCGCTGTATTCATTCTGATGGTAACTCAACGATAAAAGTTGTACCTTCATTTAGTTTACTATCAACCACAATCGTTCCATTATGGTCTTCAATGATTTTATACGTAATCATTAACCCTAAACCATTACCTTTTTCCTTGGTAGTTAGAAAAGGTTCACCTATTCTTTCCATTAATTCAGAAGGAATTCCTTCTCCCTCATCCTTTACCATAATATGAATTTTCCCGTTCTGTTTTTTTGTATGAACTTTAACATTTCCACCTTTAGGCATTGCATCAATTGCATTTTTAAAGAGATTGATAAAAACTTGCTTTAACTGATTTTGGTCACAAAATAGAGATAAATCTTTTTCCTCGTGAATTTGCTCAATCGAAACGCTATTTAAATTTGCCTGTGTTTCTAACAGCATCGCTACATCTTGTAGCAATGCTACCATGTTGGCTTTCTTAAACTTTTTCTCCTGAGGCTTAGCTAAAATGAGAAGCTCACTAAGTATGACTTCAATCCGATCTAGTTCTGAAAATACAATATTAAAATATTGCTGATGCTTTTTGTATTCAGGCTGCATTATTTGTAAAAACCCTTTAATTGCAGTCAAAGGATTTCTAATTTCATGAGCTATTCCTGCTGCAAGTTGACCTGCGATGGAAAGCTTTTCAGAGCGAAGCATTAATTCTTCTGTCTTTTTACGGTCTGATATATCTCGTAATATCACTTGTACAGCCCCATCACCTAAATAGGTAGTAGGTATGCCCACCATTTCCGTATAAATCGTTTTATTATCCGAAATAATCCAAGATTGATTGGTGATTTGTACCTCTGCTTCACCCTTTAATATACTATTAAGTGAATCTTTCATATGCCTGTGATCATTTGGATGTAAATGTTCAAAAATATTTCTCCCTAGCATTTCTGAATAATCTTCAGCTTCAAAAAGCTTTACACCTGAATCGTTTACAAACACCCACTTATCTTTATGGATTACTGCAATTGTATCAATTGAATTATCAATTAACCTTTGATAACGTTCCCTACTCTTTTGGAGAATTTTTTGAAATTTTCTTCTTGAGGAAATATCAGTTAGGACAATTAATTCAACCTTTTCACCATTAAAAGTTGTTAAATTAGCAGAAACCTCGACATTTATTTCATTTCCATCAAGCTTTCTCCATGTTTGTTCTATGATTCCAATCTTTTCTCCATTATGTAATTTTTGAATTCGATACCAAACAATATCGTGAAAACTTTTATCTATAAAATCAATCGTATATTTACCAATTAATTGTTCTTTTGAGCTAGTTCCCAGTAATTCCTCAAATGCTTTATTCACATAGAGGATTTTTCCATATGATGCGATAAATAAAGGACTCGGTAAATCTTCTAATAAGTAATCATGGGCATTTTTTTCACTATTTCCATCTATAGCACTTAGCTTATTTTCTAACCCGAGCTGATTAACAGGATATTTCGTATCAAGTGCCTTCATCCTTAGAACAATTTCTTGATTATGCTTAGTAACTGTACTGCGAATAAAATCTAATGACGCCTCAAGCCAAATGTAGTGACCATCGTCTGTTAAAAATCGGAAAGTACAAGGATATAAATGATGTTCATTAAAAAAGTAACTTTCAAGTAAAAAGACATCTTCACTATGAATAAAATCTTTAATATATTTACCAATAATGTGATTATTCGAATAACCAACAAGTTCAACTGAATTAGAGGAAATATATTGGAAACGTCCGTTAGATGAAACTACAGCATATACTTCGATATCCTGTATGACTGTGTCAATGTTAATGGCATGACGATTCATAGTTCCCCTCCTTTTATTATTACTGTCCATGACATTTATTAGAAAATAATAAGGCAAGCATCTATAAAATCCTTCACTAATGAAATTACTCTTTATGTAAAAAAATTAATCATTCAGAAAAAACTTATCGGTTAGAGGTTTCCACTATCTATAATTCTCTTTTAATGGAAAAAATCCTTTATTGGTTTACAATTCAATTTAAATATAATTAGTAAATTTTTTCATTTTGAATGATAAATTATAAGATATGCCAAATTTGTATATCTATGAATCTAAAACACTCTATTTTATATGTATTAATCAAGTATGTATTATTAAGTGTACGAGGTTACAAATTTTTGTCAATGACTAACTGGGTAGTTAAAACATATATTTTATAGTATACTTTAACGATTTCTCACATCCCTTTTATTTTGGGGTAACTTTCCATTTGAATTCATCACTTTAAATTCCCATAAAAAAAGAGGCATTTCGCCCCTTAATTGTTCCGATTATTATTAGCTCTTTCTTTTTTTGCTTTATCTTTGTGGATTTTATTAGTATCTGCACTACCTACTTCATGGCTAAATTCTGAATCAATAACGCTTGAATCAAAACCCTTTTTGTTTTTTTGCTGTGGGTCATTTTTCTTCGTTC
>JAPSLL010000002.1:0-43232 GCA_031180805.1 Bacillus sp. (in: firmicutes)
GGCAACAACACCGATAATGGCTAATAGGATTTTCGTGAAAGTTGAGTCTGTTTTCATAAAGCCTTTATATGAAAAATACATCACTGTAAGACTAAGGGCTAAAGCAATCATTGGTGCCAAATTTGATAAGAGGACAATCGCTGCCACCCCACCTAAAATAAATAAACCAAATTTTTTCATCTTATCTTCCTCCTTTCTATAAATGTAGCGGTGATATTTACCGCCTTATTAATTATCTATCTCAACCTTAGCCTTATCAGCTTATTGGTGTTGATAGTGTGTTTGTTTATAGCTTTATCTTACCTACTTTTCCTTTTTCCAATAACGTGCCCTAGCTTTATTTTCAGCTAAGACTTAAGACGTAGTCGCCGTAAGACTTTTATATATAGAAGAAAAAATCACGCTGAACAATACATGTTTTTTACACAATAGGTAAAAATTATCTTAAATGGGTTCACGGTTTCATTTTTGAGTTTTTCATGCTAACGGAAGCGTGTTCGTGGAAAGGGAGGATACTAATGACTAATCAGGCGCAAATGCCGTTTGAACCATCATCATATTGGAGAAGCACAACAAGCTTTGAGCGTTATCCAGAGTTATCAGAGGACATAGACGTTGATGTCGCAATTGTTGGAGGCGGTATTACAGGAATCACTACTGCCTATTTGCTAATGAAGAACGGATTAAAGGTTGCAATTCTTGAAGCAAGCGAATTATTTAATGGAACAACTGGCCACACGACGGCAAAGGTTACCGCTCAGCATGGCCTTATCTATGATGAGTTTATTCAACATATCGGTATCGAAAAAACACAGAAATATTATGAGGCAAACCAAAACGCACTTGAATTTGTTCGAAAAACCGTAAAAGAGCTTGGGATTGAATGTGATTTAACAACAGAGGATGCCATTATTTATGCAGTCAGTGATCAATATTTGCGGAAGATTGAAAAGGAATATGAAGCATATCAAAAGCTAGGAATCACAAGTGAATTTACCGATAAAATTGACTTGCCCATTGATGTTATGGGCGCAATAAAGATGAAGGAGCAAGGACAGTTCCACCCGCTTTCTTATTTAAAAGTCCTAGTACAGGAAATAACAAACGCTGGTGGCGAAATCTATGAGAATACAACGGCTGTTGATATCGATACATCAACAGCAAAGCCTAATGTCATCACACGTAATGGCAATCGGGTATCTTGTCGTTATGCTATCTCATGCTCCCATTTCCCTTTTTATGATGGTCGAGGATTTTACTTTACAAGATTACATGCAGAACGTTCCTACGTCCTCGGGATAAAATCAAAAACCGAGTTTCCAGGTGGTATGTATTATAGTGCGGATTCACCTACTCGCTCGATTCGATATACACCTATGAATGGAGAAAAGCTGCTGCTAGTTAGTGGGGATGGTCATAAAACAGGACAGGGTACTTCAACTTATAAGCATTACAAAGCTTTAGAGGATTTTGCAGAACAAGTAGTAGGAATTGAGGAAATTAAGTATCGTTGGTCTGCACAAGATCTTTATACATTAGATAAAGTTCCTTATGTCGGACAAATTACAGAAAATCATCCAAACGTTCTTGTTGCAACTGGGTATCGTAAATGGGGGATGTCTAACGGAACAGCTGCCGCACATATTTTATGTGACATTGTTCTTGAAAAGGATAATCCTTATAAGGAACTTTACGATCCTTCTCGCTTTTATGCAGATCCGAGCATTAAAACCTTCCTTATGCAAAATCTAGATGTAGCAGGACATTTAATTGCAGGGAAATTTGATACTGCTGAAAAATTTATTGAAGATGTTGGAAAAGACGAAGGGGCAATTGTTGTTGTTGAAGGTAGACGGGCTGGTTGCTATAGGAATACGGAGGGAGATATTTCCCTTGTTGATACGACGTGCACACATATGGGCTGTGAGGTTGAATGGAATAGCGGTGATCGCACATGGGATTGCCCATGCCACGGTTCAAGATATTCTGTCGCAGGAGAAGTAATCGAGGGACCAGCTAAAAAGCCTTTAACTAAACTTGAATTACCGTAAGACAGCATAGTTTAAATTCATCTTTCCTTTAGGTCTGACATATGTCGGACCTTTTAAATTTTTTAACAATAAATAACACTTATTTATCCAACATGTTAAAACCTATTATGGATAGACTATTTGTTAAGAAACGAAACAAGGAGATGATCGTAATGAAAATGAACGATGGCAAAAGCAAACCGAATCCTAAAGGGAAAATTTACAAACGAAAATCTGAAGCACTTTCAGAGTTCAACCTAAAAAACCAAGAGCAGCCTGTTCCTCAACCAAAGGACTACGAAGAAATTGAATATTGATATCACATTTTAGTAGAATGGCTGAATCAATCTCCTTGTATTTGATTCAGCCTTTTTTATAGACTCGTTGTTGCAATTGCTATTGCATCGTTATGCGGATATGATATTTCATAGTAATCCAATAATTTTGCTTTCAACCCATAATTTTTAGCTGCTTCCTCCGCTTCATTTGTTACACAAAGAAGTTCAACTAGTTCATCCTCTAAAAGGTGTCTAAGCCCACATTTTTCAGCTTCCTTCATAAAAAGTTGAACTGCCTCCTTAGATGAAAAGAGGATAGAAGTAATCGAAGCATCTTCAACAGCTCTTTTTATGACCGGGATATATCTTTCATCGATAATTGATTGATATACATCAGCATAATCATACTCACCATATTTATACTCAAGCATCCATAATGGATCGGCTTTTTCCTTAGAACCTACAAGCAATAGCTTCCCTTCCTTAGTCATTTCATTCTCCAATTTTGCAAATAGCCCTCTTTCTTCTAAAACTTGAACCGTAGCAGAATGCTTACAATAGAGGCTTGCGCGAATTTCACGAATATCAATCTTTTGCTTTTTTAATAATGAGAAAAAATATGACACAGATGCTGTTGTTGTAAATAAAATTCGTTTATAATTTTCGAGATTATTCATTATCTTCACTTCAAGATAACGTTCAGATGTTTTCCATTTAGGAAATTCAATGACGTCTGCTCCCTGCGCTTCAATGTTGTTTGCTAACCCAGCTTCATCCACACACCCACTTACAGACAGGATTTGCTTGCCAAATAGCGGCTTTTTCTCGAACCATTTCAGCTTTTCTCTTGATGCAACAATATCACCAACAAGTGTAATAGCTGGATTGATAATGTTTGCACTTCTCACCTTTTCTGATATTGTTGACAAGGTTCCGACAACACTTTCCTGTCTACTCCATGTACCCCAACGAATGATGATAACAGGTGTATCTGCAGACTTTCCATGCTTGATAAGATTTTCGCAAATATGCTCAAGATTTGAAATGCCCATGTAAAAGGCAATCGTTTGGACCCCTCTTGCAAGACCTTCCCAATCAATATCAGGCTTGCCGTTTTTCGATTTATCATGTGCTGTTACCATTGCAAAGGATCCGGCAAAATCACGATGAGTGACAGGAATTCCTGCATATAACGGTGCCGCTATACCTGATGTAATACCTGGAACAATTTCATAGGAAATTTGGGCATTTGCTAGAGCCTCAGCCTCCTCACCTACCCTACCAAATATACTTGGATCTCCACCTTTTAAACGAACAACTGTTAAACCTTCCAATGCTTTATCAACTAAAACATGATTAATTTCTTCTTGTCTCATAAAATGTCTTGTTGGTAATTTACCACAATAAATTAGTTCACAATTTGCCGGAGCAAAATGCAGCAACTTTGGATTCACTAAACGGTCATAAAGAATAACATCCGCTCGCTTTAACGCCTCCATACCTTTAACAGTAATCAACTCACTGTCCCCAGGCCCAGCACCAACTAAATATACTTTGCCTTCCCCCATTTTCCATTACCTCCTGTAGTAATAAAGTAAAACGTCATGCTAGCAAGGTGAACTAATAGGGATCGTATGGGCAATAATCCCACCTAACCTATACTTCGGTTTCGAGATGAGGCCTTATGCCCGTTATCGATATAAAGAGAGAGGGCCAACCCTGCAACACAATCTAGTCTTACCGAGCTAAATTGTTGGGAGAGGTCAGACCCAATTAAGTTACACGCTCTGTTACTTTTGATTCCTTTCTATACTAAAAGATAAACGTTATCATCTTCAATTAACGTAGCATACGTTTTCACACAGCCAAAATCAGGTTCTTGAACCTTTCCATCCTCAAGGCATATTTTCCAGTCATGCATCGGGCAAAAAACATGCTCACCACTAACAATTCCTTCACTTAACACGCCGCCTTTATGAGGACATTTGTTTTCTACAGCCTTCACTTTCCCATTCGAAAGTTTAAAAACAGCCACTTCCTTATCCGCTTCAAGCTGAACCGTTTTTCCTACACGTTCCGGTAATTCAGATAAAGCACCTACATATATTTTTGATTTCGTTAACTCTTTCATGTCATGTATTCCTCCTAGACTATTAAATAAAACTGCAATCGTCAATGCCTACTTTCACTTTTAAGCATTTAACAGTAGTGAAACTTGATCTAGGCATTAAGCTAAAGGATAATTTGCACTTTATTTCCTGTTAAGAATCGGAAGTGCCACACCTTTTAAAATAAAGGTGTGATCCAGTAATTAATGTCCACTTCCATTAACTTAAGATTCTGAAAATTTTATTCCTGGGTTTTTACGACATACCAACCGTTTGAAATAGTTGTTTTGTTGTTTTTTCATTTTCAATAATCTCTTTCCAAGGATCCTTATAAACAGATAAAGCTTCATCCATACGTTCGTTCAATTCTTTTCGCATGTTTTTATCGTCTAGTACAGATTGGACATGTGCTAAGCTAACTCGTTCAATCCATGCAGATGTGCGTTCTAAATAATTTGCTGTTTCACGATAATATTGCAGGTATGCACCTGTAATCTCCATAGCCTCTTCATCTGTTTTCACTTTATATAGAAGGTCTCCACTACGGACATGGGTACCGCCATTTCCGCCAACATAAATTTCCCAGCCACCGTCGATGCCGATAAAGCCTATATCTTTAAAGCCAGATTCTGCACAGCTTCTCGGACAAGCCGATACAGCCATCTTCACTTTATGCGGTGTTTGTAATCCTTCAAATTTCTTTTCAAGTTCAATTCCTAAGCCGATTGAATCTTGAGTACCGAAGCGGCAAAATTGTTCACCGACACAAGTTTTTACTGTTCGAAGTGATTTTCCATAAGCAAATCCTGAAGGCATATCGAGGTCCTCCCAAACCTTTGGCAGATCGTCCTTCTTCACACCAAGTAAATCAATACGTTGACCACCTGTCACCTTCACTAATGGAATTTCGTACTTCTCGACAACGTCAGCAATCCGACGTAAATCCTTAGCATTTGTTACACCGCCATACATTCTTGGTACAACAGAATACGTTCCGTCCTTTTGTATATTTGCATGCATTCTTTCATTGACAAAACGAGATTCTCTTTCATCCTCATATTCTTTCGGATGAATCATTCCTAGGTAGTAGTTTAAAGCAGGGCGACATTTTGAACAGCCTTCCTCTGTATCCCAGCCAAGTACATTCATAACCTCTCTTACATGTGTTAACCCTTTTTCTTTAATACCTTCGACAATTTCATCTCTTGATAATGATGTACAGCCACAAATTGCCTCTTTTTGTGCAGATGCATCAAACTCAGATCCAAGTGTTAGCTGAAGAACATCTGCCACTAACGGCTTACAACCACCACATGAACGTGATGCACTCGTACACGCTTTTATCTCATCAACTGATGTACAGCCCTTTTCTTGAATTGCTTGGACAATGGCACCTTTTGAAACACCGTTACAGCCGCATATAATTTCATCCGCACTCATTGCTGCAACTAAACTAGTACCAGCTTCTTCGCCAATTGGCTGTAATATTGTAATTTTCTCTGTATCAGAGATATCTGCTCCCTTTTTAATCATCGAGAATAGGCGATTTCCCTCTTTGCTATCTCCGAATAAAACCGCTCCGACAATTTTATTTCCATTTAAGACAATCTTCTTATAAACTCCATCTTGCTCGTCAAAGATTTTTAACGCCTTTTTATCCTCACCCTCTATAAAGTCACCTGCTGAGAATACTTCAACGCCAGAAACCTTTAATTGAGTAGATAAGACTGAGCCTTTGTATGGAGCTGTTTCTTTTCCACAGATATGATGAGCAAGCACCTTTGCTTGTTCATATAATGGCGCAACTAATCCGTATGGAATTCCATTATGCTCCGCACATTCACCAACTGAATACACATTTGGCACATTTGTTTGCAAATAGTCATTTACAACAATTCCTCTGTTAACGGTTAAGCCACTTTCCTTTGCAAGCTCGACGTTCGGCTTGATCCCAACAGCCATGACAACTAAATCTGCTTCAAGCTGTGATCCATCTTGGAACTTTAAGCCTTCTACGCGTTCCTCCCCGTAAATTTCCTGAGTGCTTGCTTCTAATAAAAACTTCATTCCTTGCTTTTCTAATTCCTTTTGCAAAAGCTTCCCTGCTGTTTCATCTAATTGGCGCTCCATTAGCGTTGGGGCAATGTGGATAACTGTTACATCCATTCCTAAGTTCAATAATCCACGAGCTGCTTCTAATCCAAGTAACCCCCCGCCGATAACGGCTGCCTTTTTATATTTTTTCGAAGCCTCTAGCATGATATCTGTATCCTTAATATCACGGAAGGCTGTTACTCCCTCTTTATCAGCTCCTGGAAGTGGTAAAATAAATGGTACTGAGCCCGTTGCAACAATGACTTCATCATAAGGTATGATTCTTCCTTTATCAGATACGACAACTTTTTTCTCTGTTTGGATTTTGGTCACTGTCTCTCCTGTATAAAGGGTAATGTTATTTTCCTCATACCAATCCCAATCATTTAAGGTAATATCACTCACATTTGTATCACCTTGTAATACCTTTGATAAAAGGATTCTATTGTAATTAGGATGTGGCTCACTGCCAAAGATTGTAATATCAAATATATCTTTAGAAATTTTTAGTATTTCTTCGATTGCTCGAACCCCGGCCATACCATTCCCAATAAGAACTAGCTTCTTTTTTTCCACCTGTAGTTCCTCCCCTAGAAAGTTTCCTTTACTATAACACGGTAAATTGCAATATTTTACTTACATGTTACATTTTCTAACATAATTTATTTTGCTTGGAGATAAGTCTCATGTTTCTTGTTTTGAGCCATACAAGGCTCATTTCTCTCGAAAGCAGATAAAGAGAGTGACTCAAAAGAGTCTGAACCTTTGTTTTTGAGCCACCCTCACTACATTAATTTGGAACAACCTTTACTGCACTCACTTTAAATCCAGGCATTTTACAAAAAGGATCTAAATCCTCGCCAACTAACATGTTTACATTTTGGCTATCTGCCCAATGGAATGGAACAAAGACTGTATCCTGTCTAATTTTATCTGTCCATTTGCTTCTTACAACGATACTTCCCCGCTTAGAAGTTACTGTTACAAGACGATTATTTTCAATTTGATATTTTCTTGCTGTTTCAGGATGAATTTCTAAATACGATTCAAAATTTCTTGCCGCTAGAGCAGCACTTTTCCTCGTTTGGACTCCTGTTAAATAATGTGACACCACTCTGCCAGTCGTTAAATAGAGCGGGTATTCCTCTGATGGTTTTTCCTTCGGGATTTGTGATGTATTACTTACAACAACCATCTTTGCCTTTCCGTCTGGATGTGCAAAGGAATACTCGAATAATCGAGCTGTTCCAGCATGATTTTCATCTGGACATGGCCATAAAATCCCCTTTTCCTTTCGAATGCGGTCATACGTAATCCCATAATAATCGGCAATCCCCCCCTTACTAGCTACACGCAGCTCATTAAAGATATCCTCTGCTTTCTTGTAAGGAAAATACTGCCCTTTCCCTAATACCTTCGCAATCTCGCATATAATTTCCCAATCATGCTTTACTTCTCCTGGACAAGGTCGACTTGCCTCTCTTAGAATGACTCTACCTTCTAGATTCGTCATTGTTCCTTCGTCCTCTAAATAAGAGGAGGTCGGCAAAATAAGGTCGGCATATTCGGCTGTTTCCGATACGAATAAGTCGATAGCAACTAAGAATTTCAACTTTTTTAACGCTGCTTTTACAAAATTGGCATTTGGATTTGAAACAACAGGGTTTGAGCACATGAGCAGCATTCCTGTAATTTCTCCCTCATCAATTTTCTTAAACATTTCAAATGCCGAAACACCTTTACGCGGTATATCCTCCTCGTCGATCCCCCAAACAGACGCTATATATTCTCTATGCTCATCATTTTCGATTGAACGATATCCTGGTAGCTGATCGGCCTTTTGTCCATGCTCACGCGCTCCTTGACCATTACCTTGGCCTGTGATCGCCCCATATCCACATGAGGGCTTACCAATTTTCCCTGTTGCAATTAACACATTAAGTAAATTCCTTACAGCTGCTGTCCCATCAATTTGCTGTTCGACACCTCTAGCCGTAAATAGCATACCTGTTTCCTCACTTGCAAATTTTATCGCTGCCGTTTGAATTTGCTCCTTTGAAACACCTGTTAATTCAGCAATTTCATCTAATGATTGAGAAAGCACATATTCCTTTACTTCAGCAAAGCCTGTAGCACGCTCACGAATGAATTGTTCATCAGTTAAATTTTCTTCGAGGATGACCTTTAATAATCCATTTGCTAAGGCAGCGTCCATTCCTGGTTTAACTTTTAAATGCAAGTCAGCGATTTGTGTCGTTGCTGTCTCCCTTGGATCAATCGCGATAATATAAGCACCGTTCTCTTTTGCTTTTTCAAAGTATGGCATAATTGTAGGTTGGCATTCTGCTATATTTGTTCCAGCTAATATAATGACACGCGTTGTTGGAACCTCAGTTAGTGCATTTGTTATTCCACGATCCATCCCGAACGTCTGGTTCGCTGCAGTTGCCGCGGCTGACATGCACAAGCGGCCATTGTAATCAATGTAGCGCGTCTTAAGTGCCACTCTAGCAAACTTCCCTAATAAATAAGCTTCTTCATTTGTAATAGAAGCACTCCCATAAACCGCAAGTGCATTTGTACCATCTGCTGCCTGAATATCAGTGAACTTTTCCTTGATCACAGCTAATGCCTCCTGCCATGAAATCCGAACAAATTCACCGTTTATTTTAAGTAATGGATATTTAATCCGATCCTGGTGAAGTGCATGCTGATGGGCATTCATTCCTTTAATGCAGATTCTTCCCTCAGATGTAGGATTAGCTACTCCTATTGTTGTATACTTCTTCCTTGAAACGATTGATTGCTCAATTAATTGCATTTTACATTGCATGCTGCAGAACGGGCATTGTGTATCATAAACCTTTTCTGATTGGACCTCTTGTTGCTTCGTTCGGAAGTATTTTAATAATAGTTCTGTCAAAACGCATCATCCCTATTCTCTTAATCTCTTAATTATTTCGTCACATATTCTAAACTCACAGCTTTATCCTCTTCCAACCGCTCAACTAATTGCCTACATAACGACGTTTCGAATAAGACCTCTCTGATATGAATCAGCCCAACCCTTTTAATCCATTCATAAATTGGCTCCTGATAATTCCCGGTTTCTCGATAATATTGAACAAATCCTCTTAAGAGCAGCTTTACTTCATGGGGATTTTTTGTAACTGTCAATAGTTCCCCTCGTTGAATATATTGTTGCCCCGCACTTCCGCCAACATAAATTTCCCAGCCTCCATTGTTGCCAATGATGCTAATATCCTTTATCATTAAGTCCCTTTCCTGGTGCTTACAGGCTGAAAATCCAATAATGACACGATGTGGTGTTAATATTTGACCGACTTCCTTCTCAAATTCAATTGCTAATTGCTTTGCTTTTTCATTGCTACATTGGCAAAGCTTTTCTCCAAAAAATGTATTAACATAACGAATGGTATTATCCAAAGCAGGTATTGAGGGGATCTTCAATTCTGTACATACAGCAGAAATGACTTCCTTTTGAATCCCCTTTAATTGAAATCGTTGTTCTGCCGTTAATCCCACCTCACGTATTTGGTACTTTTTCATAACATTTGTTATCACTTGTAATTCATTAACATTTGTCATGCCACCATACATTTGTAGGATAAGTGAATAAGTACCATCTTCCTCGAGCTGAGCATTTACCATATCCTTTTTAATCGACCTGTCATGCCCTGGGTATATCATCGCTAAATAATAACGAATTGCGGAAATACAGGTGCTACAGCCATTTCCAGATTTCCAATTCAACTCAGTAAATACTTCTTGTAATGAAGATAATTGTTTTTGCTGAATCTGGTAAACAACTTCATCCTCCGTCAATTCCGTACATTTGCACAATGTGGTTTGCTCAATTGTTTCTTCGCATTCATCACTTTTAATATAGGTAAGCAAATCTGCCACCATTGACTTACAGCCTCCACATGAGCCGGATGCCTTTGTACATTGCTTTATTTCGTCAACAGTCGTTAATCCCTTTTGAAGTACAGCCTCCATAATGGTTCCCTTTGATACAGCATTACAATTACATATCATTTCACTTTGCGGCATTTGCTTAAATAACGTTGTCCCGCGTTCACCTATTTGAAGCAATTGACGTTTCTCATCATCATTTACATGTTTTCTTTTGGCAATCAGATCAAGCAGCTTAGATCCATTAGCTGTTTCTCCATAAAGGACCGCACCCACGATAATATCTCCTTGAAAAACAATTTTTTTATAAATGCCTTCTAATTGATTTTCTAATTTCAACATTTTTGATGTTTCATTCTCAGTGAAATCTCCAACAGAAAAGAGATCGATACCTGGCACCTTTAAGCTTGTTGATAAAGTCGACCCTTGATAGCCTTTTTCTTCAATTCCACAAAGATGATTCGCTAACGCTTGACCTTGCTCATACAACGGCTTCACTAACCCATATACAATGCCATTATGCTGGGCACATTCACCTACCGCATAAATATCAGGTGTTGTTGTTTCCATATAATCATTAACAATAATGCCATGACTTGTCTCAATACCACTGCTTTTAGCTAGGTTTATATTAGGTTTCACCCCAACAGCCATAACGACTAAATCCGCTTCAATTTCTGTTCCATCCGTAAACTCAAGTTTTTCAACTCTGTCTTCCCCTGCTATTTTTCCCGTTACTTTACCTAAATAGAATTCGATTCCTTGCTGTTCTAAGGCTGTCTGCAGCATTTTTGATGAGGTTGGATCGAGCTGACGTTGCATCAAGTATTCCATATTGTGAACGACTTTCACTTTCAAACCCAGATTCAACAGGCCCCTTGCTGCCTCTAATCCTAAAACTCCCCCTCCAATCACAGCCGCTTGCTTATGACCTTTAGACAATTCGATGATTTTTTTACAATCCTCAATTGTACGAAAGGTGACAACTCCTTCCTTTTCAACACCAGGGATGGGCAGAACAAACGGTTCCGATCCTGTTGCAATGATTAATTTATCGTAGGCAATCAATCGATTAAGATTGGTGGTGATTTGCTTATTTTCCGAATCAATCTTTATTGCCGTTTCTCCAGTATAGAGTTCGATCCCATTATCCTCGTACCATTCTCGTTTATTTATAGTAATTTCGTTAAATGACGCTTCCCCTTGTAAAACAGAAGATAATAAAATCCGATTATAATTAGGATGTGGTTCACTTCCAATAATAGAAATCGAAAATAGCTCAGAGTTACGCTTTAAGACTTCTTCAACACAGCGAACTCCCGCCATACCATTTCCGATCACGACCAGTCTCTGCCTCATCTTAACCCTCCAACATTCATAATCTGTCTTCTTCATTTTAGTTTCATTATTTCATAACTTTCCTTACTAAAGAGTTTTATTGTTATATTTTCTAACACAAAACATTCAGTTATTACCATAAATTACCATCAATCAGAAAAAAGAGTCCTATTTCATAATATTTCTTGTTATATTTCCTAACAGACAGCTTTGCGTTCTAAATGGAGCAATTTATAATGGCAACATATTAGTGACAGAGATACGAGAATAAGAGCATTGAAAAGATGAGATGAGAGGAGAAATAAATATGAAATTATCTGATTTAAAGACAAGCGGTCATCCGAAAACATTGTTTTCAGCTTTTCTATATTTCGATGTAAGCTTCATGATTTGGGTTATTTTAGGTGCACTTGGTGTATTCATCACCGAGGAATTTGGACTATCTCCTTCACAAAAAGGACTTATTGTTGCCATTCCAATACTTGCAGGTTCTTTCTTTAGAATTGTTCTAGGAATTCTAACTGACCGAATTGGCCCGAAGAAAACAGCTACAATCGGCATGAGCATTACAATTATCCCATTACTCTGGGGACTGCTAGCTGGAAATACACTTCCGGAGCTTTTTATGATTGGGATTTTATTAGGTGTTGCAGGGGCTAGCTTTGCCGTTGCCTTACCTATGGCAAGCAGATGGTATCCACCTCATCTACAAGGATTAGCAATGGGGATTGCTGGAGCAGGAAATAGCGGAACATTACTTGCAACATTATTTGGTCCACGTTTGGCAGAGCAATTCGGCTGGCATATGACGATGGGTATTGCACTTATCCCTTTACTAATTACCTTTGGACTTTTTCTCCTTTTAGCAAAGGATGCACCGACACAACCTGCACCACAGCCATTGGCTAATTACTTTAAAGTTTTTGCATTTCGGGATACTTGGTTCTTCTGCTTGCTTTACAGTGTTACATTCGGAGGATTTGTCGGGCTATCAAGCTTCCTAAGCATGTTCTTTGTCGATCAATATCAACTGTCTAGCGTTCAAGCTGGTGATTTCGTTACAATTTGTGTTTTTGCGGGAAGCTTTTTCAGACCAGTCGGAGGTTATATATCTGATCGAATTGGTGGGGTAAAAGTACTTGCTATTCTATTTATAGGAGTCGCTGCTTGTATGATTGGTGTTAGTCAGTTGCCACCACTAATTGCTATTACTGCACTTTTATTTGTCGGTATGATGTGTCTTGGAATGGGAAATGGCGCTGTTTTCCAATTAGTTCCACAACGTTTCCAAAAAGAAATTGGAATGGTAACAGGTATTGTTGGGGCTGCAGGCGGTATCGGTGGATTCTTCCTACCAAATATTTTAGGTACGCTAAAGGAAATGACAGGTTCGTATGCATCAGGATTCATTACGTTTTCAATCGTTGCCTTTGCTGCATTTATCATCCTATTAATCGCTAACTATTCTTGGAAGAAATCTTGGAATTTAAAGCAGGATACCGTGAAAATTTAACACTTTCCTGATACTTATAAGACTTTTCTCATCATTTGATATAGGAAAGAAGAATGAATTATGCCTTGGTGATTATGACCAAGGCTTCTTTATTAATTGGAATAGTTTACAAGTTTTATTTTATCAGTTATAATCCTAATTGATAATGATTATCATTTTCTTTTAGAGGCGGTGATCGAATGTCTACTCAGCTACGTAAGCTAATTGAGCTTAGAAAAACACAACTAATTAATAAATTATTGCAAGCGGGTATTTATAAGAGCTCTGAAAAGCAGCTTTATGAATTATCAGTTAGCGAGCTGGAGAAAGAATGCCAAGTGATCAATTCTGCAAACAAATAATTTTTATATTATATAACATTAAGCTGACAATATCGTCAGCTTTCTTTTTTTTGACCAGCTTGCTTTACAAAAGAAAATTATCTGGTATCATAAGATAGTTACCTAGGTAAATAAATCGAGGTGTAGAACTATGGAAAATACAAACCAATTGTTTCACTTCCTTTATAAAAAGACTAGAGCGATGACTAAGGTGCTGAATGAACATTTACAACAATTCGGATTGTATAGCTCACAATGGTCAATACTTTACTGTATTAAGAATAATGGTCCTATGACACAGAGTGAAATATGGCGTTATCTCGTTGTCGAGGCACCAACCGTTACACGAACATTGGCAAAGCTTGAAGAAAGCGGCTGGGTTAAACGGGCACAAGGAAGTGATAAACGGGAGCGTCTTGTTTCTCTTACTGAAAAAGCGATCGAACAGCTTCCATTAGTAGAAAAAGAAGTGAAAAGATTTGAGCAAACTATGACTCAACATTTAACAAAGGAAGAGCTTACGATTTTTTATTCCTTTTTAAACAAACTTGGGCCAAATACAACTGAGAAGGAGGAATCTATCTAAATGGGAAATGCAACAAAACAACCAATTTGGACGAAAACCTTTATAAGTATTTTTCTAAGCAACTTTTTTATCTTTACTGCGTTTTATGGCCTGCTTACCTCATTGCCTATCTATGTTGTCGATGAGCTACATCGCTCAGAGGTTGATGCAGGTTTAATCGTAACCATTTTCCTTTTATCAGCGATCGTCGTTAGGCCATTTTCTGGAAAGCTTTTAGTTGATTATGGTAAAAAGCGAATGCTCATGGTAAGTCTGTTACTCTTTACAATATGCTCATTTTTATACTTATGGGTTCATCAATATCCATTATTATTAGCTCTCCGCTTTTTCCAAGGGATATGGTTTAGTATTGCAACAACCGCAACTGGAGCTATAGCAGCTGATCTCGTTCCACACAAAAGACGTGGAGAAGGTCTTGGATATTTTGTTATGTCCACAAATCTAGCTGTCGTATTCGGTCCTTTAGTTTCTCTTTCACTCATTCAAGCTACATCTTTCACGGTATTATTCCTTATATTAGCAATCTTAATTACTGCTGGTGTTATCTTTACAGCTACAAGCAAGTTCAATATTGAACAGCCTGATAAAAACCGAGTGAAAAAACGACTTCAACTATCAGATTTAATTGATAAAAGGGCATTTCCAGTTGCATTTATTGGGAGTTTAGTAGCCTTTGTTTATTCAAGCGTTCTTTCGTTTCTTTCTATCTATGCAAAGGAACTAAATTTATTAGATGCTGCTAGCTTTTTCTTTGTTGTCTTTGCCATTGTTATGCTTATCGCTCGTCCGTTTAGTGGAAAATTATTTGATAAAAAGGGCCCTCATATTGTCATGTATCCGGCATTTGCCCTGTTTTTAATTGGTATGATTATACTAAGCATAGCAAATTCCACATTTACGCTCCTATTATCAGGTGCATTTATTGGATTGGGCTATGGTACGGTCGTTCCATCTTTACAAACCCTTGCTATTCAATCAACAGACAGAAATCGAAGCGGTCACGCTACCGCAACCTTCTTTACTCTATTTGATACTGGAATAGCTATTGGTTCTTACCTATTAGGACTTGTTGCAGCAGAGCTTGGCTACGGTCATCTTTATTTTTATGCTGCCATCTTTATGGTTGTCGTCATTGTTATGTACAAATTCGTTCTACATCGAAAATCGTCTCCAGCTATTCAAGAGTTAAAAGGGTCAAATTAAATATCGACAGACGTAAGCAACTTTCTCATTTTGCAAAAGAAAGTGTGCTTTAATCTGCAAATTATAAAGGGTCAGTCCCTCACTCTAATTGTGGGGACTGACCCTATCTGCTTTTTAACCATTGTGCTCTCCATCTGCAAAGAAAAGAATAGACTAGATTTTAAATTGCTTTATAACAATTTGTAGATCGTCAGCTAATCTGGCAAGTGACTGTGAGGAAGAGGAGATTTCTTCCATAGATGCTAGCTGTTCTTCTGTTGCAGCAGATATATTTTGCGTGATCATAGCTGATTCTTTAGCAACATCACTAACATTTTGAATTGATTCATTAACAATATCTGTTCCATTTGCTAGTTTTTTTAGTGATTCTGAAATATCTTCAATCTGAGAAACTACTCCATTAACCGCTAGTTCAATTTTTTGGAAGGAATCTCCTGCTACATGGACAACATTAAGTCCGGAATATACCTCTTCAGCTGCCTTTTTCATTGTTTGTATTGTATTGTCTGTATCGCTTTGGATTAGCTGAATTAGCTGGGCTATTTTTTCTGTAGAACTAGTTGATTCTTCTGCAAGCTTTCTTACTTCATCCGCAACAACTGCGAACCCTTTTCCATGTTCACCAGCTCTTGCAGCTTCAATAGCCGCATTTAATGCCAATAAATTAGTTTGTGCAGATATTCCTGTTATGACATTTGTAATTTGTCCTATTTCATTAGAACGATCATTCAAACCTTTAATCGCTTCAGAAAGACTATTTACATTCTCGTAAATTGAATTCATTTGCTCGTTTACTTTTTTAATTGCCCGATTTCCTTCTAATGACATTTCAGAAGCGTGTAACACATCTTTCGTGATTTTTTCAGTATGGTCTGCAATTGTTTTTGTATGATTTGTTATTTCTGTAATCACTTTAGAGCTATCTTCGACTTTATCAACCTGTTTATCAGATCCTGATGCAAGCTCCTGTACTGTTAACGTAATATGCTCGCTCGCTTTACTGTTTTGCTCTGCACTAGCGCTCAATTGTTCAGAAGCTGATGCAACTTGCTGGGATGAATCTTGGACTGTAGTAAAAACAGATTGTAATGTATTCGTCATATTGTTAAAGGAGGTTGTAAGTTCACCAATTTCATCTTTAGACTGATAGCTACCTTTAACTGTAAAATCACCATTTTCTGCTTTAGTAAGCAACCCTTTAACTTCTTTAATTGGTCTAACGATCATACGTGCAATTACTACGCTTAGACTGACTAAAAGAATAAGAGCCACAACAATAATGACCGTTACAAAAATAATAATCTCTTGTTCGTTTTCTTGATTAATAGTATTAATTGATTCAGCATTTGTAATGTTCGTTTTCTGTAGTTCCTTTAGCGTATCATTCAAGGCCGCGCGATTTATCTCAACCTCTTGCAAGTAGATTGAATAAGCTTCATCATTTTTATTTTCAACCGCGAGATTCATAACTTTATCTCGGCTACTGTTTAATTCTGCTGCCTGCTCCTTGTATTTTTCTACTAAATTTTGTTGTTCCTTCGTTAACTTAGTACCTTCAATTTCAGAAATTAGCCCATCAATTTCTTCCCAGGCAGAAGCAATTTCATCAATTAATTCTTTATTTCTTTCGGGATCCTCTGTAACTAAGAGCTCTAGTGTATAGGCATCACTCGCTCTAGCATTTACCCTAATTTGCATAATTGTGTTAAGCGGAAGCAAGTTTTCTTTATACATAATTTCTGAACCTTGGGCCATAACTTTAATATAGCTTACTCCTAGAATACCTACAGAACTAAGTCCCAAGGCACTTACAATAATAATGATTAATAGCTTCCTTGTAATATTTAAGTTTTTTAGCAATTTCATGTCGATGTCTCCCCTAGGATAAAATAGTTAGCTACTGCATATATCGGCTATCGGAGACCATATATTAACTTGAAAAGTTTGCTAATTAATGAGGAAGAAAAAGCGTTGTTGCAATCACCAATGGCAGGCTTTAACTAGGTAAATAAAAAAAGCCCTTTTGCGTAACAGAGCTTATTGTTACACCAAAAGGGAATGAATCGATATTTTAACTGATTAACAACTTAATAAACACCTCTAATATTTGGATGAATCTCCTGTCGGTAAAAATCTGTCAATCGTTTTCTTTCTTCCTCACTAAAGGATGGAACCGTTGTTGCTTGTAAATTGTCCTCAACCTGTTTAACGGTTTTAAATCCAGGAATAACAGTTGTAATTTCTTCGTGGTCGAGGATCCAGCGTAAGGCAGCTCTTGTCATATTTTCTCTGCCTTCAGCAATCCAGCTAAGCTGTTCACTTAGTTCAACACCTTTAGAAAATTCAATACCCGCAAAGGTTTCACCAACATTGAAATGCTCGCCATTTTGATTAAAGTTACGATGATCATCTGCTTCAAATGTTGCCTGCTTCGTAAATTTACCTGTCAATAGGCCACTTGCTAACGGTACGCGAGCTAAAATGCCAACACCTTTCTCCTTTGCTTGTGGAAGTAATTCGGTAACAGCCTTTTGACGAAAAATATTAAAAATTACTTGCAATGCCTTTACATTCGGCTGTTCTATACAAAACAAACCTTCATCAATCGTTTCGACACTTACCCCATAATGTCTAATTTTCCCCTGCTGCTGCAGCTTATCTAACACTGCAAACACTTGTCCAGACTGCAAAATTTCCATTGGTGGACAATGAATTTGATAAAGATCAATCGTTTCACGCTGTAATCTTTTTAAGCTTGCTTCACAATAAGCCGTTACCGCTTCCTCGGAGTATGTTTTCGGATCGTGAATATCTCCAGCACGGCAGAATTTCGTTGCAATATAAACCCTATCTTCCTTGCCTTTTGTTGCCTTTGCTAGTAGCTCCTCACTATGACCATCTCCATAGACATCCGCCGTATCAAAGAAGTTAACACCTGCACCCATGGCCTTTTCCAAGCCTTTTAATGCTTCTTGGTCATCGGATTTTCCCCATGATCCACCTATCGCCCATGTTCCAAAGCTAAGTTCACTAATTTTTAAATCCGTATTCCCTAATTGACGGTATTTCATATTCCCCACATCCCTATTTATGTTATGAATTACATATGTACACGCTTATTATAGAGGATGTTAAGCGCTAACAAAAGAAATCCGCTTTAATTATTAAACATAAATTTATAAGCAAAATTATAGTGACTCAAAAGGGTCTGACCCCTCCAACAAACACTGATATATAAACCTAACCACATCATTATTCTATATATTGTGTTTGAGAGGTCTGAACCTTGGATTTTAAGCCACCATCTCTTCCACCTAATCTTGTTATTGCTTTACAACTTCTATTTCGCCTACATCAGTTTTAGCCTTTATGATAGGACCACCAGTACCAATATTTGTAATTACACTATTTGATGAGCTATTTTGAAAGCCGTCAAAGCCTGCCACTGTTACGTCACCAATTTCACTATTTAAATCAAGGGAAAGGTTCTTTGCTTCACCCTGAACGACAACCTTAATATCTCCTACATCCGAATTTAATTCAATATCATCCGAAAGATTCATTAGCTGAAGCTCAACCTCTCCAGTATCGGTTGTTGCCTTTACTTCCCCACTAATATTTTTTAAAGAGATATCCCCGATATCAGATGTAAATTTACCTTTTCCTGAGTAATTTTGAACATCGATTTCTCCGGTATCACTACGAGCAATTATGTTTGATGGCTGCACATCTTCAACTGAGATGTTACCAATATCCGACTTTACATCCAATGTTTTTAAAAGTTTAGCTGGTATACTTATATCTAGCTTTCTTTCACTGTTAATTTCATCATAAATAAATGGTATTTGCACGAACCATTTATTTTTCTGGTCAACAGTAATTTCAACTTTAGAAGCCTTTTCCTCTACTTCAAATTGAATTTGGTCCTTTAGCCTTTCTCCGACATCACCATAAAAGTGAATGTCGATCTCATCGGTTTTACTTTCAGATATGTGTACATCAACAACGTCTCCGTTAATTTCGAGCTCTTTAATTTGATTTGCTTTTAACGTCTTTTTTTCATCTATTTCTACATAATGACTTTGTGAAAATACATTTCCCCCAACCGAGAACATCCCTACTATCCCGATAACGATTGCAAGCAAAGCACCTAATAGGATTTTTTTCATCTATTCGTTCCCCCCTTGATAATACGTACGTTAAACTTAACATATTTTACCATAACCCTATATAGAAATTTACCAATGTAAATAGAGGCAATACTTAATAGAATACCAATGCCGCACAACGTTAAAGTAATAAAAAATTGTAAAAGTATACCTTCTGTACCATTAAATATGACTGAAACAATTAATAATAACGGCGAAAGAGTGAACGCAATTGCACTTGCAGCTAATGAAATATATACCCCGATAATTGCTACAATCGGTCCTAGTAAGAAAATGAGGTTAAAAAAGCTTAGACTAATTGTTGCAAAGATAGCGCGTGAAATATTTGTAACGGATTGGTCACTCTCTGCTTGAGTTATCATATATTCTGCTAATAGCTCCTTTGCAATTACCTTCGGATTTCCTAAGTCTTCAGCTATTTCTTCCTCTGATTTTCCAGTTTCTAAGCCTAGTTGAAAATGCTCCTCATAGTCATAGAGAATATCTTCACGATCACTTCGAGGTATTTTCTTTAACTGGTTAGAAAGCGCATTTATAAAACTAACTTTATTCATTTCTTCCCAACTCCTCTCCAATTAATGTATCTACACTTCTGCGAAACTGCCGCCATTCAGTGACTAATTGTTCCATATAGTCCCTGCCCTTTTTAGTCAATGTGTAATATTTACGTGATGGTCCTTCGGTAGATTCAACTAAATAAGTAGTGAAATAATCTTCCTTCGTTAATCTCCTTAAGAGAGGATATAAAGTTCCTTCTGCTACATCAATATGCTTCGATATATTTTGAGCCAATTCATATCCATATTGATCCTTTTTAGATATTAAAACTAGAACACAAAGCTCAAGTACCCCTTTTTTAAATTGCACATTCATTTTGGTCATCTCCTATTATATGTTGTTCACTACTGTATATTGTTCACTAGCAGACCAAAAATAACAATTGCTTCCAACTAAGCTATATAATAACATCTACTAGTGAACATTGCAAGGTACTAATGATTATTTTCTAACCAAATGAAAACATTGAAGTTTATTTGCTATAAATATCCAAAATAAAAAAGGAGGTCATTATCTTTAAATAATAATAATGACCTCCCTTTACTTTATTTCTCTTGAAAATAATGAACGAGAGCAATGATCGCACTTCCCATTCGCTCTTCTTCTGGGACAACGATACGTTCAATCCCAACCTCTCTCAATGCTTGTGCAGTTACTTTACCAACTGAAACAGCAATCACGTTAGTTGAAAATGCATTTAATACTTTTTCTTCTAATCCTTGTTCCTTTGCGTAAGCCATTAAAAACCTCGCCTGTGGTGTACTTGTAAAATTAACAGCATCTACTTTGCCATTAACAATTTCATCAACCAATTGCTTCATAACCTCTTGATTTGGAGGAGTATGTCTGTAAGGTAAGATTTCCTTATATGAAGCTCCTTGTTCTTCAAGGAAAGCTAGTAAGGCAGGTGCCGGATCACCGTGTAATTGAAGTGCTACGTGACATCCGGATAATTGAACATTTTTCAATTGCCGGATAAGCCCTGCTGTACTTCCATCATCATCTCTCACATCAGGAACAATCCCCAATTTTTTTAACATATTTACCGTTTTATAGCCTCTAGCAGCTACTTTTGCATTTTTTAGCGCATCAATAAATCTTTCACCAAGGCCCATATTTACTGCAGTTTGATATAGCTTATCTGTTCCTATTCCTGTCGTAAATATAAACCATTCAAACGAGCCTTCAACAAGCGCCTTGATTTCTCCCTCTACAATCGCTTCATCGAGAAATACAGTCCCTTGTGCCGGACGGACTAACGCTACTCCACCTAGGTTTTCAATTAGCTTGCTTAATTCCTCTGACTTACGTTGCCCACAGAGAGCGACCGTTTTGCCGTTTAATCGTTTCATATAGCGTACCCCTGTTATCAAATTATTGAAATTATTATACCATTAAACATAATAAACGTGGGGCAATGTTTTACGAGTTACATTCAGTTTTTATCTATTTTCTGGGTTAAATTTCCGGCTCAGACATTCGCATTCGCTTTCCACAGGCGATCCGGGATTCTCCTCGTATTTACGCACCTGTCGGGTTTCCCTTTACACACTTCTCTAAGCAGGAGTCTCATGTTATCCGTTCCAATCAACCTTTATAAAATCCGCACAAAAAACCAACCTCTTAGTATAAAGTCTTTTCTTTTGTTGATTTTACAATGAGCAATGTACGGTTTTCATTAGGTGATTTTTCGTTATATTCCAACCTCATTTCAATAAAAAATCCCCTTTATAAAGGGGATCAAAATTAAAACACGATTGTCTTATTTTGATGAACAATAATCCGGTCTTCTAAGTGCCACTTTACAGCTCGCGCTAAAACACTTCGCTCTACGGAACGGCCGATCTTTTTAAGGGAATCAACATTATCGCGATGATCAACTCGGCTTATATCCTGTTCAATAATTGGACCTTCATCAAGATCATTTGTAACATAATGAGATGTTGCCCCAATTAATTTCACACCACGCCCATAGGCGCGCTCATATGGTCTTGCCCCGATAAAAGCAGGTAAGAATGAATGGTGAATGTTAATAATTTTATTTGGATTTTCTGCAACAAATTTTGGTGTTAAAATTTGCATATAACGCGCGAGAACAATGACATCTATCTCATACTCTTTAAGCAATTGCAATTGTTTCTCTTCAACTTGCTCTCGGATATCTTTGTTAGCTGGTATGTAATAGAATGGAATATTTAATCCTTCTACAACATCTCTCGCTTCTTCATGGTTACTTATGACAAGTGCAATATCCGCCATTAAATCGCCACTTTGCCATTCCCATAAAAGCTCTAACAAACAATGAAGCTCTTTTGATACGAATATGGCTGCCTTTTTTATTTGATAAACATGTGTTAATTTCCATTCCATATCAAATTGACTCGCAATCTCTGTAAATTGCTCTTCAATTTCCTTTGCTTTATCCTTTAATCCTGGACATTCAAATTCAATGCGAATAAAAAACATACCGTTCTCTGGATTTGTTGAATACTGACTTGATTCAATAATATTTGCATTATGTGAAAATAAAAACTTAGAAATTGCTGCAACAATACCTGGTTGGTCTGGACAACTAACTAATAAGCGTCCACGATTTTTATTTTTTTCTTGAAACAATTCAATTTGATTGTTAATAAATGTATTCATTTAAATAACCTCTCTACTTGTAATTACATCAGTCTATTATACAATAGTGACATCCGATTTTTAAGATGATTTACTAATTATTTACGATTCTCTTCATTGTTGCCTTACGATAAATTTGATTAAGTACTTCTGAAAGCACCAACCCAATCGCGATTGAGCCAGAAATCATAAACGCCTCTGCAGCAAGGGAAATCGCTGTATTATAATCATTTTCTACAACTCTTCTCATCGCATCATAAGCTAAACCACCTGGTACAAGAGGAATAATTCCCGATACGTTAAAAATAATCACTGGGGTTTTATATCGCTTTGCAAAGTATTGACTAATGACCCCGATAATAAACGAAGCCAGGACAGAAGCAAATACACTATCTCCAGAGTATTCAAAAAGGATAACATAGATCACCCAACCAATCATTCCAGCAAAACCACATTTAAATAACGATTTAATAGGGGCATTAAAAATCACACCGAATGCAGCTGAAGCTATAAAACTTGTAATAATTTGTTCAACTAGTATGATAAATCCCCCCTAATAGATTGAAAATACAACCGCAACACCTGCACCAATTGCAAAGGCTGTTAAAAACGCCTCAGCACCTTTTGATATCCCTGAAACTAAATGACCTGCCATTAAATCTCTTACAGCATTTGTTATTAATAATCCAGGCACTAAGGGCATTACCGATGCAATGATGATTTTATCCAGTTCCACACCTAAATTTGTCTCAATAAATAGCACTGATAAAAGTCCGATCAATAAAGCTGCAAGAAATTCAGCGAAAAATTTCACTTCAACTAAGCGATGAAGATAAATTAAACTCGTAAAGCCGATTCCACCTGTAATAATTGCAGGTATAACATCTATCCAACCGCCTTTAAACATAATTAAAAAGCAGCCACTAGCAATCGATGCAGCGATAATTTGTATCGAAATTGGATATGCATGAGGGTCTCTTTCAACCTCCTTTAACTGTGAAAGAGCCTCTTCGACGGTAAGTTCACCACTGCTAATTAATCTTGAGATATTATTAACTTTAGCAACCTTTTGTAAATCTGTTGAACGATCAACGATTCTCACTAGCTCTGTCACATTCTCGCGCTCAACCGAAAATATAATTCCAGTTGGGGTGACATAGCTATGAGAATGCTCGATTCCATATGCAGCCGCAATCCGCATCATCGTATCTTCGACTCGGTATGTTTCAGCTCCACTTCGTAACATAATTTTTCCTGCAAGTAAGCTTACATCAATAATATCAAAAATCTGTTTTTGTTTACTATCCACTATATTCACTCCATACTAAAGAGTCTATATAGAGTTTAAATAAGAAGTACGTTTTAAGCAAATAAAGATAGCACTTATAGACAGCATTTCTTATACTTCTTCCCACTACCGCATGGGCACGGGTCATTTCTTCCAACCTTTTCAACGTTTACTGACAGCTCAGCAAAATCATTTGGATCATTTCTTTCTTCCTCTATCGTTTCTACCCATTCATTAAAAAGAGGGTGACTTATACCAATCAATTTATAATAGCTATATGCTAATTCTGCAAGACTATAGTAAAAAGTAACCGGTCTTTTACTTACATAGTCATTTATTTCTGGCTCTGCCTTCGGACTTACATGATGGGCAAGGGCTTCAATAATCATCTCTTTATTTTCATCATCCTCTACATGATGGTAAGCCTTTCGCAAAACGTCTACTGCATAATCCGACTTAATATTATCGACGATAGAGGTTGCATATAGATAAGACTCCTCCTTTAGTAAATAAGGGGATACCGCATCAACAACTTCATCTGATTGAAGAGAAATTAAGGCTGCAGCAACTTCCTCTAACAAAACGTCATCATCTCGGACAAGTAAAGGAACCAATTGTGGAATAAATCCTTTACTTTTTATTAAGCTGATCATATAGATTGCTAATTTTCCATCATAATCAAACCACTGCTTTTCAATATTTCCCTCAACTGACTTTGCAATTTCTGCTTCTGTTATCCAGTTGTTCTCTACTAATGTAAAAGCAATTTTTTTTGCCCGTTTATATAAAACTCCATCGAAGGCTTGTTCAGCCTCTAGCCTATTAAGTATATTGGCATATTCGCTCTTTACACCTTCCATCGTTCCGTTTACTAGCAAATCAAACAACTGCCACTCATCTTTTGAAAAATACGGCTCTAAAGCATCCTTGTTTTTCAAGACTATTTTGGGATTAAGATCCTTTAATAACTGAATATACAATTGTCGGTATTCACTTGATGATTGGTGGATGCCATCAGTTAGTAAGCGAACAAGCTCTTCATGATTCGGATCAATCGATAGGTACAATAAAATAGTTGCCCGTTTTTCCTCATTTTGGTTTGCTTCCTTGATTAATAATTCAATTGATTTTTTATCTGTTTCTGAATAATCGTGAAGTGCATGCAAAATAAATTCTTGAACAACAGTATCTTCTGTATTTAAAAATGGGGTAATTCTTTCTAAAAAGGTCATCTCATATCTTCTCCATCATTTTTTTATTTCCTATCTCTGTTTTACCATTTGTATCTTTTTGAAACAATAAGACACTACTAATACTAGTTAAGTTTTACTGATTGTCTTCCATTCACCATAATCAGGTAATTGAAAACGCATTAATTTCGTTGACAACTTGTATATACAGGTATAAGATAACATCATAACATGTATATACATGTTAATAGTTTCTGTCATAGTATGAAAACGCTCTAATAATTTATTTTACGATTAAACATCTATTAATATAGGAGGAAAAACCATGAATGTTGATAAAAAACAAGTTAGTCAAATTATTGACGCCATTGGTGGAAAAGACAATATATCAGCAGCAACGCACTGTGTTACACGCTTGCGTTTTGCTTTAGTCGATGAAGGTAAGGTTGATAAAGAAGCTCTAGAAGCAATCGACCTTGTAAAAGGATCCTTCTCAACGAATGGGCAGTTTCAAGTAGTTATCGGCCAAGGAACCGTTGATAAGGTCTATAAGGAAATGGTTCATCAAACAGGTGTAGGGGAAGCATCAAAAGAAGACGTGAAAAAGGCGTCTGAACAGCATTTAAATCCTATGCAACGTGCAATTAAAACATTAGCAGATATTTTTATCCCGATTTTACCTGCAATCGTAACAGCCGGTTTATTAATGGGGATTAATAATTTATTAACAGGACCAGGCATTTTCTTTGAGCAATCAATTGTTGAGAAGTACCCACAATGGGCAGATATTGCCAATATTATCAACTTAATTGCCAACACAGCATTTACATTTCTACCAGGTCTTGTTGGTTGGTCTGCAGTGAATCGTTTTGGGGGAAGCCCATTATTCGGGATCGTTTTAGGCTTAATGCTCGTTCACCCAGATCTTTTAAACGCATGGGGCTATGGAGCAGCTGAGGAAATTCCAACCTGGAACCTATTTGGATTAGAGGTTCAAAAGGTTGGTTATCAAGGACAAGTTTTACCAGTGTTAGTCGCATCTTATGTACTAGCTAAGCTCGAAAAATGGTTGAGAAGCAAAATTGCTGATTCATTCCAGCTTTTATTAGTTGCACCAATAGCTCTATTAATAACAGGACTCATCTCATTTATCGCTATTGGACCAATTACGTTTGCAATTGGTAACGTCATCACAGATGCTGTAGTAAGTATTTTTGAATTTGCGCCAATTATTGGTGGTCTCATTTATGGTGGATTGTATGCTCCACTCGTTATCACAGGTATGCACCATACTTTCCTAGCAGTCGATTTACAATTAATCGGTAGCACTGGTGGCACATTCCTATGGCCAATGGTTGCATTATCGAATATTGCCCAAGGAACGGCAGCACTTGCGATGATGTTTATCTTAAAGGACGAAAAACTTAAAAGCTTATCCGTTACTTCAGCAGTATCTGCTTATTTAGGGGTTACAGAGCCAGCGATGTTCGGTGTGAATTTACGTTTTAGATATGCTTTTATTTCAGCTATTATCGGTTCAGCCCTTGCTGGTGCATTTATTTCCGTTCAAGCTGTAAAAGCACCATCAGTTGGAGTTGGTGGTCTTCCTGCATTCTTATCGATCTTCCCACAAAACTGGGGAGCATTCTTTATCGGCATGGCCATTGTTATTATCGTTCCTTTTGTACTCACACTATTTTTCGGTAAAATCCGTAGACAAAAGTAATTGAATTAACCAACTTTTACGATACCATCACGCCAGAATTGGCAATGATGGTATCGTATCTTCGTTTTTACATATGAAAAGCAGTTAGACGGTGTAGCTTACACAAATTAAACTACCAAAAATATCACTCAACTAGGGGTTGTTACTTCATGAATAAAGCATGGTGGAAGGAAAGTGTCGTCTATCAAATTTATCCTCGAAGTTTTATGGACAGCAATGGAGATGGAATAGGGGACTTACAAGGGATTATCTCCAAGCTTGATTATTTAAAAAATTTAGGCATTGATGTCATTTGGTTATCGCCTATTTACGAATCACCAAATGATGATAATGGCTATGATATTAGTGATTATCAAGATATTATAGATGATTTCGGAACAATGGATGACTGGGAACAGCTTTTAGCAGAGGTTCATAAGCGCGGCATGAAGCTCATTATGGACTTAGTTGTCAATCATAGCTCTGATGAACATCCTTGGTTTTTAGAAGCAAAACAGTCGAAAGACAGCAAATATCGCGATTACTATATTTGGCGAAAAGGGAAAAATGGAAAAGAACCATCAAATTGGTATTCAAACTTTGGTGGCTCTGCTTGGGAATACGACGAAGCAACTGATGAATATTATTTGCATCTTTTTTCAAAAAAACAACCTGATTTAAACTGGCGTAATCCATCTCTTCGCAAAGAGATTTTTAACATGATGATATGGTGGCTTGAAAAGGGGATTGACGGCTTTCGAATGGATGTCATCAACTTCATCTCAAAGCCGGAAAATTTTGATGATGGAGATTTAAAGCCAGGAAAAAAATATGCATCAGGTAGTAAATTTTACCGAAATGGACCGCATATACATGATTACTTACAGGAAATGAACCGTGAAGTTCTTTCTCATTATGATGTTATGACAGTTGGAGAAATGCCAGGAGTTACACCTGAACTCGCCAAGCTATATACAAGTGAAGATCGCAAAGAATTAAATATGGTTTTTCAGTTTGAGCATATGGGTCTTGATAGTGGAGAAAATGGGAAATGGGATTTAAAACCATTAAAATTAGCTGATTTAAAGGCAAACTTATCAAAATGGCAGCTATCCCTTGAAGATACTGGCTGGAATAGTCTTTATTTGAATAATCATGATCAGCCACGCTCTGTTTCTCGCTTTGGAAATGACAAGAAATACCGTGTTGAATCTGCAAAAATGCTTGCAACATTGCTTCACATGATGAAGGGTACCCCTTATGTTTATCAAGGAGAAGAAATTGGGATGACCAATATTCGCTTCGATTCCATTGAAGATTATCTTGATATCGAAATCATTAATATGTATAAGGAGCAAACAGAAGCAGGGATTCCCCATCAGCAAATTATGGAAAGTATCTATGCGAAAGGGCGGGATAACTCACGCACACCAATGCAATGGGATGCTAGTCCAAATGCAGGTTTTACAACTGGTAGGCCTTGGCTAAAGGTCAATCCAAATTATATTGAAATCAATGTAGAAGCAGAAATATCTAACGCTAACTCTATTTATCATTATTATCGTAAGCTCATTCAGCTTAGAAAAAAGTATGACGTTATCGTATACGGAAAATATGAGCTACTTTTACCTGAGCATCAAGAAATTTTTGCTTACACACGAACACTTGGTGACGAAAAGCTACTTGTCATTTGCAATTACTCTGAAGGGCAGCCAATGTTCGAATTACCTGGACATATCACTTATCAATCAGCAGAACTATTAATTAGTAATTATCCAGAAAAACTAACACATGAGCTAGAATCAATTCAATTAAAGCCTTACGATGCAAGTGTCTTTTTACTTAAATAATGGCTAGATAAAAGCTTCCTGTTAAACAGGGCATAAGACTCCAGACTAAATGATAACGAGTCATATACAACTAACCAGTTAAGGGGGATTCCTAACAGTCTACAAGAAGCAAACAGACAGGTTTAACAGAGCCTATAAATAATAACAGGTGGTGGAAGAAATGAAACAACAACCATGGTGGAAGAAAGCTGTTGTTTATCAAATTTATCCGAAAAGCTTTCATGATACACAAGGAAATGGAGTAGGGGATATTCAAGGTATTATTGAAAAACTTGATTACTTAAAAAATCTCGGTGTTGATGTCATTTGGCTAACACCAATTTATAAATCCCCTCAGCGTGACAACGGATATGATATAAGTGACTATTATTCAATCCAGGAAGAGTACGGTACAATGGACGATTTTGACCGTTTAGTTACAGAGGGGCATAAGCGTGGTCTTAAAATCATTATGGACATTGTCGTGAATCATACATCAACAGAGCATGAATGGTTTAAACAGGCCACATCCTCGAAAGAAAATCGTTATCGCGACTTTTATATATGGAAGGATCCAAAAGAAGATGGCACTGCCCCAACGAACTGGATTTCAAAGTTTGGAGGACCTGCCTGGGAATTTGATGAAAAGACAGGGCAATATTATCTTCATCTCTTTGATGTCACACAAGCAGATTTAAACTGGGAAAATGAAGAACTTCGTCAGGAAGTCTACAAAATGATGAATTTTTGGTTTGATAAAGGTGTTGATGGCTTCCGCTTAGATGTTATAAATCTAATTTCGAAAAACCAAGAATTCCCTGATGATGATGGGTCTGTTCCACCGGGTGATGGAAGAAAGTTTTATACAGATGGTCCACGTGTACACGAATTTATCCACGAGATGAACAAGAAAGTCTTTTCGAAGCACGATAGTATGACTGTTGGCGAAATGTCATCAACAACGATCGAACATTGTATTAAATACTCAAATCCTAGCCGTAACGAGCTTAGTATGACGTTTAATTTCCATCACTTAAAAGTCGACTATCCGAACGGTGAAAAGTGGGCTCTCGGTGAGATGGATTTTCATGCATTAAAAAACATTCTATCAACATGGCAAACAGAGATGAACAAAGGCGGTGGATGGAATGCACTATTTTGGTGTAATCACGATCAACCAAGAATCGTATCAAGATATGGAAATGATGGTGAATACCACATTCAATCAGCAAAAATGCTTGCAACAACCATTCATATGATGCAAGGAACACCATATATATACCAGGGTGAAGAATTTGGTATGACTGATCCAAAATTCACCTCTATCGAGCAATACCGTGATGTTGAATCCATTAATATGTACAATATTCTAAAGGAAAAGGGTATGCCTGAAGAAGAGGTGTTAGAGATTTTAAGACATAAATCCCGAGATAACTCTCGTACACCTGTTCAGTGGAATGATTCAGAGCATGCTGGATTCACCACAGGTACACCTTGGATTGAGGTTGCAAGCAATTATAAAGAAATCAATGCTGAACGTGCCATCCAAAACCCAAATTCTATTTTTTATCATTATAAAAAGTTAATTTCCTTACGCAAGGAATATGACATTATTACCGATGGAGATTATGAATTACTGCTAGAGGATGATGAGCAAATCTTTGCATATATTCGTTCAACTGACACTGAAAAGCTGTTAGTAATAAATAACTTTTATAGTCAACCAACTGTATTTCAATTACCTGAGTATATTGATATGCAAGGTTTCTCAAGGGAGCAATTGATTTCAAATTACTCAGACTCAGTCAATACATTTGAGAACATGGAGCTCCGACCATATGAATCAGTCGTCTATTATTTAAAGAAATAAGCAGACAATTTACAGCAGTACACCCTTATGCTTGTTCATGGTAAGATGAAGTAAGACTTTTCTAAGAAAGGTTTTACTTAGGAGCTTTTTTGCCCTAATAGATAAGAGCGGTGATAAGGATGAAAACAAATAAATATCTTGCCATCTACAAGGAATGGACAGAAAAAATAAAATCAGGCGAGGTTAAAGCAGGGGAAGCAATTCCTTCCGAAAATGACTTAGCACTAACATATGAAACAAGCCGAGAAACGATTCGAAAGGCATTGAATCTATTAGCTCAAAATGGCTTTATCCAAAAAATTCGCGGCAAGGGCTCGATTGTGCTTGATGTACAAAAAATGAGCTTTCCAATATCCGGACTAGTAAGCTTTAAAGAAATTTCAAAAACGTTCCATTCCGAAGCTACAACTATTGTACACGACTTTGGCTTAATCAGGCCTAATCCATTTTTAAAACAGCAATTACAGACTTCGAGTAAGGATGAAATTTGGAAGGTTATTCGCTCTCGAACAATCGGAGGAGAACGAATTATTTTAGACAAGGACTACTTTCTAAAAAAGTATGTTCCAACGTTAACAAAGCAAATTTGTGAAGGCTCTATTTATGATTATTTAGAAAACGAAATCAAGCTTAAGATTAGCTTTGCAAAAAAAGAAATCGTAGTAGAGGAATGCACCAGTGAGGATCGAGAGCACCTTGATTTAGAAGGCTTTTCACATATTGTCGTTGTTAAAAATTATGTTTATTTAGAAAATGCCTGCCTTTTTCAATATACAGAATCTCGCCATCGTCTTGATAAATTCCGTTTTGTTGATTTTGCAAGACGTGGTGTTTAGTCCTCATTAGCTAACCACCTGTGAATGCTCACACAGGTGGTTATTTCTCTCTATCTCATGATATGATTTATTATGATACTAATAACAATAATGAGGGAAGGAAATGACGATGAAATCTGAAATCATTGAACGGTTTACCCGCTATGTCAAAGTAGATACACAATCAAATGAAAATAACGAAGCCTGTCCTTCAACACCTGGTCAACTGACACTTGCTAACATGCTTGTTGAAGAATTGAAGCAAATTGGAATGAAAGAAGTTACCATCGATGAAAATGGCTATGTCATGGCAACATTACCAACTAATACAGATAAAAAGCTTCCTACGATTGGCTTTTTGGCTCACGTTGATACTGCTACAGATTTTACTGGTCATGATGTTAAACCACAGATTGTTGAAAATTATGACGGGAATGACATCACATTAAATCAATCATTACATATCGTTATGTCACCAAAGACTTTTCCAAATTTAAAAAACTATATAGGACATACGTTAATTACGACAGATGGAACAACTCTTTTAGGAGCAGATAATAAAGCGGGCATTGCTGAAATAATGACGGCAATGTCTTATCTTATTGCGAATCCGAATATAAAGCATGGTAACATCCGTGTTGCATTTACACCTGATGAGGAAATAGGTAGAGGTCCGCATAAATTTGATGTTGCAGCTTTTAATGCTGATTTTGCGTATACTGTTGATGGTGGTCCGTTAGGTGAGCTTCAATACGAAAGCTTTAATGCTGCTGCAGCTAAAATCACATGTAAAGGGACAAATGTTCATCCCGGAACTGCAAAGGATAAAATGATCAACTCTGCAAAAATCGCCATGGCATTTCATCATAAGCTCCCAGAAATGGAAGCACCTGAATATACAGAAGGTTATGAAGGCTTCTATCATTTACTATCAATTGATGGAGATGTTGAGGAAACAAAGCTCTATTACATTATTCGCGATTTTGATAAACAGAAGTTTGAAGAGAGAAAAAATAAAGTAATCTCCATCGTTAATGAGCTTAAACATATCTATGGTCAGGATGCAATTAGTCTTGAGTTAAATGACCAATATTATAATATGAGAGATAAAATTGAACCAGTGAAATATATTGTCGATATCGCTCATCAAGCAATGGAAAACTTAAGTATAAAGCCAATAGTTGAACCGATTCGCGGCGGTACAGACGGCTCACAGCTATCATATATGGGGTTACCAACACCGAATATTTTCACAGGTGGGGAGAATTTCCACGGAAAATATGAATTTATTTCTGTAGAAAATATGATAAAAGCGACGCAAACGATTATTGAAATTATTTCCTTGTTTGAACAAAGAGATCAATAATAGTCAGTTAAAAAAGAGGGTGGCTCAAAACCAAAGGTTCAGACCCCTCAAACACAATATAGACTAATAACGAGATTAGTGTACTATATACCTGTGTTTGTTGGAGGGGTCAGGCCCTTTTGAGTCACCCTTCACGATTAATTATTATCATATTTATCCTTCATAGCATCGCCTTTATCTTCAATTTGTTCCTTTAAATTCTTCCCTTCCGCTTCTACTGAATCTATTAACTCTTTATATCTATCCTCATATTCCTTTAAAATATCATGGCGTTGGTCAATAAGGCTCGAAACCTCATCGCGTACTTCAGAGCTTATTTGTTTCTGATTATATAAATAATAAGCTGCTTCACTTAAGTGATTTTTTTCCGTATACGTTAAGTTTGTAAAGTCTGCCTTCTCGCTGTAAAGCTCATTGACCTTATCAGATTGCTCTGATGCTACATCGTTATAATTTTCTGCTGACCACTTGCTCCATTCATTATAAAGGCGCACACGTTCCTTTTCCCAAACTTGTTTAAAGTCATCTGCAGAATTAACGGTTTCAAACTCTCCACCACCTGCTTCAGCAACCTCAAGCAATTGCTTTTGCCCCTCACTATCTACATCAAATCCGATTATGTTAACAACAGCTTCAATATTCGAATCGTGGAGATCCTTTGCAGCTTTTACAGGGTCACCGTCACAAGTTTCAATGCCATCACTAACAACATAAATAATATTTTGCGCATGTTCATCCACCTTTGCAAAATCCTTTTTCGTTTCAGTAATAGCTTTGGCAATCGGGGTCCAACCTGTTGGTTTGAAGCTATCAAGTGATGTTTTAAACTCTGATTCGTTGTATGGATTTAATTCGTAGACAATCTCTGTACTCGCACATGATAACTCTTTATCACTGTCACTATTGCTTCCTTTATGCCCGTAAACTCGAAGTGAAACATTAGCACCCTCTGGCATTGATGCGACGAATTCATTTATCGCTTCCTTAGCTAACTCCATCTTTGTTTTTCCACCTATTTTTTGGGCCATACTTCCACTTGCATCCAATAAAATTGCAATATTTGATGTTCCATTTACGACCTGGCCATCCTCTAGCTTCATACTTTCTGGTGTTCCAGATAGACTAGTTTCAATACTAGCATTAAAATCCTCGGCAAATTCATAATGCTCCTTATATGTCTCCGATTCACTCATTAATCCGAGTAAATAATTGTATACCTGGAAGCTATCCTTATCTTGAAAGCTATTTTCATCTAAATCCCTATGTACAATTGCCTCATTATACTTATTACCTGAATATTTTCCAGACTCCTCTTCAATAATTTCTTCAAGAGTTGTGGAAATGTTGATTTCCTCCTCGTCTTCCGCTTCCTCTTCCTTTTCAGTTTCTTCACTTTTTACATCCTCACCGTTATCAACACTATCCTTCTTTGCTGTCTCATTTGAACCACACGCTGATAAAATCCCCAAAACAAGTAAAAATGTTATAAACAAAAATAAGACCTTTTTCACATCAAAACTCCCCTTATCACTTGAATAATGAATATTCCTATATATACCAATAGCATAAATTGTTAGAAAAATATATATTTTGCTTAAATCATTAGAAAAAACAAAACTTTTCGACTAATGCACTTATTCGGATACAGGAATATACACATATTGAACATCGAAACTGCTTAGTAAAAAGGTCATATTTCTTACTAGTAACGTTTGTAAGACTATACTTATTTTGAAGGTAAGTGCACAAAACGACAAAAAACACTTAAAATCCCTTCCAAAAACGTATAAAATAGATATAATGTATTACTTTTTAGAATGTTACTATTCGCTTACTCTTTTCACCAATACCTGTGACGTACTTATCCTGTATAGGTTAGAAATATATCGATAGGAACGAAAAATGAAATAGGATATTGTATCTAAATCTATTAATTATTGTTGGGACATTCACAGTTCATCCGCGACTAATCATTACCATTTTTATATGATAGAGGGGGATATATCATGAAAATAATTTTAATAGATGATGAAGTCCTTGCACTCGCATATCTAGAGCAGCAACTTAAAAGGATTCCAAATGTAAATATTATTGGGAAATTTACCGATCCTCAAGAGGGTAAGCTACATATCCTTCATCATGATGTAGATGTCGTTTTCTTAGACATCCATCTCCCTGGGATAAATGGAATTGAATTAGCGGAACAGATTTTAGAGAAGAAGCCTAAACTAAATGTGGTATTTATCTCAGCACATGATTACTATGCAATTAAAGCCTTTGATTTAAATGCCCTTGATTATGTCTTAAAGCCAGTAAGTAATGACCGTTTGTTAAATACCATTCAGCGGTTAAAAGAGAGAATTAAGATGAACGTTCAAAGCATACCTATAGCGGAACCTCATCTTCATATACAATTGTTTGGTCAATTAACGATTGGTTATGAGAATCATTCTAGTCCACCAATACGTTGGCGAACGTCAAAGGTACAGGAACTATTTTTATATTTGATGCAGCATCGCACTCAGCTAGTTCGTAAGTCAACACTTATTGAATTGCTTTGGCCTACCTATGAACAAAGCAAAGCGTATTCACAATTGTATACTGCGATTTATCACATTCGAAAAACATTAGAACCATATGGAAATTACTTTAACATTTCGAATACTAATGACGGTTATATTTTTAATATGGAAAATGTATTTGTTGATGTAGATAAGTGGGAGCATGAAATACAAACAGATATGCTAGTAAACCGTGAAACGTTCAACAAATATGAGCACCTTCTTACTCTCTATAAAGGGGATTATTTAGAAGGCTATGATTATTTATGGGCAGAAAATGAACGTCAAAGATTAAAGGTATTATGGATTCAACTTTCATTTAAGTTAGCTGAATGGTACACCTCTTCAAATCTCGTTCAAAAGGCTGTTACTTTATATAATTCAATATGTCAACGACAGCCCGAAGCTGAGAAAGCACATTTTGAACTAATGAAAATATTTGCTGAAACGAATAATCACTTAGCTGTTCACAAGCAATATAAACTGCTAAAAAATATCCTTCAAGAGGAATTAAGTGTAAAGCCTAGTTCATATATAACTGAATGGTATCATCATTGGAGACAAAAAAAGGTGACAGATAAAAATGTTCTAACTTCTCGAACTATGTGACCCATTAAGAGGTCACATAGTGAAGAAATTAGAACATTTGACCGTCACCCTTTTTCGGTATTTTAAACGAAACAGTAGTTCCTTTTTTTAGAGAGCTTTCAATTTTTAATCCTTGTCCATACAATTGCTTTAAACGACGGTTCGTATTTAACAGACCGATCCCTCTTGTTGACTCTGTTTCACTATCCAACAGATCACTTAGCTTGTCCTCATTCATTCCAATCCCGTTATCTATAATAAATACCTCTACATATTCCTCCAACTCTTTTAGTCTAACTATAATGGTCCCACCGTTCGGTTGTTGCAATATACCATGTCTAACGGCATTTTCCACTAGTGTTTGGATAGAAAGTGGTGGGATTGATATATCGATATCTGCATCTATCTCCCACACAATATTGAGTCTATCCCCAAATCGTTCCTTTTCAATGTGTAAAAAAGAGCGAACTAATGATAGCTCACGTTCAAGCTTCACCACATGCTCATGGTTTTGATAATCGAAGCTCGTCCGCAAGTAATTACTAAACTCTATCAATAAATCTTGCATTCTTGGAATATCAATTGTGCCAAGGGCTGCAATTGAATTTAATGTGTTAAATAAAAAATGTGGACGAATTTGAGCCTGTAACCATGCAGCTTCTACTTGTAGATGCCTTTCAACAGATTGTTTTAAATCCGTAAGGGCACGAACACGAGACTTTAGCTCCCATGAATCGACCGGCTTTGTTACGTAATCATTTGCTCCAGAACGGAAACCAGCTACAATATCCTCAGAACGATTTCGTGCTGTTAACAGTAATACTGGTAATTCTGATATCGTAAACCTCTTCCGTATTATACGTGTGAATTCATAACCTGACATATGTGGCATCATTACATCAGATATAACGAGATCAAAGCGGCTTCCTTCAAGGATTTTAATTGCTTCAGAGACGCTTGTAGCTGTCGTTAAGTCATAGGATGTATCAAGCATTTTAACTAATATATTGATATTTACATGATCATCATCAACAACCAAGACTTTAGGATTATGACTAAATGATCTGTTGACCTCAGCTTCTTTATGCAAAGTAGAACGGCTAGGTTCAGTTAGAAGGCTAGTCGCAACCTCCTCGTTCACTGCAGCTGGTAAATCAGTCACTTCACCACATAATGGTAAAGTAAAGAAGAACACAGAGCCAGCGTTTGGTGTTGATTTTACTTTAATTGTCCCACCATGAAGCTCAACTAATTGCTTACAAATGCTTAAGCCAAGTCCAAAGCCAGTTCCTGCTTTTGTTAAATGCGAGTTAACCTGTTCATAAGGTTCAAATATGACCTTCTGCATTTCTTCTTTAATTCCAATACCAGTATCAGCAACCTCAATCCTAACCATTTCATTTTCTACAATTGCCCGAACAGATATCTCTCCTACTTCCGTATATTTAATCGCATTATGAAGCAAATTAAATAAAATTTGAATTAGTCTGTTCTCGTCGGCTTTGACTGCAGGAAATGTATCTTCTATATCGACATTGATTTTAATTGACTTTCCCTCTAACATAAACCTTAACATTTCAACAACACCAGTAACGACTGATTGGATTCGAACACTTTTTATTTCTAGTTGAATCGTTTCTTCCTTCAATCTTGTTACATCTAGCAAATCATTGAGCATCATTGACATTCGTCTACCAACGGAAATTAACAGCTCAAGATTGTTCCTCTGCTCTTCATTCGGAGGATTATTTTTATCATCTAAAACCGATTGAGTAATATTGATGATGCCATGAAGTGGATTCCTTAATTCATGTGACGTGTTCACTAAGAATTCATCTTTCCGTTTATTTGCTAATTTTAATTTTTCAGCAAGTTGAATCGATTTATTAGTTGTTCGAAAAAATGTATTAAACCAATACGCAGTAAAGCAGAGCAATGTGATGATTAAATCAAATGGGTAATGCATTAACTCTAAAGATAACCGAGATTCTATAATTGCCCAAAGAATATTGATTCCGATGCTATAGCATGCTAAGAGTAAGAAAATGATATCCCTTTTCTCCTTTATTGCCCTTTGTAGTATTACTGTTGAGATAATGACGAATAGGCAAAGGGTAGTTGAAAGAAATACTTTAGATGTTTGTAAAATATAAGTTGATGGAGAAAACAAGATGAATAAACAATAAAATATACAATATCCAGTAAAATTTTGAACCATTCGGAATTTGCCATATTCAGGGAACAACTGTTTAAACACTTGTGGAATAAATGCTGCGACACCGATATAGGACCAAAATACAATTTTTATTGACCATTCATATTCAAAAGGTATCCATTGGTATAGCAGTTTATCATCACTTGTTAAAACGCTAATTGTTGCACAAAAAATAACCATAGAAAAATAGAATAAAAGCCATTTTCGATACCCTAAAAAATATAGAAGTACTGCATAAAATATGTGTAACAAAAGAACAACACATAATAAAAGCTGTAAGCCCTTTGAAAGAAGACTTTGGGTGTTAATCGCTTCTAAAGGACCAAAGCGAACCTGCTTGGTGATTCCTCCTTCGCCAAAATGGCTTGAAACCTGTATGATTAAATCTATCTCCCGAGCACCGGACGGAATAGCTACCGAAAACGGATAATATCTAGCCTCATATTGCTCCTGCTCGCTTGATGTGCTACCTAATCCTCCTATTAATTTACCATTTACATAAATTGCTGAAGCCTTTCGAATTTCATTAAATTGTAGTCCTAACGCCTTCTTTTCCGACTGATCGACTAATATCTTTATCCGATATGTACCGTAATGGAAGGATTTTGTATCACCTTTAAATACATCCTTCCAATTACTCGGAACCTGAATAAGTTCTGGTTTAGTCGTAGCTGTCGTTTCCTTTCCTTCTAGTAATTGAGAAGGGTAGAACTCCCATTCTCCACGTAAAGTAAATGTTTGATTTTTTGGTATATCCCAGTTTCTTAAATCTAGAACTCCATCTTCAATCTTAGGTGGATTAGGCTCGTCCATTTTCAATAAAAAACCATACCATGTTAATCGAATTGCAGTTATTGAAATAAGAAAAAGGATACTAATAATGATTATTTTCTTTTTTGACATCATATCTATATATTATCAAAATCAATCACTTCATTCATGTCTTGATTTAAAAAGCATTAATGCTGTCTACTATTTATTCATCCTTTAGCTAATGCTTGTCTATGTAATTACAAAGGAAAAATAGAATAAGACCCATATAAAGGGTCATTTTCTATGGAAAAGCTTTAGAAGTGTCGACAACAAATCCCTCTTAGGGACGAACCTACGAATATCCTTTACTTTCCCTAAAGGATATAATGCTTTTATTGATTTTTCTCCATATTTTCTTCAAGCTTTTTTGCTCCCAGTTCTTCTTTAACTCTTCTAATTTCGTCCTGCTTTTCTTTGAAATTAATGTAATCAGCAGCTTGTTTCTCTACTTGTGACATGCGTTTGTATAGTTCACTTGTTTTGTATTTTTCGAGATTGAAATGGATTGGTGAGGTTTTATTTCCTTGGCGGGTGGCTTCGATTAGTTGCTTCATTAATGCTTCTGCATATTGTTCATCTGCTTCTGATAAGTAATATTCATTTTTTAGTTCATAATCAAACTGTTCAATTGCGATTACAGTTTCTTTTCTTTCATTTTCTGCCTTGCTAAGTTCTTCTTCAAAGCGATCTGTTGAAAATATTTCCAACGGAACGAGATCGTTAATTTGATTTAAGATGGCTGCAAGCTCACGTTGAAAACTTGCAACCATTTCAAGGTCTTTATGATTTCGATGTGCTATTTCATCTTCTAAAAATGAGACATGAACCGTTGCCTCATTTGCTAACTCCATATCTTCCATTGACCCTTCAATCCCATAAAAGAATGCTACTTGTCGGTCAATAAGCCGAATCCATGCATCAACGACATCCATTTGACCTCGATAAAATCCTTTGATAGCTTCAGCTCCCTTACCACTAAAGCTTTCATCTAAATTCACAATTCGCGAAAAGTTATTTTTTAATACTTCTAGCTTCCCACGCAATTCCTCATAACTTTTTGCCCTTGCTTCTATTGCTTGAATGAGCGACTGTGTTTCAAGTACCTTCGCGATTGATATCAGTCCTCTCTTTTAGTTTCGGACATTTGCCTCATCCTGATCCTTTAATAAACGAATGTTTGCTTTTGTGTCTTCAACATTTTTTTGTACAGCCTGAATGTATTCCATAAGGAGCTGCTCAATTTTCATTTCACGTTCAAGCCAAGCTTTTGTAAAATCTAGTTGATTATTACCTAAATGATTCAATTGAGGAGATGAAATATTTATAGTGGCTAAAGTTTTTTCAATTTCGCTTAACTCTTTCATCACTTTTTCAAACTCCAGTCGAATCGTCGTCATTAACCTAACCGCCTTTTTAGTTCACTTATCTTTTCTTCAAGGACAGCAGCATCTTCACTATTCTTCACTAAGTGCTCTGCCTCATAAGCAATTGCCTTTGTCGCTTGCAAAAATAGTTGAATTTGTTCTAAGGACGTTATCTTATTCTCTATTTCCTGCTTGTATCTGTCATAGGCCTCAATTCCAATGTCTTTTATTGCTAGATAGGCCTCCATCCGATACGATTCAAATCTAGTTGCTCTCTTTCCAGTCCATTCCCTTCCTAAATTCGGATCAATGATTTGTGTTATTTCTTGTAATAGCTGGTTTTGCTCTACACTTAGTTCATTACTAGCTTGCTTAAGTCTCTGGATTTTTTCTTCGACATCATCTTCCTTTGAAGAAATCAAATCCTGGAGTGTATCTAAGGTATTCGCTAAACTCATTTATTGACCTCCTTATTTATTTCTAGGAAGCTTTCTTTTTTGCCGATGATGTTGCCCATATGTAAAGAACAATCGCCAGCAATATTATACAAATCCCTACCAGCACCCAAATAAGGATGGACATAGACAAATTGGAAGAAGATGTTGTATCTTCTTCCAATTCATTCATTTTTGACTCCGTTGTAGCTGAAAATAGATTCATTTCAACAGCCTTTGACTTTATCGTATTTCGCTTCGATGTCTGACTTAAAAATAATGAAGCGATTTTTTCTTCGTCAGAATCTGTAGCTCCTTCAAAGGTTAACTGTTTAATTTGTTCTGGTAACTCCGAACGCTTTGTTGTCGATAACCCTTCATCATGAAGTAAGCTCTTATTCGTTTTTTTTTCCTTTTTCTCATAATCATTAGGCTCTAGCTCATCAATATTAGGTGTATCTGCTGCATAAACAATGTTCGCAAAAGACATCTGGATACTGACAATAAGGAGCAACAAACCTATTAATGACTTATGCTTCATATGTTTCAGAACCTTCCGTCATCGATACTTTACTCGCCCTTCCAATAAAATATTGAAGAGCTCCTAGACAAAGAATCATAAATGATAAAACAGTGATCGCTGTCCCAAATTGAGATTCTGAGCCATATTGAATCGACATATACACGCTTGACATCGGATCTTCAAATATAAAATTAGGTGTTGTTAATGCAAGTAATGGCGTTACATAGAAAATGACCATTCCTACCGTAACAAATAATCCTACTAAATGATGAACACTAAATGCAACCCTTACTAAGGCAGAACCTGCAGTTAGAAGGAAGATCGTGTATACAGTCCACTGTACGGCACTATTCTCACGTAAAGGATAAATCTCTAAGCCAAACAAGCTAATAATTAAGCCAATAATGATGTTTAACAGGACAAATAAAATGGCCTGTATCCATAATGGCGGTTGTTGGAAGTAATAGCTTGTATAGCCAATCAGCAAGCTACAGATAAGAACAATAAACAAGACGACAACTGGTGGTAAGTTTTTCACTGTTGTTGTTTGTGTCTCTTCAGGAACATCTCCACTGATTTTCAATGGATTTGTTAAGAAATCATATACATATCCATTTGACTGTCCATCAACAAATGTATTTCCAAGAACACTGAAAACATCATTTCTTATAAGCTCTGTAGAAGCGACATTTGATGCCCATTTATTATTTAATTTATCTGCATCAACCTGAACATCGTTAACTCTTACTTGAAGCTCACCTGTGTAATCAACGATCGTTCCTTGACTTTCTTTGATTGAATCCATCATTGTATGAATCAATTCCATTTGATTACTAATTCTTTCAGTATCTGATATCACTTCTTGACCTTCAACAGCTGGTGTCGGCTCAACAATGGTCAACATTTGTTGCGGTTGGTTAATTTGATCTAGAACCTTTGTTGCCTCTTGAAGTATGCCATCAAGATTTTCTAATAGAATCTTTTGATGCTCATCAATTTTTCCACTGTATTCAGCCATGAAAACAGTAAAGCCGTCCTCCATAGTGTTTAGTACATCTTGATTTGTTGGCATATCAGTACCTAGTTGATTCCATTTTGCCTGCTCATCTTCTGCTATTTGGACAATTCTATTTGCTTGTTGTTGTAATAACTCGTTACCAAGGGTCATAGCTTTTTCCTGATTTACAGAAGCCATACTCTTCAACGTTGCATCGTATCGATCTAGGTACGAATAGTAAAACATCATTTGCACTAAATCTTTACTGTTAATATCTTTCCCAAAAATTTTTGAGATTTTCTCTTTTCTTGATTCAGAAAGGACATTTGATGAAAGAATTGATTGTTCTTTCTTATTAATTTCATCTCTAATATCAGCTTCATAGTCTTTGTATAAATTGAGCTCAGTTTCTAGCTTTTTATTTTCAACAATCAGTGCTGCTTTTTCTTTTTCTAAAGAATCGATGGTTTTATTCAGTTCCTCAATCGTTTTATTTAGCTCATCGATTTCTCCATTTAACACATCGATATCTGATTTTAACCCATCTATATTCGTTTCTAATTCCTTAATATAGCCATCTTTATGTTTAAGAGTATTTTCCAACAAGTCATACTGTTTTCTTAACTCAGAGTAAGCATTTAACAGCTTATTAAATTCATCCTCTAACGGATTTTTTTGTCCGTTTTCCTTCTCAGATAAAGAGGTTTGTAGGTTTGAAATTCTTTCATTAATAGCATCAAAGCCTGCTAACGATTTTGTGATATCTTCTACCGTAGGTTGCTCTAAGCTTGATAGCTCTGTCTTAATTTTCGTAAGTTCAGCTGCTAATGCTACTAATTCCTCTTTTTCCTTCGTTAAATCTATGAAAGGTGCTTCAGGCTCCTCTGGTGTTTCTGGTTCTTCTGGATTACCAGGT
>JAPSLL010000002.1:43332-57580 GCA_031180805.1 Bacillus sp. (in: firmicutes)
AATCTATGAAAGGTGCTTCAGGCTCCTCTGGTGTTTCTGGTTCTTCTGGATTACCAGGTGTTTCTGGGTTTTCCGGATTATCCGGTGTTTCTGGGTTTTCTGGATTATCCGGTGTTTCTGGGTTTTCCTCTTCTCCTGGGTTTGTCGGATTATCAGTGTTTCCTGGGGGTTCCGGTGTTTCTGTCCCTGGCTTTTCGTCATTTGGATCCGGTTCAGTTGGCTTTTCTGGCTCAGCTGGTGTTTCCGGTTCAGTTGGTGTTTCCACTTTACTAAGCTCATCACTTAAGCTTTCTAGTTTCCCCTGTAAATCATCAAGTAGATACGAATCTTTTAACTGCTGATAAAAATCAATAATCTTTTCTTGATGCTGATAGTATTCATTTACTTGTTTATCAACTAAACTGTATCGTTGCTGCTGTAGCTGACTTAATAGCTGCTCAGTTCCTACCATCTGCGTCTCTAGTGTATTCATTTTTTCTATGAATAGACTTCCGTTTTCTTCAAATAGATTTTTAGACTCGGTAAATAACGGTTGTTGCTTCTGCGTTGCATTGTGTACCGTTTCAATTGATTTAGCCTGGATTTCTGCGAGCAATTTTTGTTGTTTTTCTTGGTATTCCTTATATTGCTCTACATATTTAACAAAGTTAGCTAAGCTTTGTGCATAGCCCTCCATCGTCGCCTTTTGCTCTGGCTCTTGCTTATCAAGCTGCTCAGTAATAGATTGTAAGTTTGTAAGCATTGCTTTTTGATCCTCAATATGGCCAGCTAAATCCTTTGAGGATGGCTTATAAAAGGCAGACATTGTTTGTTGGAAGGCAACTTCCTTTTCTAGAATTTCATCGAATTCACCGCGAATTTGCTCCATATCTGCTGAAACATAATTCCAATATAACGTGGAAATTTTTTGGTTAACTCGTTTTGTTGCCTTTTCAAGCTCTACTAACACCTTTTCTTTATTCACTGCATTTAATTGACTTTGTACTTTATATTGGAAATTCGTTTTAACTGGATTTTCCTCATCATACGTCATAATTTTCTCAGTAAAGTCTGATGGTAAATACACAATTGCATCATACTTTTTATCTCGTAATCCATTCTCCCCTGCGCTTCTCCCTACAACTGTCCATTCATAATTAGAGTTTTGCGACAGGATTGCGGATACATCTTGACCTAGCTTCAATTCCTCGTCATTTTCTTCTGTACCTATATCTTCATTAATAATCGCAATCGTCTTAGTAGCCGTTTCCTTTGGTGTAGCTACCTTTAAAGGATTATCGCCAATGATGCGGAAGAATAGAAAGGGTGTAATGCCAATTATTGCAATAACGATGATAAGCTTTACAATGGCTCTTACTCTTTCATTCATATATGTACCTTCCTTTCTACATTCACAAGCGGAATTTGTATACTTTGCTCTTTTCCGTTCTCGAGGTAATATCCATAACCCGGTTGAATTTCAGGCTCTTTTCGGTCATAGGTCATCGTATACAATGTTTGATCTGATTTCTTCATTAAGATAACAGCTTGTCGAATTTGTTTAATTTCAACTGTTAATGTGTCATAGCCCTTTGTCAGCTCATTATTGTTACCAGAGACAATTATGTTAAAGCCTAGATGACTATAGTTTTTCATAAACTGAACAATTCGCGTTTGCAGCGTATTGTCAATTTTTTGTATAAAGTTTGCATACCCATCAATGATAAATAGGATAGGTGTAAAGGATGGGATATTATTCCCCTGCTGAATTTGTTCATGATATTCGGTCTCTCTATTTCCAAGAACAGCCTCGATCATGTCTAACCAGCTTGATACATGGTCTTTATTCTCAAGATAGACAAGATTATCCTCACCACTAAAGGATGAGAGCCCCCTATCGATTGAATCAAAAAGTGCGATATGTTCTGTTTGATTCTCAAGAGAAGCATGTATGAGCGCTTTTAACGTATTTGTTTTTCCTTTTTGTGCTTGCCCTAAAACGATGCAATGCTTCGTTTTGTTCAAATTCACGTAGACTGGTTTAACTAGTTCCTCATCAAGACCAATTGGTAGCATTCCGACTCGTTTTTCTACATATGAAGCAAAATTTGTAATTGTTAGCTCGACAGGCAGCATCGGAATTGGCTCTGGCTTTTTGCAATTTGCGTAGATTTCCTTCAAATGTTGGACTTCTTCTCTCAAGTTTTCCATCAACTCAAAGTCATTTGCACCTTTTACAGGAAGGAATACTTGAGAAAAATATGTCTCATCGGTTTTAATAATCGCTCTTCCTGGCATCGCTTCAGGAGAAAATTGCAGTCTACCAACTATCGTACTTGCTTCAGATTGATCCATTAAGTAATGAACGATTTTCGTCTTTATATTACTCATTAACGCTTGTCGTACTGAATTAATACGCGTAGCTGAAACGACCATATAAATTCCCAATGATGCTCCGTCACGAGCAAATTGATTTAGTTGCTGCTCAAGCTCATACATTTCTTCCTTCACTAAATCAAAATTATCAATCGCTAAATAAAGCAATGGTAGTTTTTCTTTATTCATTGCGTTATACATTTTTATCGTGCCAACCTCAGCTCGTTGGAAAAGGCTTTTTCGTCTCGCAACCTCTGCTTTAAGCATTTTCAAAAACTTCTCGATTTTTCGTTCTTGATCAATTGTAAAGTAATCAGCAGCATGAGGTAGCTGTTTAAGAGGTAGTAAACCACCGTTTCCAAAATCCATTAAATAATAATGAACCTCTTCAGGTGTATATTTTCTCGCTAGCCCAAGGAGCACTGTCATCACAGTATGTGTTTTTCCGTAGCCAGCAGACCCAAAGATTCCTATATTTCCGTCATCCATGACTTGATACGTGTAATTCGACTGACTTTGCTTTTCAGGCTCATCAATCATCGCTAACAATATCTTTGTCTTATCTTCCGAATTCGCTTCTTCCATATTTCGCTCGATAAATAAACGTCCTGGAAGTGGTGGTAACCAAGGACTTTGGAGTCTCTCAAGCTGCATCTCTTTTTCCAGCTGTTCAATTTTATCGACAATGACACTTATTTCACTAGGAGTCTCCTTTTGAATCGTATCCGATGATGATACATCTGAAAGTGGAATTAGCCCTAAATCTGTTACGATGGCAATTTCATCCTCCATATCAAAGGATTCCTCCTCATGATATGGGGCACCGCTCCATGCAGATTGGAATAACTCATAAACCTCATTGTTTCCAACTTGTAAATATCCTCGGCCTGTTACAGTGATAGAAGCTGCATCACCATTTTTCAAAATTTCTCGGCTATCCTCGACATTTTGTACCTTTAGAGCCACCCGGAAGCGAGCGTTACTCCAAATTTGGTTATCAATGACCCCACCTGGCTTTTGTGTAGCCAATATCAAATGAACGCCAAGACTACGACCGATACGAGCTGCACTGACAAGCTCTTTAATAAATTCCGGCTCTTCTGCTTTTAACTCTGCAAATTCATCTGAAATTAAAAACAAATGTGGTAATGGCTTCTCTGTTTTTCCTTGTTTATAAAGCTTTGTATAATCATTTATATGTGATACACTGTAACGATCAAATAGTCGCTGACGCTGCTTAAGTTCACTCTTTATTGATGCTAAAGCACGCATACTAAAGTTTTTGCTACCTTCAATATTCGTTATCGTTCCTAAAAGATGTGGCATATTTTTAAACGGCTGTGCCATCCCTCCACCTTTATAATCAATTAAAAGGAACGCAACTTCATGTGGATGAAAATGAACAGCAAGGGATAAAATAAATGTTTGTAAAAATTCACTTTTACCAGAACCTGTAGTTCCGGCTAATAATCCGTGTGGACCATGTGCCTTTTCATGAAGGTTTAGCTCAACTGTTTCTTCCTTCCCTTTTAAACCAATCGGAACCGCTAATGATTTCGCTGATTCTCTCGTTAGCCAGTTCTGTTTAATTGGTAGCTGATCGACATTTTTCACATTCATCATTTCTAAAAACGACACACCATTTGGTATCGAATTCGTCATCCCAATTTGATGGTCAAGTGTACGGAGCATTCGTGCAAAGTTTTCATTGCTCTCCCGTTTATGCTCATCTAACCTAAATGGGATTCGGACTGCCTTTTTCTGCTGGATTAATATATCTCCCTGCTCATCGTTTATGTAGCGAATAAGTGTGTAAATATTATCTGATAAGCTTTCCTTTGCTTCTGCTGCAAAAATAGCAGAAATACCCAAATGATGATGCTCACCTTCTAAATATTCTAAAATGACATGGTCTGAAATAAGCTGATGATTCGTGATAACAAAAACAAAATGTGGTGTAAAGCGAATCTTTTCTTTATCTTCTTCCAAATCGCGTTCTCTAATCATTTCATATAATGAGTATAGCAATTGATCACGTGTTTTATCGTTGTAGATAAAACCTTTAGCATATGAATTTGGAAGTTGAAAGTGTGGGAGCCACTTCATCCACTCCCATTGCTTATACTCTTCCTCATTAAAAATAAAAACAAATCGTAAATCATGATAGCTATGAAAGAATGCAAGCTGCCCGATAATTTGATGTAATTCATTTTTTAACACAGCATCTTTTCCGATTAATCCTACCGCACCTTCTGACAGATTGGCTGTTATAGGTAAATTAGATAGCCGTTTATAGAATCGCTCTAATTTTTGTGATTCCTCTAGTAAATCATCTGTCTCTCTATTCGCCATATCATTTGAACTAGATGATATCGTATAGCTTGCATCTACTGTTCCAAGACCTAAACGGAATTGAAGCACATCAGGACTTTCTAAAGTTCTTTCCCATAGTCTATCTGATAGCTGATCCGTTAAATATTTCATTCTCTCAAAGGATGGAAAATGAAATGTTAAAACTTCCTTCTGTTTTTCAGCAACAGTTTGTAGCTCTTGTCTCTTCGCCTCTAGATAGTTCGTATAAATCCGTTGTCTTCTTTCCTTCTGCCGCTTTTGATTACCTCTATCTTTAAAATATTGAACCGTAGAGGTGAAAATTGTAGTCATAAACATGACTAAGGTTATGACGATAAAGATTCCTCTTGGCATAAATAAAGCCACTAGCCCCATTGCAATTAGCATGATAAGCGGGGGAAGAATGATGAGCCATAGGCTACGATTAGATGGTTCTGTTTCTTGTGATGGAAGAGAAAGTTGGATTTTCTCATCTGGTAAATCATAAACCATCCTCGGTGTTCTCCGATAAATTGGATATTTCTTTTGCATTTCAGATTGTGGTTTTATCGTTTCTGAGATATTTGCTGTGAATTCTCGTAAACTCTCAATCCGTATGAGATCCTCTTCAATTAACGTAACCGTCATAAATGGCCAAAACAGCTGGTCCCCAATTTCTAGGATAGTTTCTCCATTTAACCGTGATCCATTTTTATAAAGATGCTCATCGATACTCATTTTAACTGTCCAGCTATCATTTACTTTATAAAGGGTAAAAGAATTCTCTTGAAAAAACTCATTCTTTTCCTTAACAATGGTGGCTGCTTCATCCTTTGTTGAGAAAATAACCTCAGAATTATTGCCGATATAATAAGTTTTACTAGGACTTAGTTTGTCCGTAATCACGATTGATAGATCTACTTCGCCAGCTTTAACCTTGTAGCGTTTATTTAACTCTATCAGCTGTGGATCACTATTATGCTTTAGATAAAATGAGTTATCATGAAAAGTCACCCTCAGTGGCTCATGGAGATTGGCTACTCCTTGCACGGTGATTGTATGCTGCAACTCTGTGCCTATTGTGACTTCATAATTTTGCTTGGACTTCAATGACAGCTGTTGGTAGAAATCATTGTAAAACACCCATAATAAATGCATTTTTTCACCACCTGTTTTTGTTCACGATTATTGAGGTGACTTTTCTCCCTCAGTTTTGGCTTCCTCTTTTACTTCCTGATTCGTAGTAGTTTGTTCTTGTGCTGCTTCCTGTTCTTGTTGCTTAGCCTGTTCGTTTGACGCTGGAACTGTGCCAACATCCTCTACAACTTGTTCCTCAGCTTGTTCCTCGGCTTTAGCCTTCTCCTGATCTATTTCCTCTTCGTATTGCTCAATCTCAGATTCAATTTCAGCTAATAACTGATTTCGCTCTTCACGATCTAAATTATCATTTGATTTTACTTGCTCTTGGTAATTGTATAGAGCATATAAAATTAAATCTGTATCTTCAAAGACTCTAGCAATATCTAAAGCTTCCTCTGCATTACCTCTTCCAATGTGAATCCAATATTCGTAGTAGCGAGGATCTGATTGTAATGTCACGTTATTTTGAATGCTCTCTTTTTGAACTTCTGTGAGAGATTCATTAATTAAATAGGCCGTTGATAATTCATATTGTGTCACCTTTGGCATTTCATCGAAATCATAAGGCTGAAGGATCGTTACAACCTCACTATATTCGTTATTAAGGAACTTCTCCTGTGCCTCGATAAAGCTTGCCTGTTTTGGCTGAATAAAAAACAACGAATACAACGAGTACACTAATGTCGGAATTAAACAAATCGTTACACCTATTAAAATATAACGATTTAGCTTCCATGTTTTTTTGTTTACTGTCATTAACTGAGTCTTTTCCTTATTAACCTCTTGAATTCTCATTTCGAGTAATTCAATAAGATTAGAAATAGACTCCGCCTTACAAACCTTCTCGGTAAAGCTAGAAAGCTTTAATGTTTCAAAGTGATGTATGTATTGTGTGAAGGTATATTGTTTATCAATAATCGAAGCAATTGTCGCCTTTACTTCTTTCAATAATTGATCAGAGTTTTTTTCATATGGTGGAAGACTTTCTTTAACCCCAAAATGAAGAATATATGGATTAAGTCCTTTGTCTAAGACAATGTTTTCTGGACATACAAACAGATGAATTCTAGTTAAGTTATGGCTATTAACCTTTTGTGCAATACGGTAGGCAATAAGCAAACTATCTCTTTCATCTATTTGCCCCATATGAGGAAGGTAGGTAAACGTGTTAGGAATTGTATGAAGAATGGATAACTCATCATCCATCATTTGAATTTGTTTTTCTATTGTAGGATTTATCTCTTTCAGAAAAGAAATTTCGCTTGGATCATCTAATTTAATTTTTTCCTTTTGAAAAGTAAATGTAATAACACCTTTTTCAAATTTACTAATTGCCTCTAGCTTTTCTTCTATGTATGACATTTCTTTTTGTGATGACATTCCTTATATCTCCTTCATAAAATTTCAATTCTATCTCCAGTTGTAATGCCAACATCTATTAATCTTTTTGTACCATCGGCAACTTTATTTTTGTTCACCACTCTAATCCAGTACCCTTCCTTTGGTTGTCCAGTTAATTGCTTCGTCTGCCAGACTATATCAAGCAGCTTTTTTACAGAGTGATAGTTTGATAGTCTTAAATCAAAAATCTCCTCCTGATAATTCTTTAAATCGACGGTAATTTCGATATACATTATTGTTCACCCCATAAGGAAGAGACTGTCCCCAAATGGGTCTGACCCTAGGATTTCGAGACAGTCTCTTCTTTTCTTATCAGTTGTAACGAGATTATCCTCTGATTTGATTTGCGATTTGTTTATCTGCATCTTCAAGAGCATCAGCAGTGTTAGCTAATTGAGTAGAAATATCTTGAAGTAATCTTTCCATTGCTTCGAAAGATGGTCTTAAACTTTCATATTGTTCAGCAAATGCTTCACTTGATTGACCTTTCCAAATTTCTGTTAAGTTTTGAATCATAACATTTAAACGGCCAATTTGATCATTAACTTGTTGACTTTCTTCTGCATATTTTTGTGACATTCCATGTAGCTCAGCTGGAGTAACCTGAATTAAACCTGACATTCTATTCATCTCCCTATTGTTTTTATTTTTTGGTATTCATCTATATAAATTGTGAGTACCCAAAATGCGAATGGACAATTTCAAAAAAGGAACATATTGTCGCCCCTATATAAAAATTTCCTATAATATACCAATATCACATATCATCCGATAAGAACAGATGAAAACAGAAATGTAAAGAAAAACGGAACTATCCTCCTCCTTCTTGTAAATTTCCACAGGAAGTTAAGCCTATTTCTAGCAATATTCTTCGTTGTTCCATCTCCTCCAAAGGACCGATATGCAAAAGCGACATTTAGGTATTTTAGCTCAATGGTACTCTAAAAATAAAGATTCCACAAAACCCGCCTCCCCACTTTCACTTCAAATGCTCGTTGCTAGGCGGAATTGTGCGCCCTCACATCTTAAGTAGATGCCTCTGACAAGCGTCGTTAAAGGTGTGCTATTTTTCGACTCCGCTCAATACTACCATCAAAAAAATAAGCAAAATAAAAAACCAGCTTCAAAAGAAACCAGTTTCTTTTACCCAATGTTTATGAAAAAACATTAGCCTTTATTTCAATCATTTGTTTCATTAGCTTCTTAGCTAGCTTTGCCGATTTCACCTTAATAGGAAGAGAAGGAGAAATTTCAACGGAATATTTGCCTTGAATGATACAACTCCTTAAATCACGAATCGTATGGCATTCAAGTTTAAGCTTATTCATAATACAACCATATTGAAGAAATTGGTGTGTATCGCTACCTCCAACAATTGGTACTCTTAAGTTTTCAGCAAATGGTTTTATTTTTTCAATATATTGTTCTTCACCTTGTGAATAAAGGTCCTTTCCATTTAAGTCAAACGCATCCAATCTTTTTAGCTGTTCAGGGTCATGCTGATACAACGGTGTGCTTTTTCTAAATGGATGTGCCCCGATTTTAATCACATCATATCCTTCAGCAAGATTAAGTAATTCATTAATAGCAATAAAACTTCCATCTTCCATATGGTTTTCTAGCGCAGAATGAATTGCTAGAATATCATCTCTTTTTCCTATTATAAGAATATGTCCTATCTCTTTCACATCTACTTCTAGACCAGGGAAGAGCTTTAAGCCATCTATATTATAGTAATCTTCCTCATAAGAATAATGCGCATCAAGATAATCATAGATTTCTGTATACCTTAACGTATTAAAGTGTTCAGTCATCGCAATTGCCGTTAATCCACTTTCCTTTGCCTCCCTCATCATTTCGGCAAAATAATCCGGCATAAATTTTGTCTTTTTTGATAGTTTTACATGTGTATGGAAATCAATATACATCATGAACCTCCTTTGCAATTTTTAGAAGAGCATAAATATTAAGACGATATAAATTGTTGATAGGCCAATAAACGCATAATCTCGAGATGTAAATTTGAGATGTGCTAGCTTTAGCTTTTTTACACTTGAATTTTGAAACGCAAATGAAAAGCCTTTTGTTTCCAATGCCTCTACAGTCGTTCTTGCACGTTTTGAAGTACTTAAGATTAATGGATAAAAAGATAAAACTGCTAGTTTACAAAAGTAAGCAATCAACCGCCAAAAAAGGAATCCATTTTTGTCAGGTGCTTTCCCCCTTAAACGAAAAGAGAGAAACACATGATGGTACTCCTCTAGTAAACTAGGCAGCATTCGGTATCCATAGGCAATACTAAAGGAAACCTGACCTGGTACACCAATACTTAAAAGGCCGTCACTAAGCTTCTCAGGATCCATTGAGCAAAAGACAGTTATACTCGCCAATGAAATGACAGAAAGCTTTAACGTAAGCTTCATTAACGGAAGCAGCACCTCGAGATTCCCTCCAAAAAACCACGATACAACGACCATGTAACCCGCTTGACTAATTAAGCCTAACGTTAAGATAAAGAGAATGAGAGGACTTACTCTAGCAAGGAACGTCGTAAATATCATAAAAATAAACATACTAAAGAGAATCGCTTGATTATGAATAAACCAAGGAGCTATTCCGAAGAATATATACCAGATAAACAATGTACGAGGGTCTAGCTTCGCCAAAAATGTATTTCCATTCCCATATGCAGTATTTAAAAGCTCAATTTTCACCTGCTCAACAGATAATTTATCAAATAGTTTGCGAGTATAATCCAATTTCCGCTCTCCTCCCCTCTACTCTCTCAACAAAGTCGGCAACAGTATACGAAAGTGGTTTTAACCCTAACCTTCTACTTATTTCTAAAATTTGTGGCGGTTCAAGCCCTGCGCTTTTAAGTAATTCAGGTTTAGAAAATACCGTTTCCTTTGTACCATCATGAATGACTTTCCCCTCGCTAAGGACAATGATACGATTCGCCCACTCAGCAACTAACTGCATATCATGTGTTGCAATAATAACGGTCTGGGCAGTACTCTGTAATCCACCAATTAAGCTCGTAATATGCTTTCTAGTTGCAATATCTAAGTTAGCTGTTGGCTCATCTAATAAAATCACCGAGGGCTTCATCGCGATTCCGATTGCAAGTGATGCTCTTCTTTGCTGTCCACCACTTAATAAACGACCATCACATTCCTGTATTTCTGTAAGGTCAAATTCCTCTAAAAGTCTATCAACAGTCTCTTCATAATCCTTCACCTTTCTAGCCTTTAAAAAGAATTCAACATCCTTTCTAATGCTATCTTCAATAAACATCTCTTCAGGATTTTGATAAATGTATGTAATAAAATTCGCTAAAGTCTCAGGCTTGTATTTCCTCGTATTAAAACCGTTTATGACAACCTCACCATTGTTAGGTTTTACAAGCCCAGTGAGCAATTTCATAAGGGACGATTTCCCAGCTCCGTTATTTCCTATAAGCGCAACTAAATCTCCACGATTAATTGTTAAATTAAGATTTTTTAACACCGTTTTTTTATCACGATTAACGGTCTTATAACCATAATCGAGATTTGATATCGTTATAAACGGTTCAGTCCCCTCATTGTTAACTTCATCTCTCAAGTTCACCGAATTTAAATTAATCCTAACGCCCTTAAAATATCGGTCTGCTTCCTGTAACGTAAGGGGATATGGCTTTTGTAAATTCAAACGATAGGCTACTTGTGTAACTTGAGGAGGATAGATTTGCTTTTCCATTAGTTGTTCCACCTCTAAAAGCGCTTCGTTCGTTGGCTTTTTCCATACAACTTGGCCATTATCCATTAAAACAACCTGCTCACAATATTCAGCAATAAATTCTGTATGATGTTCAATGACGATAATTGTTTTTCCATATGTTTCATGTAGTTTTTTTAATACCTCATAGATTTCCTTTGCATGATATGGATCAAGCTGGGCAACAGGCTCATCAATAATAAGAGTATCTGGATTTAAGGAAAGGGCGCCAGCTAATGCCAATAAATGCTTCTGCCCACCGCTTAATTGCCAAATAAATTCATGGTCATACCCAACAAGCCCTGCAATCTTTAATGCTTGCTTCCCTCTTTCACGATAATCCGCATACCCAAAGTTCAAAGGTGCAAAGCATGCATCATCAAGAACAGTTGGGCGGACAAGCTGGTTTTCAAAGTCTTGATAGACATAGCCAACCTGCTGTGAAAAATCAGCAACCTTCCCTTTTAATGTAGAATGTCCATTAATGAGAACATCTCCTGAAAAATCACCAACATAATAGTGTGGAATCAATCCATTCATCAGCTTACACAAGGTTGATTTTCCACTCCCATTCCCGCCAACGATAGCGACGAATTCGCCTTTTCCAATTTCCAATGATACATCTTTTAATATTGCTTTTTCTGCTCCTGGGTAAGTAAAGGTGACATTTTTAATTTGGATTGACATCATTATCCTTCCTTACTAATACGTTTGTTTTTATTCATTACCATGTACAAAATCGTTAACAATGCAACAATTGCCGCAACTCCCATACTAATCCAAATAAAATAGTCCCCAAGCTCTGCTTCCCATTCAATAATATTCATATCAGCTTCTGCCATAAATTCAGCTACAAATGCAAAGGCAGCTATCAGTATTGCACTAACCACTAATCTCGGTGCAAGAATATCGCCAATAGAGTAATGTACAGAACGGTCTCTTGGCTTCATACCAAGCAAAGGTTCAATTTTTCCATATAATCTAGGTACTAAATATAATGTTGGAAGCAAGGCAAATAATATCCCTGAGAATAATACATCATTTAAAAATGAAGCACCTTCAATGACTAACACACTCTCAGCTAACCCTGGCACCGCCTCTAACTCCTCAAGGCCTATCCATACTTTCGTTATATCAACAAGACAGCTAATTAATTGATGAATAATAACACCTGTCATCGCAGCTATCCCAACCTGGCGTTTGTTTTTTGGATCACTTACTAAAGAGCCAGCAATAAACATCGCTAATGAAAAGGCAATAAACTTCTCTAATTCACCAAGCCCACCAAACTGCCCTAGCATAATTTCTCCAAAAATAACCTCACCAAGAGACGCCCCAATTGCAGCATATAAAGGATGGAAAAGAATACATAGAGTCAATGGAATAAACGCAAAATACTCGACCGAGAACTCAATCGGACCAACCCTAATCTCTGGAATTAGCTCGGTTATCATGTTCGATAAACCGTACAGCGACATCGACAAAATAAATACCATCATTTTTTGTGACTGTGTTAATACATACCTTTGATTGATATGCGCCATAGGAAAAACCTCCTTAATTTGAATTACTTACAGTGTATAGACGTTTTATTAACAAACTATAATGAACATGTAAATTGAATGTAAAAAAATTATCAATTAATGTTAAGGTGTAAAAAAAATTACATACAATAGATAAAAATATGATAGTCTAAATAGTAGAAAAATAGATATCGAGGAGTCATGATATGATTGATTTAAACTGGAATAAGGAAGCACTATCTCCTAATCAAATAAAAATAGCAGATTACATTCAAAAGAATATTGAATTTATCTTACTCTCTACAGAACAGGAGATTTCAAATAAGCTTGGTATGAGCATTGCTTCTGTATCACGATTTTGGCGTTCTGTTGGCTATAAAAACTTTAAAGAGTTTAAATTAAAGGTAAAGGAGCAACTAGAATCTTCTCCAGCGGGTAAAATGCAAAATATTATGAAGCAAGTAGAAGGCGGGGAATTACAGCATCATACGTTATCAATTAGTGTGAGCCACCTTGAAAAAACTCTTCAACATTTCTCAGCTAAAAATTTTGACGAAGCCATACAAACGTTATTAACATCACAGCAAATCTTCCTCTATTGCCCAGGTCCCTCAAAGGGCCTTGGCGAGCTAATGTGCTATCGAATGGCAAGGTATGGACTATCGATTAAAATAATTGAAAACAACGGAAGTGAGATTTTTGAAGATTTACTCCACATTAGTAAGGATGACGTTATTGTCATTTTTGGATTTATTCGCTTACTACCAGAGGCGAAGGTTCTTTTACAGCACTCTAAAACTGTTGGATATAAAACGATTTTATTAACTGATCAGCTAATTTCCGATTTTACAGACTTAGCGGATTGCGTCCTCTTTGCTAGTAGAGGGGAATTACAAGAATTTCACTCAATGGTTGCACCAACATATATGGTTGAGAATTTAATTATCGCGACTGGAATGGGAAATAAAGAAAGAAGTTTAAAAAAGCTTGAGGAACTAAGTCATTTAAGAAAGCAATACGCAAATGAGTTGCCTAGATAGATTTGCGGGAGAGACATTTGTCATATTTTAAAAGAGACTGTCTTGTTAAATATTACCTAACAGACAGTCTCTCTATCTTTAAACAGTACGTTTAAATCTTCTTATTATGAAAAGTCCAACCCCTAGAAGTGCAGCAGCAGCTCCCGCTAGACTATTTGCAAGATTACTAGTAGCTGTTTTAGGCAGCTCTCCACCTTCTTCAGTTGTCGTAACCTTTATTTGAGATTTATTATTATTTGTATTAACTTGCTTTGTGACAGGAGTTTCTTTAGATGTTTCATCTTTTTCAGTGTTCTTTGAGTCACCATTGTCTTGTTCAGATGTTGGTGCTGGGTCTGGCGTTGGTGCTGGATCCGGTGTTGGCTCTGGTTCTGGTGTCGGCTCCGGATCTGGTGTCGGCTCCGGATCTGGTGTCGGTTCTGGATCTGGTGTCGGCTCTGGTTCTGGTGTCGGCTCTGGTTCTGGTGTCGGCTCTGGTTCTGGTGTCGGCTCTGGTTCTGGTGTCGGCTCTGGTTCTGGTGTCGGCTCTGGTTCTGGTGTCGGCTCTGGTTCTGGTGTCGGTTCTGGTTCTGGTGTCGGCTCTGGTTCTGGTGTCGGCTCTGGTTCTGGTGTCGGCTCTGGTTCTGGTGTCGGCTCTGGTTCTGGTGTCGGCTCTGGTTCTGGTGTCGGCTCTGGTTCTGGTGTCGGCTCTGGTTCTGG
>JAPSLL010000002.1:57680-59274 GCA_031180805.1 Bacillus sp. (in: firmicutes)
TCTGGTGTCGGCTCTGGTTCTGGTGTCGGCTCTGGTTCTGGTGTCGGCTCTGGTTCTGGTGTCGGCTCTGGTTCTGGAACTACTGAATCATCATTATAAGTGATAGACATTATAATTAAATGCGCACTTTCTAATGTATCTAAATTAACAGGTCCTTCAGTTAGTGCTGTCTTAAAAGCATAATCACCATTATCAATTCCCTTATAACTTGTTTCTATTTCGACCCAAAATCCGTAACTAGTGTCTTCAACGGTTTTTAGCCCATAAGCCTTTAAGTAGTCAGAAAAGTTAAAAACCACACTGTTTGTTTCTTTATTAATTTGTACATAATTTTCAGGTGGATGGTAATAAGAACTCAATGTAATCTGCTCATTATTACTGTCCAATACAAAACCTGTAACTACAAACTCATCTACTAACCTATTTACAATTTGGTCGTCATCAAGTAAATAAGCAAGTTCATCAGGAAATTTAATTGTATAAACAAGATTATTTTGCTCAGCCGTTAAATAAGTACGCCCGTCATTTACCAAAGTGTGAGAAGTATATTCATTATCATATCCATGATTTATATGAAATTTACTTGTTATTTCAGATGAATCCATAAGGTTGCTTGATTGAGCGTACGCTACAGACGAACTAAAAATAGAATTATTCAAGGGATTATTATAGAGAGTTGGGGTAACAGTCAAAACTAATGTCGAAGCAACCGTTAATGTAGCGATTCGTTTGACAAATAGTTTTCTGCTTTGATTTAATTTTATTTTGTAATCAAAACTACTTTTAGTCATTACATACCATCCTTTTACATTTTTTATAACATTTTACATATTAACAGTCATAAACTAGATTTTCAAAAGAAAAATAGACTAAAAGATCAATTTGATTCCTAGAACCCACTCCATTTATACCATTTTCATATTGCGCAGTTGCAGGTTTATCATACCTTTTACCTTTCCTTTGATAAGACAAAAGCTTTTTCTATAATATCTTCTGTCCGTTCCACATATAAAATTTACCCATCTATTACTTTTTAATATATTTTTCAATATCATTTATTACTAATGATACATTACCAATTTTCAAAAACTTCTTTCACTGCTGACATAGCACTGGAAAATAGATATTTATTTTTTTCATATGCCCTCTTTGGATTTTAACCCTTCAAAAAAGGACTGACATTGATTGTATTGTCAGCCCTATTGTTTCAACCTTTCTATTCTTTTGTTACCTTCAATTTACGAATAACAAAGTTAGTTATACCCACAGCAAGAACCACCAAACCTAGTAATAACCAATTATATTGACTAGTTGCTGTACTTGGTAATTCATTCCCGCCCTCTTCCTGATTCCTATCAGTTTGATTTATTTGTACAGATGTGGCTGTTTCTAGGTTTTCCGTTTTTAGCGATTCTTTACTTGGTTCTTCTTTTTCTGGTTTGTTTGTTACCGGCTCCTCTTTATCTGGAGGTTCCGTAGCTGGGACCTCTGTTTTAGGGTCTTCTGGAATTTCTTTTCCGGGATCAGTTACTGGATCTGTTCCTGGATCTGTTCCCGAGTCTGTTCCTGGGTCTGTTCCTGGGTCTGTTCCTGG
>JAPSLL010000002.1:59374-198259 GCA_031180805.1 Bacillus sp. (in: firmicutes)
TTCCTGGATCTGTTCCTGGATCTGTTCCTGGATCTGTTCCTGGATCTGTTCCTGGATCTGTTCCTGGATCTGTTCCTGGATCTGTTCCTGGATCTGTTCCTGGATCTGTTCCTGGATCTGTTCCTGGGTCTTCACCTTCACCAAGTAACACAACCTCATCAACGTAAGCTTTTGCTGTACCTTCCCCACTTAGTGGTTCAATTTTCACGCCAATTGCATTAATACTATTAAGATTTGCAATATCCTCCAACGGTATCATTAATGTTTTGAATTCACTATCATCTACAACAACGACACCACTATCTACCCACGCCCAATCAGAGCCTGTTTTAATATATAGGCGTGCATTCGCTGTACCAGTTGATAATTTAACCTTCGTACTTATCGCTTTGACTGCAGATAAATCGATAGCTTGTACCTTTGCAAATTCAAAGCCTGGAGCTTTTGTTAAATCAAATGTTGACGTTAATGACTTTGTACCATGTGAAGCAGCTTCATCAGTCACTGCCGCATTTGTTGCATTTGCTTCATTCGATTCAATGACCCAACCATCAGTTCCCTCTTCAAAGTCGTATAATAAACCCGGTTGCTCCGGCATACTTCCTGGACCATCTCCACCGTTTGGCACGCCACCGGTACCATCGTTAACAACTTTGATATCATCAAAATAGAGTGTACTGTTAATTGGCTCTGCTAAGTCATCTTGCGCATTAATATAAATTGAGAATTTCGTAACATTTTTTAGGTTCTCTTTTGTAATGACCTTACCTGCATTACCAACATCCCAAGGTGCAGGAGTAAACTCACTAAAAGGAACCTCAACTAATCCTGAACCATCGGCAGCTAAAGATGGATAGGCTTCGAATGAAATTCCGCCAATATTAATTTGGATAACTAGCTTTTGCGCTTTTCCATCAGAATCTAACCAAAATTGAAGCTTGTTGAACTCTGACCAATTTACATTATTTAATGTTTTTGTAACACCTGTATAGTCCCCTGGACCACTAAGTGAGTAGTCATACTTTAATCCGTACGTACCAGATTGCTTATTCGTACCACTTAAAGAGGTTGAAACACTTCCATTTGCAGGAACAAACGCCTTACTTAATGCAGCATCACTTCCAAGATATGATTCAAAATCATCAACTAAAGATGGATCATTTGGAGCCTCAGCAAAAACACTAAGAAGTCTAATATTATCAATATAGAAAGCACCATTCTCTAGTTTCAGCTCTTTTCCAATTAATGAAAGAGCGAGACCTGTAGCAGCCTCTGACTTAGCAGGATCATTTAAATCAATTGATGCTGTATATTTTGCATATTCAACTCCTTCAATTGTCGTTGTTTCAAGTTCAGCCAATTGCTTTCCTGTTGTAGATTCACCATACTTTGTATTCCAATCTTGAGGAAGCATAGCTATCCCTAAAACACTTGCATTTGCCGTTTTAGCTTTAACAGGAATTAACGCATCAAATGTCACTCGTTTAACAGCAGCTAGGTTTACGTTAGATAAATCGTTCAATTCTAGCTTTAACTCTTGCCATGTTTGATTTTGTTCCAAGTTCGTCGCATTAATTTTTAACATTCCATTATCATTTAACATTGCATGCTCAATAGACGTTATAATCGTATCAGGATACGCACCATTGCTTTGAATCCCTTCGATCCCCTCATCAAACGTAAAACTCTTTATCGCAATTTCAGAAACCTTAACAATTACTGTAACCGCCTGTTCATGCAATACATTGTTTGCATTATCATAAGCTTTGACAGTAATTTTTGCTGTTCTTCCGTTAACTGCTGCAGAAGGTGACCAGTCAGCTGTATAATAGAATCCGTCTTTATCAAGTGTCATCGGGAACTCTTCATCTGAGCCCTCTACAGTGTAGACTACCTTTGCCGGATGATCATTCAATACTCTTGCACGTATCGTTGTTGTATTTGCTTTAATTTCAGCATTTTCTGTCGGTGAGACAACATGCATAAATGGTGATTCCTCTGCAGTTGATATTTGTTCACCTGTGTACACAGTACCAACTTCCTTTAAAAACGCAGAATAAGAGTCGTTATAGAAGTCGGTGAAATCTGGTAATAATTCATGGTCCTCTCCACCCTCTGGAGCATTTTTATAGCCTTTATATGGGACAAATAAGTTTCCACCTAAAGCAAAGTTAGCCCATGTTTGCATATATGAAACCCTTTTAGCATCAGGGTTAGTCTTTATTGCATTTAAAATTTTTGTAAACCACTTCAAATCTCCGTTACCTGTTGTTTTCATCCCTTGAGGACTATAGCCGTATTCAGAAAACGCGGAGACTTTTCCCTTTTCTTGAGCAATTTGTGATATCATCGCTAAATCATTTACTAGCTTACTAATAAATGGATCTGAACCAGGATTATCTTGATTATCATATTGGTCTAGTCCAATAATATCAACATAATCATCCCCCGGATATGTTTTTAAATATTCTTCTCTATTTCCATCAAAAGGTCCGTTCGGTGAGAATGCATATAAAAAATTGCTAACCCCCTTTTTATCGCGTAAGTACTCAACTAAATAACGATATAACTCCTTGTATTCGCTTGTTGTAGTTGTCTGAGCTCCCCACCAGAACCAGCCTCCATTTTGTTCATGGAAAGGGCGGAATATGACTGGGATTAATTCTCCATTATCGTCCTTTAAATTATTGGCAAATGCTGCAAGGTTATCTAACCATGCATTAAATTCGTCATTAGCAGGACCACCCGGAAGAATATCTGCCACTGCACTTTTACTACTTGTATCATTGTAACGTCCGCCTGTCGCGAAGTTAGGAGGATGCATACTAAGTGCAACAATTCCACCTAAATCATGTGCTACCTTCATTGATGTAATTAGATTTTGTCGGTTTTGTTCATCAGTATTATCAGGTGAACCTGGTTTTTCATCCCCATCAAGGCTTAATGTATCCCATCCAAATATTGCTGGATAATCACCAACTGAATTTAACACCTCAGATTGAGTTGAACCCACACGAGTTCCTGAACCTGTTATCGTCAATCCTTCATCTGTCGCATGCTGATGTCCAAACAACACTTGGTTACCACTTATGTTTTGTAAATATGTAAACAATTGTTTCGTATAGCTTGAAGCATTAGAATCTACAAGATTGATCGCATTTGATTTCGTTTCCGTTGCAGCAAATGCTGTTGGTAGAACTGAAAAAATTAAAGCAACCGTTAATATAATAGATAAGTACTGTTTCCCCTTCTTCAAAATATCCTCCCCTTACTAAAATATAATTTGCATGACCGCTACAATTGACAAAATACTAAAAGAAACTAGATTCCTGTTAACCTAGTAAATTGCACCCCCCTTTTTTGAAAGCGTTATCTTTCCGACACTATTATACTTCCTTAACTTATTAAATTAAAGTAATTTCTCTAAAATATTTGAATATTTTAAACTGCATTAAATTAAACGATTACTTAATATTTGTTATTAATCTCGATTTATCAAAAATTTATCCTATTTCCTTAAATTTTATTTAATGGATTCGCATTTTCAGGATATAAGACTATAATCTTATTCGGTTTATCATTAGTTTATCGATTAACTTATGTTGCCATTTAACCATTTCGATGGTGAACCCATATACTGGGTAAATGAAAACTTTGACGAGGTGACATACAGATGAAAATAAGAAAAGCAAATATTGCTGAAACTAAAGAGTTACTTCAATTGACTTCATATGTGATGGGCGAAAGTTCGATGGGATATGTGCAATCAGATATAAATATAGGCTATAACGTTTTTTCCCCTTTACTAAATAACGGTGCTTATTATCTTATCGCTGTAAAAAATCATTGGATTATTGGGTGGGTATTAATCGGGCCTGATTTCAATCCAATTCACACAGAGAAAACAGGGAGTATCCTTTCCATATACGTGTTCCCTGATTATCGGAATGAAGGTGTCGGTAAACAGCTGATGATGCGAGCGCTAAAGGAATTGCAGCAACAAAACTATCGAAAGGTCCATCTTAATGTCTATACTGGTAATCCAGCAAAAATCCTCTATAAAAAGCTAGGATTTCATGATGTTTCTACTGTAATGGAAATGATTTTAAATTGATAAGTTACCCTTTCTAGTAACAATCATGATCGTATTCATATACATTTGAATGACTTATCGGTTTGTAAATTATCCGTAAAATTTACTAGTTTTTCATTTTATTTCCTTATTTTCTTGTACAATGGAATTAAATGTTACTAGGGAGGGCAAATATATGAGGCGTCTCACGAAAGAGGAAAATAGTTGGATTTTATATGATTGGGCAAGCTCTGCCTATTCCATCATTATTACGACAGCAGTATTCCCTATTTTTTATAAAGCTGCAGCAACAAATGCCGGGGTTAGCGCAGCAGACTCGACAGCCTATTTAGGTTACACAGTTGCGATCGCAACCTTTATCCTTGCTATGCTAGGTCCAATTCTTGGTACAATTGCCGATTATGAAGGAATTAAAAAACGTTTTTTTATGTTCTTTTTTTCGTTAGGTGTGCTATCTACCGCTTTTTTAGCGTTTATACCAAGTGATCAATGGTTGCTCTTATTAATATGTTACACGTTCGCAGCTGTCGGATCGACTGGTGCAAATGTATTCTATGATGCATTTTTAGTTGATGTAACACCAGAGGAAAAAATGAATGATATCTCTGCGCGCGGCTTTAGCTTTGGCTATATCGGCAGTACGATACCCTTTATTATTAGTATTGCTGTTATCATCCTTTCTCAAAATGGCATCATCCCTATTTCAACAACGATTGCCAGTAAAATCGCCTTCTTGATTACAGCTGTTTGGTGGGCAATATTTACAATTCCACTGCTTAAAAACGTAAAACAAAGATATTACATTAAACGTGAACCGAACCCTGTCATTAATAGTTTTAGACGTTTAGGAACGACACTAAAGGAAATTCAAAAATATAGAGCTTTGTTTTTATTTTTACTCGCCTATTTCTTTTATATTGATGGTGTTGGGACAATTATTTCAATGTCCACTGCATATGGAACAGACCTAGGAATTGGCTCGACAAGCTTATTAATTATTTTGTTTATCACACAGGTTGTTGCAGCACCTTTTGCAATACTTTATGGACGTTTATCAGAAAGATTTACCGAAAAAAAGATGCTATATGTCGGCATCATTGTCTATATGATTGTCTGTATTTACGCTTACTTTATAAAGACTACATTAGATTTCTGGATATTAGCAATGCTTGTCGCAACCTCACAAGGAGGGATTCAAGCTCTAAGCAGATCCTATTTCGCTAAGCTTGTACCTAAAGAAAAGGCAAATGAGTTTTTCGGCTTTTATAATATATTTGGCAAATTCGCTTCCATCATGGGTCCGCTTCTCGTTGGTGTCACTTCCCAGCTGACAGGAAGTTCAAATGCCGGCGTATTGAGCCTAGTTCTACTATTTATCATTGGTCTTATTATTTTAATACGTGTTCCAGAACCAAAAACAAGCAATAAGAATGCGTCTAATTCTATTTCCATTTAACAGTTATAGCTTGTAATCCCGGAGAGGAATTCATTATATGAATATCCTCTTCTGTTTTTAAAAGCGGTTTATGTAATTACACTAGTTTCCCCCTTCAATAACCGCCTCTACATTTAATTACACTTAACTCATAAAAACATTTCATACAATCCTTTTCCGAACATGTACTATACTAATTTCCATTCAAACTGTATCATTTTTTACATTTCCAGTTTTTTAGCTTGTCATCAGCTTCTAATCTCCTAAGTATTCAGAACATTTCATAAAAGATACTAATATCAAACTTTATTTATATTGACATTTAATAAAGAAAAATTTATATTAATATCGTAATCAATATTGATAATCATTTTCATTTATTATATTACAATGGAGGTCATAAAGATGGTTCGCCTACTTACTGATGCATTAAACATTGGCTATGGTGAACGATTAATTGTCAAGAATCTCAGTGTAACGATTCCAGATAAAAAAATAACAACCATTATCGGATCCAATGGTTGTGGAAAATCAACATTGCTGAAGGCAATTACTCGCATTATTGCTCATCAATCAGGATCAGTCCTATTAGATGGCAAAGATATTTCAAAAGAAAATACAAAGGTTCTTGCTCAAAAAATGGCTATCCTTCCTCAAACCCCTGAAGGTGCAGCTGGATTGACCGTTGGTGAATTAGTCTCCTATGGAAGGTTTCCCTACCAATCCGGCTTAGGCAGATTGACGAAAAGGGATTATGAAGTCATCGATTGGGCATTAGAGGTTACAGGTACCACTAGCTATAAATTTCGGCCTGTCGACGCCCTATCTGGAGGTCAACGTCAGCGCGTCTGGATCGCAATGGCGCTCGCGCAGGAAACAGAAATTATTTTTCTTGATGAACCTACGACATATTTAGATATGGCTCACCAATTAGAGATTTTAGAATTGTTACAGAAATTAAATCATGAACAAAATCGAACTATTATTATGGTTCTTCATGATTTGAACCAAGCCGCTCGTTTCGCTGATTATATTATCGCCCTAAAAGATGGTGAGATTGTGAAAGCAGGCGCTTGTGAAGAAATTATCACGAAAGAAGTGCTCCATGAAGTTTTTCAAATTGATGCGCTGATTGGCCGTGACCCGAGAACAAATAAACCAATGTGTGTTACTTATAATTTATTAAAAGGAGAAACGACATATGAAGAAGAAACTATTAGTCCCGTTTATGCTAATGCTAACGCTCATTATTAGCGCTTGTGGAAACTCAGAATCCAGCAAAGAAGAAAGCGGCTCGACATCAAAGGAAAAAGAGCCAGAAACCTTTACATACGAATCTGAAACAGGTCCAGTCGTGGTTCCATCTGGTCCACAAAGAGTTGTTGTGCTGTCAGGCTACACTGGAGATGTCATTAAATTAGGCGTCAATGTTGTTGGTGTAGATACTTGGTCTAAAAACAATCCAACCTTTTCAGAGGAATTAAAGGATGTTGCGGAAGTATCAGAGGATGACCTAGAAAAAATTATCGAATTAGAGCCAGATTTAATCATCGGACTATCAACTCTTAAAAATGTGGACAAATTAAAGGAAATCGCTCCTACAGTTACTTATACATGGGGCAAAGTAGATTATTTAACGCAACACTTAGAAATTGGTAAGCTATTAAATAAAGAAAAAGAGGCTCAAGCCTGGGTTGATGACTTTAAGAAACGTGCTGAAGAGGCTGGGGACGAAATTCGTGCGAAAATCGGCGAGGATTCAACCGTATCTGTTATCGAAGCATTTGGTAAAGACCTTTATGTTTACGGTGACAATTGGGCACGCGGAACAGAAATTTTATATCAAGCAATGAAATTGAAAATGCCTGAAAAAGTAAAGGCAGACGTATCAAAGGCAGGTTATTACACACTATCAACTGAAGTACTTCCAGAATATGCAGGTGATTATGTCATTTTAAGTAAGTACTCTGATGCAGATACAGCATTCCAAGAAACAGAAACATATAAAAACATTCCTGCTGTTAAAAATGGCCATGTCATCGAAATGCAAGGGGAAGGTGCATCATTCACTGACCCAGTTACTCTTGAAAAGCAGCTAGCCTTTTTCAAGGAAGCTTTTCTAGGCAAATAGAACACTAAGAAGCTATGATTCTACTGCTTGTATGTTAAATGAAACACCTAGATAATGTGGTTCATTTGACAGGGGTTGATTGAGAATTCGATCAACCCCTTTCCCTATTCAAAAGAAAGGATAAATAAGAGACTCATGACAAACAACAAAACTCGAAATTCAATCCCATTTATTTTCAAACTGATTATAACTATCCTAGTATTTATCAGTATGTTTGTCGTAGCAATGGTTTTTGGTGCAGCAGACGTCTCGGTTAAAGATGTATGGTTAGCTCTGACATCTTCTGCTTCGGGAGAAAAAATTTCAATTATCCGTGAAATTCGTTTACCCCGTGAAATAGCGGCTGTTTTTGTTGGCGCTGCTCTTGCTGTTTCCGGCGCAATTATGCAAGGAATGACAAGAAATCCACTTGCTGATCCAGGCTTACTCGGGCTATCCGCTGGTGCTTATGCAGCTTTGGCCTTTACCATCGCCTTCATCCCGTCAGCCAATTACTTTATTACAATGCTCGCTTGTTTTATTGGAGCAGCCGTAGGGGCAATAATGGTATTTGGGATTAGCGCTATTAGAAGGGGAGGTTTCTCTCCACTTCGGATTGTCTTAGCAGGTTCAGCAATTTCCTCCTTTTTATTCGCACTCGCTGAAGGAATTGGCCTTTATTTTAAAATTTCAAAAGATATTTCCATGTGGACAGCGGGTGGAATGATCGGCACAACCTGGGATCAGCTCAAAGTGATTGTTCCTTTTATTGTCGTTGGGATCATTATTTCTCTTTTCCTTTCAAGGCAGCTTACAATACTCAGCTTAAGTGAGGAAGTAGCGGTTGGATTAGGTCAAAATATTACACAAATCAAAATTCTCCTTTTTATCGTCATTATCATACTTGCAGGTGCATCTGTTGCTCTAGTTGGGAATATGGCCTTTATCGGTCTTATGATCCCACATATTGTTCGTGTGATAGTAGGAACTGATTACCGTTATATTTTACCGATGTCAGCCATTGTAGGGGCCACTTTTATGCTATTTGCCGATACACTTGGTCGTACTCTTAATTCGCCATACGAAACACCAGTAGTAGCAATTGTAGCTATTTTCGGATTACCTTTCTTCCTAATCATTGTCAAAAAAGGAGGAAAAGCATTCTCATGATCCATCCAGCACTAATAAAAAAACAACGACTCATATTATTTATTTCTCTACTTCTTATTCTAGCTACTATTGTTATTGGCTTAGGAATGGGGAGTGCGAGCGTATCATATGATCGACTCATCCATATTCTGTTAGGTCAAGGTACCTTTAAAGAGGAATTTGTTTTGTTTTCTATCAGATTGCCAAGAATATTGATCACTTTGTTAGCAGGGATGGCACTAGCCGTTTCTGGTGCAATTTTACAAGGAATTACTAGGAATGATTTAGCAGACCCCGGCATCATTGGGATCAATTCTGGTGCAGGTGTGGCCATTGCTGTTTTCTTTTTATTTTTCCCAATCGAAGCTGGTTCTTTTGTGTATATGATACCACTCGTCGGCTTTATAGGTGCTGTCGTAACAGCTTGCCTGATCTATTTGTTAGCTTACAACAAAAATAGCGGCCTGCAGCCTGTAAGAGTTGTTCTAATTGGTGTAGGGTTCTCAACAGCCCTCTCTGGAGCTATGATTGTTCTAATCTCCTCCGCTGACCGAACAAAGGTTGATTTTATTGCCAAGTGGATCGCAGGTAATATTTGGGGTACGGATTGGCCATTTATTTGGGCACTTATCCCTTGGTTAGTAGTTCTGATTCCATTTACGTTGTATAAAGCTAATCGCTTAAATCTCTTAGGCTTAAGCGAGCCAGTTGCCATTGGAGTAGGTCTTTCGATTGAAAAGGAACGAATTATTTTACTTCTAACAGCTGTTGCATTAGCTGCTTCTGCTGTATCAGTTACAGGAGGCATTTCCTTTATCGGACTGATGGCCCCACATATTGCAAAGGCTTTAGTTGGACCAAGAAATCAATTATTTATCCCTGTTGCGCTCCTGCTTGGTGGCTGGCTATTGCTGTTCGCAGACACGATTGGACGCAATCTCCTTGAACCAAGCGGCGTACCAGCCGGCATCATGGTCTCACTCATCGGTGCTCCTTACTTTGTCTATTTATTATTGAAGAAGTAAAGTGAATTTATATCTTAGAAATTCAAATCCCCCTTCAACCGTTCATACATTTAACAGTTGAAGGGGGATTTGATATGTATTTCGATCTTCTAAAAGCAATGAAAATGGAGAGTCTCATCTTTTACAAGACTCTCCATTCCTCCTAACTAACCCTTGAAACCTCTTTTCCTAGCTGAAGCTGGTGCATTTGATAGTATTTTCCTTTTTGTCTAAGAAGCTCTTCATGGTTTCCTCTTTCAACTATTTCTCCTTGATCTAAGACAAGGATTTGATCAGCATTACGTATCGTTGATAGGCGGTGGGCAATAATGAACGTTGTTCTGCCCTCCTTAACAATATTTAACGCTCGTTGAATCATTGCTTCTGTTTCAGTGTCAATATTCGCTGTTGCTTCATCTAAAATAAGAATAGCAGGATCATAGGCAAGTGCTCGGGCAAACGAAATAAGCTGACGCTCACCTGCAGACAATGTACTCCCTTTCTCGAGAACAGGTTCATCATATTGCTTAGGAAGCTTTTCAATAAACCTGTCAGCACCTACATCCTTTAAAGCCTTAATAATTTGCTCCTCAGTAATATCTGGATTATCTAAACTAACATTTGACGAAATTGTCCCTGTAAATAAAAACGGATCTTGAAGCACAATGCCCATATGCTTTCGTAAATGCTGTCTAGGAACTGTGCTCACATCGATACCATCAATCGTGATTTTGCCCTTCTCAATATCATAGTAACGGAATAATAGGTTAATAATCGAGCTTTTCCCCGATCCAGTATGCCCGACTAATGCGACAGTCTCACCCTTACTTGCTTGGAAGTTTATATTTTTGAGAACGTCATGCTCTCCATCATATGAAAATGTCACATTAGTAAATTGAACATTTCCCTCATATCGAGAGATTTCACCCTCTGCAACATTTTCTCCCTTTTCATCTAACAATTCAAATACACGTTCCGAAGCAACTCTCGCCTGCTCAAGCTGGGCAAGTTGGTTCACAATATCCGTAACAGGTTGGAACAATCTATTTAAATAATCAACAAAGGCATAGAGCATTCCAATTGAAATAATACCAGCAGCATCCATCGATTGCCCACCGAAGTACCAAATTAGCACGACAAAGGTTCCATTACGAAGAACACCGACTAAATTATGAGATGTTAAAGAATTTAAACTTAGCAATTTATTTTGATACGTAAAATGCTCATAGTTCAAATCTTCAAATTCTTTTGTAATCTGTTCCTTCCGTTGAAATGCCCGAATTATTGGCATTCCTTGAATTGATTCATTAATCATTCCATTTATATCACTTACCCTTGTGCGAATAAGGTGGTTATATTTTGATGCAAGTTTCCGATAGACGATAATCCATAGAACGATAATAGGTACTAGTAAAAGTGTAATTAACGCAAGCCTTGTATCAAGGAAAAATAATGCGACAAAAATTCCCGTCATATAAATTCCACTTGTAAAAAATGTTGCTAAAACTTTTACATAAAGCTCCCGAATCGCTTCTGTATCATTTGTTACACGCGAAACGATCTTTCCAGCAGGTCTGTTATCAAAATATTGAATAGGAACCCGCTGAATATGCTCAAATACATCCTTTCTCATCTTTTGAATGATTCGATTGGCTGCCTTTTGGAGCATTAAGGTTTTACCATATTGGAAAAACCCTGCAATAACTAATAAACCTACATAGAAGCTTAATAATATAATGATAGGTTTAATTTCCGGCTGATAAAAAGCAAAAATTTCCTGTTGGCTTAACTTTTCAATTTGATAAGTTGCCTCCTGATTTCCCTTTATAACAGTCAATTGTTGCCCATTAATTTCTCTATCTCCATCAAATGTTAAATGTTGATTTGTTGAATAGAAGGATCGCCCAACCTGGACGATTTGCAGTTGGGCATCTCCTACCGTATCTTGTTCTGTCACGTTTGAACTTCTCTTATAGAAAAGCCCATTATATTCAACTGTCTGATCATCCTTAGTTTCCACTTCAATCCAAGGACTTTCAATGCCCCTCATATGCTCATCAATCACTTTCTTTGCGATAAACGGCCCTGTTAATTCAGCTGCAACAGCAAATGTTAACATGACGAGGGCAAAGATAATCGTCCTTTTATAAAGAAGCGCGTAGTGAAACAATCGTTTTCCTGTTGATATCCGTTTCAATTAGCTCACCTCTCCATATGATTCAGCCTGTTGCCGATCGAATTGCTCTTTATACCATTTCCCCTTTTCAAGAAGTTGCTCGTGTGTCCCTTCTTCAACGATTCGCCCTTCATCCAAAACAATTATCCAATCAGCATGTTGAATTGCCGACAAACGATGAGCTGTAATAAATGTCGTTTTCCCTGCTCTTTCTTTACGAATGTTTTCTATGATTTCTGCCTCAGTCTTTCCATCAACTGCAGACATTGCATCATCTAATAGCAAAATTTCCGGATCTTTAATAAGGGCTCTCGCAATGGATATGCGCTGTTTTTGCCCACCCGATAAAGCTACACCCTTCTCCCCAACGAGTGTGTCAAGCCCTTTAGGCAAAACTGTTAAATCAAAGGCAGCTAGCTTTAAGGCTTGCTGGATTTCCGCTTCACTGACTTCTTCTTTACCGAACTTTAAATTCTCTCGTATCGACCTGGAAAATAGGATTTGCTCCTGTGGAACGTAACCAATCCAAGAATGAACATCCTCAATCTTAATAGATTCTAGTGATTTATCAGAAATGAGGATTTCACCAGTTCCTAATGGATATTCCCGTAACAGCTGCTTAAGCAGGGTAGATTTCCCACTTCCCGTTTTTCCAACTACACCAATTGTCTCTCCTCGATTAACATGTAGTGAAATGTTTTTCAAATTATCAGTTGTTGCAGATGGGTAACGAAATGAAACATTTGAAAACACTATTGATTCAGCAACCTCGACATGAGCCGGATTGTTTTTGTCCTTAACGTCTTGTTCATACGAGAGGACCTCATTAACCCGATCTAATGACGCATTTCCTCGCTGTAAAATATTAATTAACTCACCTACAGCATTCATAGGCCAAATTAGCATCCCTAAGTAGATATTAAAGCTTACCAATTCACCTAACGTTATAGCTTGATGGAAAACAAGATATGCACCATAACCAAGGCCAATGACATAACTAATCCCTACTAATATTTTGATTGTCGGTTCAAATAATGCATCAACCTTAGCTACTTCAATATTTTTTTGATAAACATCCTCTGTCATATCATTAAATCGCTGTTCATCTGCCTTCTCCTGCACGTATGCCCGGATAACCCTAACACCAGCAATCGATTCAAGGACATTATCATTTATATCACCAAAGGCATCTTGTGCCCTCATAAACCGTTTATGAATCATATTACCGAAATAATTTATCGCAATAGCCATTATAGGCAACGGTAATAATGCAGCTAGGGTAAGCTGCCAGCTGATCGTTATACTCATAACAAGAATAATAATCATCATAAAAATTGTTGAATCTATTAATGTTAAAATCCCAAAACCTGCCGTCATGGAAATAGCCTTTAAATCATTCGTCGCCCGCGCCATCAAGTCACCTGTTCGGTTTTTCTCATAAAAGCTAGGCATCATTGATAATAAATGTCTCATAAATCGATATCTCAGGATTCGTTCAATTAAATGCGCTCCACCAAAAAGCTGATACATCCATACGTACGTAATGGCATAGCTGGATACTATAATCCCTCCAAAAAGAAGGAGTAGCTGCACTAGTCTTTCCCCTGTCATCTGACCAAATTGAATATCATCTATAGCAAAACCAATAATTTTCGGCGGAATGATATCTAATACGCTTACAATAATTAATAACGTAATTGCAATTGTATATCTCTTCCAATTCTCTTTGAAAAACCAGCTTAACTTTTTAAAAATCGAAAACATTGAAAAATACCTCCTTATTGTTTTTTAATTTACCGTGGTGCAGTTAGCCACCCTTCATCCAATCTAAGTCAATCCGTCTCACCTGTTCTATTAGCATCATCAAAACTCCCTTCACATTTTTATCTATAATAACGAGCAATTAGCTCGGAATATTCATTTGATAAAGCTTTTCGCTTCACTAGACGCGAAAAGGCATCGAGCGTAAGCGCACGATGCCTTATTTAGACATAAATAAAACGCACGTTACTGAATCAAGTAACCTGCGTCTATATGTGTAAAGATAAGTGGATTAAATAACAACTATCACTTTTTATGTACTGTTATTGGACGGGTTACTTGATATGAATTTTGATAGATGTCATGAATCATTCGATTTCTCATTGTATAACCCTCCATTTCTTTTAAATTTATTCTTTTCCATTTTATGACTTTCCAATTATTGTTGTCAATGTTTTTTTGCTCCTATTTACCCTTTATTTTATCTTAGTTTCTAACTATCCATTCAACATTACTATCTTACAGAAAACACGAGTCATTTAACTATTTTGGAAGAATTTAAAAATAAGGTAATTATAGGAATGTTTTTGAATAAAATTTGAAAATATATCTTATTTTCACTTATATATCAGCGTTCATACCACCTATTTGGAAATTATTACTTTGACAACGTAAAGCGATAAAAAGTATTATAATATAATAGCAAAAGGAGGTTGTATGATGTCAGACATCAACAAGCAGAAAATTGTGTCTAGCGTCCCACAAAAAGGATTCTTCGGACACCCTAAAGGATTATTCACTCTGTTCTTTACAGAATTCTGGGAACGTTTTTCATATTACGGAATGAAGGCTATATTAATTTATTATATGTATTATTCAGTTTCAAAGGGCGGCTTAGGCTTTGATGAAAGCACAGCACTTGCGATCACCTCAATTTACGGTTCATTAGTTTACATGTCCGGTATTATCGGAGGTTGGTTAGCAGACCGTATACTTGGTACGTCAAATTCTGTTTTTTACGGCGGAATACTGATTATGCTTGGCCATCTCGCGCTTGCGATTCCAGGTAGTGTGTCACTATTCTTCGTCTCGATGGTCTTAATCGTTCTTGGTACTGGCTTACTTAAGCCAAATGTATCGAGTATTGTTGGAGAAATTTATAGCGAAGAGGACAACCGCCGCGATTCTGGTTTTAGCATATTTTATATGGGTATAAACCTAGGTGCTTTTATCTCTCCATTAATTGTCGGAGAAGTTGGCTTAAAGCATAATTTCCACTTAGGCTTTTCTATTGCAGCAATCGGAATGTTTGTCGGTTTACTTGTATTTATGTTTACGAAAAAGAAGAACCTTGGACTCGCTGGAAAGGACATAGCTAATCCTTTATCAGCTGGGGAAAAGAAAAAGGTATTCTCAATTATCGGTTTAGGCATCATTATTATTGCAGTGGCTATTGCAATTTCAATTCCGTTAGGACTATTAACATTTAAGTCCTTTATAAGCCTTATTGGTGTGTTGGGTATTTTAATTCCAACGATATATTTTATTGTTATGTATCGCAGCCCAAAAACAACTGCCGTTGAGCGTTCAAGAATTATTGCCTATATTCCATTATTTATTGCATCTGTTATGTTTTGGGCAATTCAAGAGCAAGGTTCAACTATTCTCGCCCACTACGCAGACAAACGAACAGATTTACATTTTGCGGGATTAACGATTTCTCCTGCATGGTTCCAATCGTTAAACCCATTATTTATTATTACTTTAGCTCCTGTTTTTGCTTGGCTATGGGTTAAATTAGGTAATCGCCAACCATCTATACCTAGGAAGTTTTCACTCGGGCTTCTTTTTGCCGGCTTCTCATTTATTGTTATTTTAGTACCGGCTTATATAGGTGGAGAACATACTCTCGTTAATCCGTTATGGTTAGTATTAAGCTATTTTATCGTTGTCCTTGGTGAGTTATGTTTATCACCTGTTGGACTTTCAGCAACAACCAAGCTTGCACCAGCTGCTTTTTCAGCACAAACAATGAGCCTATGGTTCTTATCAAATGCAGCTGCACAGGCTATCAATGCTCAAATCGTTAAATTTTATACAGCAGAAACAGAAATGCTCTACTTTGGGAGCATCGGAGGAATCGCTATTCTTCTAAGTATCATTCTTTTCTTTGTATCACCAAAAATTCAAAGCTATATGCAAGGTGTAAAATAACTACACCATATTGATGTAGAGCTTCCTCAAAATAGTGTCTAATTTTGGATAAATAATTCATTCAAAATTAGACACTATATATAATAGAAGAAACCCAACAAATTATGTGATATTTAATGCCGTTATTTTGCCTATTATATAACACTAATCATTTTTCACCACATAATTACTATAAGTAAAAAATATTATACTAATTTTGCTTTTTTTCTAACATTTTCCGTACTAATTCCTCACAACAATAAATCAATTATAAATTCATCCATTTTTTCTACTTGCAAAACCCTATTATAATAATGTTTCAAAGGCATTTTTTTCGATTGTTCTCAATTCGGCATTAATATCATCTAATGTTGATATTGTTTAAATTATTTTTCGAGTATAAAATTCATACTATCAAAATTTTTCGATAATTGTTTGTTCGGATTTAGGTTTCGATGAAAAATATAATGAAAAGGAAGACGTGAATAGCATGATTATGACAAAGGACGCAAATCAACAAACAGGTTTACAAGCTGCGAGAGAATATGTTGATACTGTATTTGAAACAGTTAAAAAGAGAAACCCTCATGAAAGCGAATTCCACCAAGCTGTAAAGGAAATATTCGACTCATTAGTACCGATTTTTGCTAAGCAACCAAAATATATGGAGCATGGTATTCTTGAAAGAATCGTTGAACCAGAAAGAGTTATTTCCTTTAGAGTACCTTGGGTTGATGATCAAGGAAAAGTCCAGGTAAACCGTGGCTTCCGTGTTCAGTTCAATAGTGCAATTGGGCCATATAAAGGTGGATTACGCTTCCATCCATCTGTAAATGCAAGCATTATTAAATTTTTAGGCTTTGAGCAAATTTTCAAAAATTCCTTAACTGGTCAACCAATTGGTGGCGGTAAAGGTGGTTCTGACTTTGATCCAAAAGGAAAATCTGACGGTGAAGTAATGCGCTTTACACAAAGCTTTATGACAGAGCTATGCAAGCATATTGGACCTGATGTAGACGTTCCTGCTGGAGATATCGGAGTAGGTGCAAGAGAAATTGGCTTTATGTTCGGACAATATAAAAAAATTCGCGGTAGCTTTGAAGCTGGTGTCTTAACTGGTAAAGGTCTAGGATACGGTGGAAGCCTTGCACGTACAGAGGCTACTGGTTATGGAACGGTATATTTTGTTCAAGAAATGTTACAGGATAATGGATTAAGCTTTGACGGTAAGACAGTTGTTGTTTCTGGTTCTGGTAATGTCTCTATTTATGCCATTGAAAAGGCTCACCAATTGGGCGCTAAAGTAGTCGCTTGTAGCGATTCAAACGGCTATGTTTATGATAAAAACGGAATTAATCTTGATACTGTAAAGCGTCTTAAAGAGGTTGAGAAAAAACGTATTAGTGAATATGTGAAAGAGCATCCTGATGCACAATATGTTGAAGGTTGCGGAGGAATTTGGTCAATTCCTTGTGACATTGCGCTTCCATGTGCAACACAAAATGAAATTGACGAAGCGTCAGCTCAAACACTTGTGAAAAACGGTGTAAAAGCAATTGGTGAAGGTGCAAATATGCCTTCGACTTTAGAAGCAATTGATGTTTTCCTTAACAACGGTGTTCTATTCGGACCAGCAAAAGCTGCCAACGCAGGTGGTGTTGCTGTATCTGCACTTGAAATGTCACAAAATAGTATGAGACTTTCTTGGACATTTGAGGAAGTAGATGCGAAATTACATGACATCATGAAAAACATTTATCGCAACAGCATAAAAGCTGCTGACGAATACGGTCACCCTGGTAACCTCGTTGTCGGTGCTAATATTGCTGGTTTCGTTAAAGTTGCAGATGCAATGATCGCACAAGGTGTAATCTAAAATTAGAACAGCATAAATCAAATAGGAATAGAAGATGTTCTTACCTTCTATTCCTATTTTTAACTAGGCTCTAGAACTGATGGAGCCTGGAATTCTGGAATTAATTAAACGTTTAATAACTTTTATAGCGTTTAAACTGAATCATTGTTAAAGCTAGGAGAACAATGATAAATATAGCTGAACATCCCAATGTAATAAAATATTGATTTTCCCATTTACCATTTGTTAATATACTTGACGCACTGCTCATAGCACTTGCAGGATTCCAAGCCATATATTTAGGAAAAAGTGATTGGCAAAGGACGAACATCGCAACAATAAAAATCGTGATACCCGAAATTTCCCCGTTTTTCTTAAAAATTGTCCCAATAAATACTGTAACTGTCATCACGAATATGATCCAACTACTATACATAATTAAACTCACAACAAATCTTTCTAAATGAACATCATTAAATAAAGTATTCGTATAATAATACGCTAACCCATAGCTAATAATAAACGATACGATTAGAATGACAGCATTTGCTAGCCATTTGCTCCCTATATAATGAATGGACTCCACAGGCCTAGTCATTAAAAGATGTAATACACCACTTTTTCTTTCTTGTGATATACACCCCATGACACTTAAGATAAATATTGCAGTTCCGATTATTCCAAATTGTGATAAAGTACTTGAAAGAACCTCTTCTCCAGTTGGAACAGGAATCTTAATTATTGCCCCTTCTGGTAGATTCCCTGCTGCATTTAAAATATCTGGCATATAATAAAGACTAATAGGTTGTGATATTGCCAGGATTGCCATAGCGATAGGTAACCAAATTAGTTTTCTATCTCGCCAAGCTTCTAACCATTCCTTTTTAAATAAAATTTGAAAGGTATTCATTATTATCCCATTACCTCCATATAAGCATCTTCAAGCGTACCGCTTCTCTCTTCAAAGTGAATAATTGTCATCTCTTGCTTAATACAGTCTTCAAGTAAACAATTACGATATTGATTGCTCGTTAGCTTGAATGTTACAGTTGAGGAATTAGAAAAGTTTGCTTCACGTATATAATCTTTCTTAGATAGCCAACTTTTTATATCACCTTCTGTTTTAAGAAAAAAATAGCCATTTCTGGTCCGTTCCTTTAATCTCTTTATTGAACCAGACCATTTTACTTTTCCAGCCTTCATCATAATAATTTCATCACAAACTTGTTCAGCATCATGAAGAATATGAGTTGAAAACAAAATAGACGTTTTCTTTTTTAACTCTTCTAAAATACGCAAGACATCTCTACGTCCCGTTGGATCTAGAGCAGAGACCGGTTCATCTAAGATTAACAATTTGGGCTCGTGTATCAAAGCTTGTGCCAATCCTAATCTCTGTTTCATACCTCCAGAAAAACCACCAATTTTTTTGTTTTTTGCATGATGTAAATCTACGAAATGTAGGACATTGTTGATTTTTTCTTTTAGTTCTCCCTTTTCCATTTTCGATAATTTTCCTGCAAAGTGGAGAAATTCAACTGCAGTCATCCACGGAAAGAAAGATGGGTACTGAGGTAAAAAGCCAATCTGAGTTCGATCGATGTTTTTACATCCTTGAAATGAAATTAGCCCTGAATCAGGTTTTAATAATCCTGATAGCATTTGTAAAGTCGTAGTTTTTCCAGCACCATTTGGTCCCAATAATGCAACACATTGATTAGGTTGTATATCAAATTCAATATTGTCGACAACGAGATTCGTTTTGTATCTCTTCGATAACCCTTCAACAGTTAATAGCAATAGTTTCCCCCCCTAATCTCTTTGACTATTTCGACCGATAATAAAATAAAGAATCGGTCCAATTATACTTATACATACAATGATTAATACCCAAATCCACTTTTCACTGATTGGTTTCTCATCTTTCACACAACTTATAATCGCTGTAAGCATTAATATGAGTTGTAATATAATAAGTGGAGCTATTATTTCCCACGGTATATCCATCATTTCCCCTCCCTTTTAGCTACATTTTTCCTATAGGGTATAACAACAACAAGGTAGTAAAACAACAACGGCATCGGGAATTGAATTAACCCCCATACTCCCCAAAACCAAGCGGATGCTCCCTTCCTCCTAGCATCTAAAAAGAGAGTGATGCTTTGCAGAAATAAAATTGGTGTCATTAACAGTATAAAAGCCCAAGTCTCTAAACCTAGTATCAACGTAAAGACACCTCTTCTCCCTTATTTCTACGTTTCCGCTCAAAAATAAAAGCAATTGGCATAAAACATAAGGCAAAAATTTGCAACAACATAAAAACACTTGTTAATTTAAATGCTAATGTCATATAAAAGGCTAAAATAATAATTGCTGTGAATATAAATATTATTAGCTCTCGTCTTTGAGCCCTTTTTCTTTCCTTCTTATATTCAATTAAAGTATTCATTAACTGAAAGTGTTCTGGTATCTCCACTTCATAAACAGTTTCTACATCTTTCAAGCTTTGCTTTAAGTCAAAAATAAGTTCTTCATCATTCCTTCCCTTCATGATTCAAACTCCTTTCGTATCCGTTTAAGTCCGTAATGAATACGGGTTTTTACTGTACCTTCCTTTAAATTAAGCATTTTTGCAATTTCCCCATTAGTAAAACCATAATAATGTTTTAACAAAATTGGCGCTCTAATTTCAGGTTCCAATGATGAGAAAACATCCAAATGACTAGACCATTCATAACCTTTTCTCATAAGATTCCATTTCATTTTTTCCATCACTTCTACCTGAATTTTTTCTAGGCGAACATTCTCCCTCTTTCTTTTACGTTGGTAGTCAATAAATAAACGTGAAGCAATTGAAATTAGCCAAGTAGAAAATTTAGAGCTGCCTTTGAAGCCTGATAGGTTCGTATAAGCCTTTAGCATTGTTTCTTGAATTAAATCCTCAGTTAAATCCTTTTGAAGAGTAAGTTTAATAAGATACTTATATAAAAACTGATAATTCATTTGAAACAAATGTGTAAAAGCTTCATCACTTCCATTTTTAGCTTCCCTAACCAATATAATCTCTTCTTGTTGGTCCAATTGATGAAAGCCCCCTAATTTTATTTGTTTCTAATGATATGACGCCTCATCTCTGTCATTCGTTCATTAAAAAGATCATTTTTATCAAAATCTACTTCATTTTTTAGCAAAAAAGACTAATGCGCTTAACATCAGTCTTCCATTTCTATTATTTCCTTCAAAATAATCGCATGATTACATTCTTGATTTTTTGCAGCATAAATAAATGTAATCGGCCTTGATTTTTGCTCTTTTACAAATTTTTTAAGTTCCTATAAACTTGCCTTTTGGTTCCCTTCACTTTTTAACTCTTCCATGTACATCACTTTAAATCCGGTAAACTTTCTTGGTTCATGCTGGAACCACTTTCTTAATTCTGTAGTCGGCGCAACTTCCTTCCACCATTTATCAATTTGTAAATCCTGCTTTGAAATACCTCTTGGCCAAATGCGGTCAACAAGAATCCGAATTCCATCTTCTATTGACGGCTTTTCGTAAGCTCTTTTCAAGTTTATCACTCAACCCACCCTTCCTGTTTCTAGACCGTTTTATACTTCTAATCTGTAACACGACTTGTTCCATTTTGTATGTACGTTTCCAAAGTATTTTAACATGGACTAAGTATAATCAAAAAAGGTGGTCCAATGTTTCTTTTTCAAAAAACTGGACCACCTTTCACTATATATAAATATTTAGCCTCTTTTTATAAAAACATCCCAGCAATAGCAGCATTTAATAATGATGCTAACGTTCCTGCTGCAACAGCTTTTAACCCCATCTTTGCAATATCCTTCCTACGACTTGGGGCCATTCCACCTAAGCCTCCAAGAAGAATTGCCATTGAACTTAAGTTTGCAAATCCACATAGGGCAAAGCTGACAATAATGACTGTTTTATCTGATAGTTGATCAATTGTAGGTGCAAATGCAGAATACGCAACAAATTCATTAAGAACTAGCTTTTGACCGATAAAGCTTCCCGCTGTTACCGCTTCAGACCATGGTACTCCTATGACAAAAGCGATTGGAGAGAAAATAATCCCTAAAATTCCTTCAAGCGATAATGCACCATAACCAAAGATACCGCCGATGAACCCCAAAATACCATTTATCAAGGCAATTAGGGCAATAAACGCTAACAACATGGCTCCTACATTAAGCGCTAATCTTAATCCATCACTAGCACCTCTTGCAGCTGCATCAATAACGTTTGCCGCTTCTTCATCATTTTCCATCTTAAAATCAGTTTCTTCAATTTTTTCGGTTTGTGGCATGATAATTTTCGCCATTACTAATCCTGCTGGTGCAGCCATAAAGCTTGCCGCTAGCAAGTATTCAAGCGGAACACCTAATAAAGCATAGCCAACAAGAACTGAACCTGCAACAGATGCTAGACCACCTGTCATAACAGCAAATAACTCAGACTTTGTCATCGTTGCTAAATAAGGGCGAATCACTAAAGGCGCTTCTGTCTGACCAACAAATATATTTGCAGCAGCTGACATCGACTCTGTCTTTGTCGTACCTAATAGCTTCGCTAACCCTCCACCAATAATTTTTATAAACCATTGCATAATGCCAAGATAGTATAATACTGAGATTAATGAAGAAAAGAAAATAATAATCGTTAGTACATGAAAGGCAAAAATACTGCCCATTTCCCCACCCGATCCTAAAGGACCAAAGAGGAAATTAATTCCTTCATTTGCAAAGCCAATTATATCCTGTACTAGTAAAGAAAACCATTTTAATCCTTCTCTACCTGCTTCCCATTCCAAAACAATGAATGCAAAGACAAGTTGGATTGCAATACCACCTAATATCGTTCGGGGTTTAATCGCCTTTTTATTATTCGATAAAAGTAGTGCAAGGGCTAGTACAACAATGATCCCCAAGATTCCCCATAACAAATTCATAACTTCACCTCTTAATTTTTTATTTTAACGGTATTAAATAAAAGTAATCGCATTCAATTACCGTTACTTTGTACAAACGATGATAATTCCCTTCAATAAATCATGTTTTTTCATTAATACATGTCTAAATCCTCAAAGCTTCATTAATACGTCAGTCATCAGACAACCTAAATGATTTTATCATTACCGCTCCCTTTCTGTAAATGAATAAATTGAGTATAAAGAATATGCCAGTAGTATTTGCAATTATAGATAAGTCATTCACATATTAAAAAGGGAAGAAAACCACACATGGCTCTCTTCCCTGATCATTAGACTGCTTAAATACTATTTAACTTTAATAACGAACGAGTAAACCATAACTTTACCGTTCTGCTGAAATTCGGCCCAAATTTTATAAATACCTGGTTGTGAAAACTCTGTTTCAAAAATTGTTTCATCCTCTTTCAATGGATGTACGTGTAAGTATTGCTCTGCCTTTTCATCTAAAATAACAACATGTCCCATCGCCCCTAAGTACGGCTCGAGTGTTGCTTCATGTACATTAAATGATAGTGTAACAGGCTGATTTATCACTAAATCTGTTGTTTTAAGAGTTACCTTCTGTCCATCAATAGTTTGAACTAATTGCTTATCCACTTGTAATGAAGCATGTTTATGATCCTGCTTTGATTCATTACCAATCGCAAAAGATATCGGTGTAACATTGTATTTTAAGCTTGCTGACTTAATATCAACAAATGCCCGATATGTCCCATCACTTAATTGATGTGATACTTCAAATGTACTTGGTGCTATTTCTTTAGGGTGCAAATGTTCATAACGTTCTAAGTGCTCATCTACAATGATGAGGTGAACAAGCTTCTCATGATTTACTTCAAGATCTGTAACAGGGTTACCAGACTTATCTTTCATTGTAATTGTTAATTTTTGATCGTTTGCAACTAACCCTACATTGATTTCATTCTCTGCTTTTGAAGAAGTATGCTGTCCATGAGCTTCCTCTGAAATGTTATGTGTTTGCTTACTAGTTTTTGTAGCAGAGTGCTTTTCCTCATTGTGTACAGTAGCACTCTGATCATCAACAAACAATGAATCATATATAAAATAACCCGCTATGACGATAGCCAAATAGAGCAAAGCTGATGCAATCCATTTCTTCATTCCATTCATCTCCTAGCTATTATAGCTTAACTCTCTGTAATCTTAATGCATTTAAAACGACTGAAACTGAACTAAATGCCATAGCTGCTCCAGCTAACCATGGTGCTAAGAAGCCTAGTGCAGCAATTGGAATTCCAATTGCATTATAAGCGAATGCCCAGAATAGATTTTGTTTTATATTACGAATAGTTTTTTTGCTCATGTAAATAGCATCAGCAATACTTGTTAAATCACCGCGAATAAGCGTAATATCTGCTGCTTCCATCGCTATATCTGTTCCTGTTCCAATTGCCATGCCTATGTCTGCTAAGGCTAGAGCAGGTGCATCATTAATACCATCACCAACCATAGCAACAATTTTCCCTTTTGCTTGAAGCTTTTTGACTTCTTCTGCTTTCTCCTCTGGTAACACTTCAGAAACTACTTGGTCAATTCCTGCCTCAGCTGCAATTGCCCTTGCTGTCCTACTGTTATCACCAGTAATCATCATTACTTCAAGACTCATTTCCTTTAGACGATTTACTGCCTTTTTAGATGAATCCTTTATAGTATCTGCTACTGCGATTAATCCAGCATATTGCTGATTAATTGCGACTAGCATCGCAGTTTTTCCTTCATTCTCCAATTTCTCCATTGTTTGAAGTGTATTATCAACATTTATTTCATACTTCTCCATTAGTTTACGATTCCCTACAACTACGATTTTGTTATCAATCTTTGCACGAATTCCGTAACCAGGGATTGCCTCAAACTCCTCAGGCTTTATGAAGCTTTTGATTTTTGTTTCAATTCCCGCTACAATCGCCTGAGCTAATGGATGTTCTGATTGCTTTTCTGCTGATCCAACGAGCATCAAAAACTGGCTTTCATCAATGCCATTCTCTACCATGGCATCTGTTAAAGTAGGAGTTCCATTTGTGACAGTTCCAGTTTTATCTAGAAGGATCGTTGTGATACGGTGCGTCGTTTCAAGATGTTCCCCACCTTTAAAGAGAATCCCAAATTCAGCTGACCTCCCTGATCCTGCCATAATTGAAGTCGGAGTAGCTAACCCTAATGCGCAAGGGCATGCAATAACTAAAACTGCAATTAGCTTTTCTAATGCTTCAGCAAATTGACCCGGAGTAATCCAAATAATCCATATGAAAAATGTAATGAATGCTATACCAACTACGATTGGAACAAATATACCTGAAATTTGATCAGCTAATCGTTGAATTGGCGCCTTCGAACCTTGCGCCTCTTCGACGACCTTAATGATTTGTGATAATGCCGTATCACGACCTACTTTTGTTGCTCGTATTGTTAGAAAGCCGTTTTTATTAATTGTTGCACCAATAACCGTGTCCCCTACTGTTTTATCAATTGGCACACTTTCTCCTGTTAGCATTGATTCATCTAAAGCTGATTGCCCTTCAATAATGATACCGTCGACAGGTATTTTTTCACCTGGCTTCACTAAAACAATATCTCCAACGATAACATCATCTAATGAAATTTCTGCTTCCTTGCCATCACGAACTACCACTGCTGTTTTTGCCTGTAAATCCATTAGCTTTTTGATTGCCTCAGAAGAACGGCCTTTTGCTCTTACTTCAAATAACTTTCCTAAAATAATTAAAGTAATGAGAACAGCACTTGTTTCATAATACAGCTCTACCATATGTTCGTTTGAGCCTAATGAAAGAATGGTTAAATACAAACTATAAAAATAAGCAGCAGATGTACCTAAAGCGACAAGGACATCCATATTTGCACTTTTATTTTTAAGTGCTTTATAAGCACCTATATAAAATTGTTTTCCAACAATAAATTGAACAGGTGTAGCCAAAGCTAACTGTACCCAAGGATTCATAAACATTTCCGGTAAATAAATAAATGATGTGAACTCAAAGTGACTCACCATTGCCCATAATAATGGGAGAGATAAAATCATTGAAAAGAGGAATTTGCCTTTTTGAGTTTCTAATTCCTTTGCTTTATGATCTGCTATTTCAGCCTTTTCCGCTTCTTTTAAAATTGCATGATAGCCTAGCTTTTCGACAAGCTTTATCATATCGTTTTTACTAATTTGAGAAGGATTATATTCCACTGTTGCACTCTCTAAAGCTAAGTTTACCGTTGCATCTGTGACACCCTCTTGCTTGTTTAATCCTTTTTCAATTCTAGTTGCACATGCTGCACAGGTCATACCGATGATATTAAACTCAGCCTTTTCCTCAATTACTTCATACCCTAAATCATTTATCTTTTTCTTAAAGTCTTGAACATTTGCTACCTTTTGGTCATACGTAATCGAAGCACGCTCTAGTGCAAAATTAACCGTTGCATCTTCTACACCATCTATTTTTTTAATCCCTTTTTCAATACGAACTGCACATGCTGCACAGGTCATTCCTTGAATAGGAAGAGTCATTTCCTTTGTTGACGATTGTGACATTACTTCACCCTCTTATACCCCTATAGGGTTTGTTTTTTATAAAAAGAATACGTGCACAAGTTATGCACGTTCACTCAAACAATAAAACAACTGTCTATATTAGACAACCTCATATCCTTGGTCTTCAATTGTCTCCTTAATAGCCTCGAGAGACAGGTCAGAAGAATTGTACTCAACATCGACTTTACCATTAGTTAAATCGACTGTTACTTTGTCAACACCTTGTAAATTACCTACAGACCCTTCAATTGCTTTCACACAATGTCCACATGACATCCCGCTTACGTGTAATGTTACTTTTTCCATCATTTATCCTCTCCTATTATGTCAGTTTAAATTAATGTTTATTTCGTTGACTTAATAATACTATACCCCCCTAAGGTATGTAAAGAGGATTTTTATATTTTTTTCTTAAATAGAATCTGCAGATGTTAAAAAGCTTAAAACCCTTTTATTAATGAGCTCCGGCTTTTCCATCGACATTAGATGCCCAACACCTGTAATAAGTTCGGCAGTTAAATGTGGTACAAACCTTTTAGCTCTTTCCAACGCTTCAATAGGGTTATACATTACCTCATGTTCGCCAATTAATAAAAGGACTGGAACTTGGACAGAAGTAAGTTCTTGATCAGTAAAAACATAAGGAAACCCGTTATCTTTCGGTCTTGTATCCCTATCCTTTTCTATCCACATCATTCCAGCTACTAGTTGACTCTTAATTTTTTCTTCAAGCAGATAACGATTAGCAAATATCCAATCCAAAAATTGGTTAACACCCTCTTCATTTTGTACCATTCCAAATGCATATGAATAAAACTCCGGCTTAAAAGATAGAAATGACTCAGCTGGACTCATAAGAACAACTCGATTTAATCGATTTGGAAAATGTAAAGCAAAATTTAATGCATGAAGAGCTCCATAAGATAACCCAACTAAACTTGCCTTTTCAATTTGCAAGCTATCCATTACCTCCTTTAACCAAACAGAATACGATTTTCGATTGATAAATGGCTTTTTAGGTATGCTTTTATTTTTGTCACCAAGAATATCAATACAAATAACCCGATATTGTTTACTCCAATGGAATACATTTGGATACCACATCGTAGAGCTCATACTTCCTCCATGAAGCAACAGTAATGGTTGTTTCGCTTTATCTCCACTGTCGATGATATGTGTACTTCCAAACGAGGTCTTTACATAGTTTAAGGAGTATGGCAGAGGCCATAATGTTAAACCTCTCTCATATGCATTTAAATAGTTTGCTTTTGCTTCATTATCATCAAGATACTTCATAATATAACTCTCCCCACTTAATATAATATAAAATTTAACGTTCGTTAGATTTTATATTATATTAGTTCTCCATTATCTGTCAACTTCAAATAAACATCATTTAAAAAATAACATTTTGAAAACTCATGTTTATTCTTTATTATTTAATGTGGAGGTGTACAGGGTGAATATTGAGAAACAACTTTTATATTTAATTTCAAAGGTAGAAAAAATTGAAGGAAAGACACTTATCACTATCTTTGAACAAATGAACTATACACAACAAACGATTCGAAATGTACTTACGAAGTTAAAGAAGGACCAATATATAACCTCCCCACAACGAGCTCTCTATCAAATTACTTCATTAGGAATTGAGACTATCCAATCTTTCTATTCTAAGCGGAACTATTATACAGAAAGCTGGGATAAAAAGTGGTATATTGCAATAATTGAAATACCCGAAACAGAGAGAAAAAAGAGAGATCTATTTAGAAGAAGTATTTTGCAGCTTGGCTTTGGCTCATTATATAAAAGTGTTTATATATACCCTTGGAATATAACAGAACGGCTTCTTTCCTTAATTGACACGCTCGAGATTGAGAATTATGTCACACTTCTATCAAGCAATGAATTTATTTTAAATGGAGTTAGTGTTGAAGGATCATCTGGTATTTTTAGGGCTGATACAATATGGGAATTAGATAAGATCCATACGTTATACGAAGAAAAGCACAATTGGTTTTTGCATGACTTTAAGCATAAAGTAAGTTCATACAACCAAAGCGATCAATTACATCCGCTGCATGTGTTTATCCACTATTTAGAACTAATTGAGGTTATCCATGAGCTATTAATAGTTGATCCAATGCTTCCACCCGATTATTTACCAGGAAACTGGATTGGCGCTAAAGTATTAGCAGAATTTCAAAGCTGCTCTAATACTTTAGCTAAGCTAATTCCTCCTGAATCTTTTTATTATCAGTTTGTAAAAAAGTAGTATAAAAAGGAGGTTAGCCACAATGGTATTGCCTCCTTTGCCTATTGATTTATAAACGAAACAATTAAATTATCTCCCCTACTTTTTTGGAATACTAATCAACCGATAAGATAGTTGCAATATGTCCTTCTACATTATCTTGTATAGCAGATTACCATGATTTGCTATACAATTTATATATGGATTAAGTAAAGATGTGTGGTGAGATGATGTTTAAACTATTATTAATAGAGGATGATAAAACCCTTTTTGAGGAAGTAAAAGAGAGATTAATGAGCTGGTCCTATGATGTATATGGAATTTTAGATTTTAATAAAGTTATGGAGGATTTCACGAAAATTAAACCCGACTTAGTCATTATTGATATTCAATTACCAAAGTATGATGGATTTCATTGGTGCCGTATGATTCGTTCTCACTCTAATGTTCCAATCATCTTTCTATCTTCACGGGATCACCCTACAGATATGGTCATGTCCATGCAGCTTGGAGCAGATGATTTTATTCAAAAGCCATTTCATTTTGATGTTCTTATCGCCAAAATACAGGCAATTCTTCGACGTGTTCATGATTATAATAACGAGCCAATCGCAATTAAAAGCTGGTGCGGAGCGACTGTTGATTTTGAACGAAATAGTGTCACTAATGATATTGGAACAGTAGAGCTTACAAAAAATGAACTCTTTATTTTAAAACAATTAATTGAAAAGAAAAATACAATTATTAGTCGAGAAGACCTAATTCAAGCACTATGGGATGATGAACGGTTTGTTAGTGACAATACGTTAACAGTAAATGTAAATCGATTACGAAAAAAATTAGATGAGCTTGGATTAGGAAAATATATTGAAACGAAGGTTGGCCAAGGATATATAGCGAAAGAAGAGAATTTCTTATGATAAAGGAATTTATCCTCGAAAGAAAAAGCTGGATACTCCTTTTTATCCTCCAGCAAATTATTATTCTCTTGATAAGTTATCTCGATCCAACTATACCGTTTTCATCATTGCTCTATATTGTCTTTTTATCGTTCATAGTTTTTGCCACTTTTCTTACGGTTCGTTACTTTAAAGAGATAAAGTTTTATAAAAGCTTACAGGATTGGGATAATAGTCTTGATTTAGCTAGCATTGATACAGCAAATACACCCTTTACAAAATTGGTAGTTTCCCATTTAACAAATCAGACAGAGCAGCTAAAGGAGACTGCCTCACAAAATCAGTTAGCACTAGACCAGGAAAAGGATGAGCTATTATCTTGGATCCATGAGGTTAAAACACCTTTGACAGCAATGCATTTAATGATTGAACGTTTAGAACCTGGAACCCTTAAGTCACAGCTATTATATGAATGGCTTCGAATCCATCTTCTGCTTGATCAGCAGCTTCATCAAAAGCGTTCGGCCTTTATAGAAAACGATTTGTACGTAGAAATGGTTGATTTAAAGCAGTTAGTATTTAAAGAGATAAAAGCATTGCAATCCTGGTGCATTCAAAAAGGTATCGGCTTTGATATTAAGCTTGAAATAAAGGAAGTACTCAGTGACGGTAAATGGCTAGCCTTTATCGTAAGACAGTTATTAACAAACGCAATTAAATATAGTGATTCGTCTGATATATTGATTCGCAGCTATAGTGAAAAAGAAAAGACTATTTTAGAAATAGTTGATTACGGAAGAGGAATAAACCAACAAGACCTACCGCGAATTTTTGATAAAGGATTTACTTCAACAACTAATCATCTTGATCATTCTTCAACAGGAATGGGACTTTATTTAACAAAAAAAATCGCAAAGCCTTTGCAAATAGATATTAATGTCCAATCCCAAATCAATAAGGGAACAAAGGTAATCTTAACATTTCCAAAGAAAAACGAATTTGACAATGTAATGAGTATGTGACAAAAATGTCACATGCTTTTTTCATTTGTTAGGACAATAAAAGGAAATACTCGATTATCCCATTTATAATTAGGATAAATTCAGGTGAATGTGGCATACGGAAAGCGAACTCCTAATAGCAAAAGTGTGCGGACATATTTAGCAAACCTATTATAAAAGGAGTTGGAAACTAAAAATGAATATATTAGAAGCTCACAAAATTCATAAAAGCTATGGAAATAAGCTTAATAAGCACGAAGTACTCAAAGGAATTGATTTAACGATTGAACGTGGAGAATTTGTTAGTATTATGGGTGCGTCTGGCTCCGGAAAGACTACTCTTCTTAATGTTCTCTCATCAATCGATCATTTAAGCCAAGGTTCTATTGTAATAGAGGGGAAAGAAATGACAAGGATGAAGGAGAAGCAGCTAGCAGAATTCCGTAAACAGCACCTTGGCTTTATCTTCCAGGATTATAATCTGTTAGATACTCTCACTGTAAAGGAAAATATTTTATTACCTTTATCAATTACAAAAACCCCCAAAAAAATAGCTGAAGAAAAATTTCAAGGGCTAGCAAATGAGCTAGGCATCTACGATTTAAAGGATAAATATCCGAGCGAAATATCTGGAGGACAAAAGCAACGGACTTCTGCAGCTAGGGCATTCATCCATGAGCCTAGCATTATCTTCGCTGATGAACCAACAGGTGCCCTTGACTCAAAGTCAGCTTCCGACCTTTTAAACAAGCTAAGTGAATTAAATCAAAAACGGAAAGCAACGATTATTATGGTAACACATGACCCTGTTGCCGCGAGCTATTGCAGCCGAGTCATTTTTATTAAAGATGGGCAAATTTACACGCAATTAAATAAAGGTAACCAAGAAAGACAGATTTTTTTCCAGGATATTATGAAAACACAAGGTGTCTTAGGTGGGGTTAAAGCATGAACATCAATCAGCTTATCATCCGAAATCTGAAAAAAAATCTAAAAAATTATTTCTTATATGTTTTTGCGTTAATTTTTAGTGTTGCCTTGTATTTTTCTTTTGTTACATTGCAATATGACCCATCGATGGATGAAGTGGAAGGTTCAATTAAAGGTGCAGCCTCGATTCGTGCTGCATCAGTATTACTTGTTGTTATTGTTTCGGTTTTCCTCTTATACGCTAATACGATTTTCATTAAAAGGCGAAGTAAGGAAATTGGTTTATTCCAATTAATTGGAATGACAAAAAATAAAATCTTCCGCATTTTAACGGTGGAAAATTTCATTTTATATTTTAGTTCATTATTAATTGGGATTATCGTCGGCTTTTCGGTATCAAAGCTAATTCTAATGATTTTATTTAAAATTATTGAAGTTAAGGAACTTGCAAGCTTACACTTTTCTAGCCCGGCATTCATCCAAACATTAATCGTTTTTCTCTTTATCTACTTTTTTATTATGATGATGAATTACGGATTTATAAAAAGGCAAACTATCTTGTCCTTATTTAAAGTAACATCATCAACTGAAGATAAAGTGAAAAAAATATCCTTTTTAGAAATGACGCTTGGCTTAATTGGTTTAATTTTAATTTTGTTAGGTTACTATGTATCTTCAAGACTTTTTGATGGAGACTATACATCGATTAATAAACTATTCCTCGCTATGATTTTTATTCTTGGAACAGTTATCATTGGGACTTACCTGTTTTATAAAGGGTCTGTTAGCTTTCTCGCAAATATAATAAGAAAAAGCAAAGGTGGCTATTTGAATATTAAAGAGGTATTATCGCTATCCTCTATCATGTTTCGGATGAAATCAAATGCCTTATTGTTAACGATTATTACAACGGTATCAGCATTAGCAATTGGTCTATTATCGCTAAGCTACATCTCCTATTATTCAGCAGAAAAATCGGCAAAAGACAATGTACCATCACATTTCGCCCTATCTAGTCATGAGGATGCTAATAGCTTTAAAAATCTATTACAGAAAAATAACATTGCCTTCTCTGAAAAGGTAATTAATGTTATTCAAGTTGATGTTGATATAAAGGATATTTCAGATATAAATTCAGGTGGAGTGAACTTTGACACAAATAAAATGACGCTCCCTGTTATTAGTGATAAGGTAGTTGAGCATATCAATGTCTCTGACAAAGAGACAATCTTTACTGGTTATAATGACTTTATGCAAAGGTTTATAACGTTAAAAAATTCAGGCGAAGTAACATTCATTGGTCTTAAGGGAGAAATTCCACAAACCTTCCTTGGACTTGAGAAGGGGTATATTATTCCATACTCTTTTACAAATGGAGGTCTACCGATTGCCATTGTTGATGAAAAGACATTTGAGCGCTTAAAGACAGATATAAATCCTGAGATTCAACTAGATACATCTCTTTATATCGGCATTGATATTAAGGATGAAAAAGAGTTAGAAAATGCCGACAAGCTATTTAATGAACCAGCGTATACAGCTACTGCTTCATCACAGCTTGAAATGAGTAAAAATCAAAAAAGCAACATGGGTCTCATCATGTTCATCGTTGCCTTTTTAGGGTTAGCCTTTCTTATTACATCTGGGTGTATCTTATACTTTAAACAGATGGATGAAAGTGAAGAAGAAAAAGGAAACTATACGATTTTAAGAAAGCTAGGCTTTACTCAAGGCGATTTAATCAAAGGTATTCAATTAAAGCAAATCTATAATTTTGGTATCCCTTTAGTTATCGGTTTGTTTCATAGCTATTTCGCAGTGCAATCCGGTTGGTTTTTATTCGGTACAGAGGTATGGGCACCAATGATCATCGTCATGGTCGTGTACACGATGTTATATTCGATATTTGGCATATTGTCTGTTCTGTATTATAAACGTGTCATTAAAGAAGCATTGTAATCTAAGAAAGCTCCTATTTGATTAGGAGCTTTTTTATTATGTCTATGTAAACAAAACCACCATTTTTTATTATGTAAGTGGTATCATGGTTATTAATAGTTTTGTAAAACTGCAGTTGGGATAAGTATTCAATTAAAGGGGTTTTATTCATGAACCGAACCATAACATCTTGTTACGTAATCATGTAAAGGTAATTGGTAATGGTAAAAGGCAAATGATTTTCGCTCCAGGTTTTGGTTGTGACCAACGTGTATGGAATTTTGTTACTAAAGCTTTTATAGACGAGTACCAACTTATTTTATTCGTTTATGTCGGTTCCGGAAATTCTGATTTAACGGCATATGATGAGAAGAGATACAGTACACTTAAAGGGTAGTAACGATGTCACTTCATTCCCTAAGTCAGAGAGTGAGTTTAAAAGGATTTACACTTGAAAATGTTATATTAGATTGGATAACTACCTTCATACTTTGTTTCTAAACAATGAAGAAGGAAGGCATTATTGTACCGCTATTTATCTTGAGATCAATACAGAACAAAAAGTAATTCATTATATAAATGCAGGACATCCTCCTGGCTTATGGCAAGAGATCGATGGAATACAACTAGGCTTACATTCTACAAATCCACCGATCGGCACTTTTGAAGGAATTATATTTAAATCAAAAAGATTTACTTATTCAAGAGGAGACAGGCTACTGCTCTATACAGACGGTGTGACAGAACCGTTAGACTCCACTCATTTAAGTATATTAATGGAGAACAATCGGTCGGCACCTCTTTTAAACCTAAAAGGGAAAATAGCCCAAACACTTGATAATTTAGTAATAGATAATCGTAAAAGTGATGATCAATGCTTTATTTTAATCGATTTAAAATAAAGCATTGACCCATTTCATAATGTTTTTGTTAAAGATGAATTTGCCATTTTATTTGATTTTGCTTTTCTTATTCCTTTTGCCGCTTCTATCCCAGCAAATAAAATATAAGTGAAAATTGCCACCGATAAAGTCCATTTCTCCCAACTAGCTCCTAATGATAACACCTCTGTCATATAATCCTTGAATTCCGGAAGAACCAAGCGAGGATTAGTAATAATAATCACAAAAGCAATTGATGATATAAATTGGTAACAACAATTAAATACCGCTAATTTTTTCGTCCAATGCCGTGTGATATATTTCCAAATTGAATTTGCTAGTTCTAATCCAATCACTACTGCTACTAATGGCCAATAAGCATGCAAAACGTCTTGATTAAACGTTGGTGTAACAAACACTAATCCTTCTGGACCTTTTTCATAAATCCCAACAAGGCTTGAAGCACTAAAGAAGACGATTGCCCATATGGCGGTCCAGAGCAGACCACCGAATACTTCAAAGCTTGAAATCCTTTTCTCATTATCTATATATGGAACCAACTCTAAATCATCTGGTGTCCACTCTTTTCCTGTCATCAGCGAATTTTTATGAACTGGGTCAACTCTTTCGATAATTGCAAAAACGACTGTTAGCCAAAAGAAGGTTTGAATAGCCGTTCCTATCATCCTCCATATTCCTAATCCAATTACATCTAAAATGACATTCAATACAGCCTCTTTACCGTCATAAGAAACAATATGGTCCGTTATAACGACTGTTAAGGCTACAAACGCTGCAATAGGCAAAATCATTTTTAGTAAATTTAGATAGATCCCATAATAAGCTGGGCCAATTAAAGATCTGGGCTTATCAAGATAATTATTTGCTAACTTTGCTGGGTTTCCCAATTTCTTTAAGACCGCTTTGACTTCCTTCTCCGTATAGTCATCCGGAAGCATATCTTCAATTGTCGATCGCAATTCTAAAGCAATATCCTCACGGCTCTTGTCAGGCAACCTTTTTGTCACCTCTTGAATATAAAGGTCAATCATCTTCATGAACCATCTTCCCCTCTTAAAAGATTGTAAAGCTCTTCAGACATCTTTTCCCACTCCAACTTTAGCTGCGCTAATACCTCAATACCTAGCTCACTTAAAACATAATATCTTCTTGGCCGTGTTTCTGTAGTATCCCAGCTGCTTGTGACAAGCTCCTGTTTTTCTAGCCTTCTGAGCAATGGATATAAGGTGCTTTGTTCTATTGATATCCCGCTTTCCTCTAATAATTGAACAAGTGAATATCCATATTGCGGTGTCTTTAATTGGCTTAAAACAGCGAGGGTTAAGGTTCCTCTTCTTAATTCTGTCGTAAGTGAATGAAGAATTTCCTCCACTGATGCACCTCCATTATTATCTGATTTATATTATTGTATATCGTATACTATGCATCATACAGTATTATTGTGAAGAAAGCAATTGTACTTTTGTATTATTTTCCAAAAATATATAAAAAGGGAGGAAAAAATCATAAAGACCCCTCCTCCCACTCTAAATTCACTTGTTTTCAAGTAATTTATATTTCTTTTTCACCAATATATAGGTTAATCCTATTCCGATAAATAGAAGACCAAGTAACAGCATGTTATAAGAAGCAGTGGCCGTTAGAGGTAATGATTGCCTTTTTTCATCTTTCTCCTCTTGCAGTTTCGTTGTTTCCTTATCTATATGATTCTTCCCCTCATTCTCTGAGTTTCCATTGTTTTGGTCAGGTATTTGAGCATGGTTGTCATTGCTTATAGGTGTGGTCGGATTCTTAATCTCAGCAGGAGTCTCCGGCTTTTCTTCCTTTGGAGTTTCCGGGTTGTCTTCAATAATATCTCCAACTCGGTATAAATAGAAATCATCTAAGCTTCCCCATGCACCTTGATTCGCTTTAATACTCGCTCCTATTGTTATTGTTCCATCTAAGACAAGTATATTTTTCATCTCTGGGTTGCTCCAATTAACCCAGCCATTTACTGATGTTTCGACCTTGTATTCTTCGTCATTCGTATTTGCATAAAGAAACATCTCAGATTCCACTGCATCTCCACCTTGAATAAACATTGCCAAATTGTAATAACCAGGTTCTAACCCTGTTATCCTCTGTTCAACGCGGAATCCTACTGTTTCAGGTGAATAGAAGTGAAGTGAATAATTACCGGATTTTGCATCTGACGCATTATGTAAAAAGTCAGTATGTGGTGATAATCCATTTTCATATGAAATCTCCCACATACTCCGGTTATCGTCCTCAAAACTTGGATTAATTACATAGTTTTTCGGTTTTATTTCAAGATGTGCTGTAACAATTTGCCCACCTTCAACAGTTCCTTCAATGCTATACTCCCCATTACCATTAGAGATTGCCTCCTCAAGTGCCTTGCGATCCCATGTTACAGGAACCGTCCCCTCACTTCCATCGTTGTAACGTACCGTTACTGTTTCCGGTAATAGTATGTTCTCACCTTCTATTGCACTGATAAATATATCCTGAATTTCATCGATCGTTAATGGTGCCTTTGCTCCCGTGTATACATATTTGAACACATTTAAGGATGCAAGAGGTTTTCCATTAAAAGCAAATAATGCTTGGTTATCCACTGCGCTCCCGCCATACCAATGCCCTGCATCTTCAGGGTCATATTCAGCGGCAAAGCTTGTTGCCCAGCCTGAGCCATATCTTTCCCAAAGCTCCTTATTATTCTCTAATTTGTTTGCTGGCCCAACAGGAAGCCATGCAGGTTCCCAATAAAAGACTCCAAGACCCGCATCCCCAACATTTGCGACGGCTTCAATCACATCTCTTACCGCAGTTGCCTGCCCTTGAACTGTAATTGGATAATTTAACGTTTGCCCTGAGTCTTTTGGAGCTGTGTTTTCATGTCCATCCCCATCTTCCTTTGTATATGTATAAGATGTTTCAGCCACCATTACCTTTTTTCCATACGTATCAGCAACATGCTTTAATACGGTTGTTAAATTATCTAATGTCCCATGCCAGAAAGGATAATAAGAGCTTGCAAAAACGTCATAATCAACTTGATTTTTATCTAGTGTTTCAGCAATAAATTGATAGCTTCCTGCCTTTTCAGGATTTGTAAAATGCAACGCTACTAATATATCAGAATCTAAGTCTCTAATTGCTCTACTACCTTCATTAAATAATTGGCTCATTTTTGTCCAATCTGTTTCACCGATAAATCCACCAGTTGTTTCATTACCGACCTGTACCATTCCAATATCAATCCCTGCATTTAACAATGTTTGCAGACTTTCCTTTGTATAGTTATAAACCTCATTTTTCTTCTCTTCAAAACCTAAATTTCCCCATGCCTTCGGAGCTTGCTGTTTCGCGGGATCAGCCCAAAAGTCAGAGTAATGGAAATCTATTAAAACCTTCATCCCATTTTCTGTTGCTCTTTTTCCAATTTCTATTGCTTTCGTTAAATCGTTATTCCCCCCACCATAACCGTTTCCTTCCAAATCATACGGATTATTCCAGACGCGAATACGAGTATAATTCACACCAGCCTCTTTTAATGTTGTGAAAATATCTTGTTCTTTCCCTTCAAAGTTATAAAATTTCACACCACTTTCCTCTAAGGAAATAATACTAGAAACGTCAACACCTTTTATGAAATCCTCATTCATTCCATCTACCCTTTCAACAAAGATATCTGATTCCACAGGTTCAGGAAGATGACTCTGATCGGATATTAAACGCATTTGATCCAGGTACCCCCATGCTTTTGGTTCTCCACTGACAATCACACCGATTTGTAGGTTTGATGTTTCTTCTTGGAGGTCGAATTGCAATGTAATTGTTCCCCATGCATTATAGCCTGAAGTTGCTACTGCTTCACTCTCTTCATTTCCAGCAAATAGCTTAACAGTACCTTTCTCGGCTGCTTCTCCACCCATTGTTCTTATTGAAAGCTCATAGCTTCCTGCCGGTAAGGTTGGAATCGTTTGCTTAATTGTAAAGGTCTGATTTTCTGATGCTGTATCCTTCACCCAATATTTTAGCGCAGCAGTACCTTCATCAACAGTCATCCATGTATCACTTGAATAAAGAAAATGTTGAACATCAACATTTTCTGTCTTTTCGATACTCCATGTTTTGTCTTCAAAAAAGTCCGATTCAAATCCACCATTTGTCATTAAGTTATTTGAGCCAGCTGCTGCATGCCCAACATTATTATGTAGTTGAATGGAACATAGCATAAGTAAAACAATGAGTAATAGAGAAAAAGCTCTTTTCAAATGTTTCATAATCTCCTCACCTTTAGCTTTATAATTTGTATTTAAGCGCTTCCATTAAACTGTACAGAATCGTAAGAGGATGAGAGGGTTTGTCCATTTTGACAATCCTCTTTTACCATGATGCTAGTACTTATAATTAATTATCTCCTCCTGTACAAGTTTTTTGTACAGAAGGAGACCCGAAGTAATTAATCTCTCTTTTTCTCGACAATTCTTACTTCATATTCTTTTAATACTAGCTCTCCAGATAATTCATCCCCTGTTACTAAATCACGTACAGTGTCAGAGAATGTAACAGGTTGATTTTCTTCTGTGAAATTCATAATGAATATATAATCTTTCTCAGTATCCTGTCTTACTTGAACAGACACACCTTTGCCATGGTCAACGTTGTAAACAGGCTTTAATGATAACTCATCGATTAATTGTTGATAAAAATCTCGATGGAAGTGATCATTTAAGCGAGCACCAATATAATAGGCCTTTCCCTTCTCAAACTTGTTACTCGTAATAGCTGGAGTGTTCGCATAGAAATCCTGCTTATAAATGCCCTCTACATTTGCTCCACCTACTTCAATCACTGTTGCATAATCCTTTAATAGATAGCTTTCATTCTTAAATGTGACGTAATTCTCATCCTTTGGATAAAGAGTATCAGTTTCTACAGGATTGATACCGAATATTTCTTGAAGGTCTTGATGCCAGCCACCAGTATATGTTAAGTCATTTTCGTCTACAAGACCGCTAATATATGTCATAACTAGCCTTCCACCATTCGCTACAAATGATTTTAATCGGGCGATTGTCTCTTCGCTTACTAAATAAAGCATAGGAACGATTAATAGCTTATATGATGAAAAATCTTGTTCCTTTGTAATGACATCAACTGGTATATCCTTTTCCCAGAATGGGCGATAATGCTGGTGCAACGTTTGTGGATATCGCTTTGTATCTAAGCCAAAGCCTTGTGCATCATTAATTGCCCAGTTGCTTTCCCAATCGTAAAGTATCGCCACATCTGATGTTCGATTCGTTCCAACTACATCAGATAGCTTTTCTAATGTTTCTCCAACCTTTGCAACCTCTTTAAAAACTCGATTTTCAGAACTATTATCATGATCGACTACTGCACCATGGAATTTTTCTGAAGAGCCACGGGATTTTCGCCATTGGAAATAAAGAATACTGTCAGATCCATGTGCGACCATTTGCATGGAAGATAGTAGGTGCATCCCCGGGCGTTTTGCCTTATTAACTTGATGCCAGTTAACAGCACTAGGTGTTGATTCCATTAATAAAAACGGTTGTTGCTTCAAACTACGATAAAGATCATCAATAAATCCTACCTTCATTGCTAAATCAGCAGTCGTTTCCCAATCATTGTGCCAAGCTGGATATGCGTCCCAGCTAATTACATCTAGATGCTTAGCAAATTTGCTATAATCTAACGATTGGAACGGAATTAAATCATTCGTATCTGCCATGAAGTTTGTTGTAATCGGAACATTTGGTGTTAATTCCTTAATTGGAACAATTTCATTTTCAAAGAAAGAAATTGTCTGATCGGTAACAAAGCGACGCCAATCTAAATTATGACCATGTACTGCATTCTCTCCAATCGGAGATGGCGATTCAATTTGTGACCAATCACTGAAAGTATGGCTCCAAAATGGTGTCCACCAAGCCTTGTTTAAGGCATCTAAGTCATTGTTATACTTCTCCTTTAGCCAGCCTCTAAATGCTTGCTGACATTTATCACAATGACACTCACCGCTATATTCATTCGAAATATGCCACATTAAAAGGGCAGGGTGCTGACCATATCTTTCTGCTAGCTTACGATTTATTTGCTGTGTCTTTTCTCTGTACACTTCAGATGTAAAGCAGTGATTATGTCTTCCACCGTGCAATTGCTTCATTCTATGCCCATTTGTGCGTAACACTTCTGGATATTTCTGTGACATCCAAGCAGGACGGGCACCGCTTGGCGTCGCTAAAATAACCCGTCCACCAATTTTATGGATATTCTCAATGACTTCATCCAGCCATTCAAATTGGTAGACACCTTCTTGTGGCTCAAGAGCACTCCAAGCAAATATCCCCACCGAAAATGTGTTTGTATGTGATAATTTCATTAATTTGATGTCATCTGCTAAAATATCTGGTCGATCTAACCATTGATCAGGGTTGTAATCTCCACCATGGAGCATAAATTTTGCATTCGTTACATATGTTTTTTCTCGTTTTGACATAGTTCTCTCCCTTATCTGTTTGTCCTACTAATTATCTAAAATTAGCCTTTAGTACCACCAGCTGTTAAGCCAGATACAAAGTTCTTTTGTAACAATAAAAAGACAATTGCAATCGGAATACTAATTAAAATCGCTCCTGCAGCGAATGTTGTATAGCTAGCTCCCATCACATCATTTACTAAATTATAGAGTCCGATCGGTAATGTATATGACTCAGGTGTTCTTAATATTGTTGATGACAAGATAAAATCACCTAATGGCCCTGTAAAACCATTCATGGCAACAACGGCAACCATTGGTTTTGATAACGGCATAATAATTTGCCAAAAGATTCTTGTGTTACTCGCTCCATCTATTTTCGCACTTTCGTCTAAATCAATTGGAATCGAATCCATATAGCCCTTCATCAAATACGTGTTCATAGGAATTTGTCCGCCAATGTATAACAAGATTAGCAACCAATGACTATTCATTAAACCAAGAATTTGCGCTAAAACAAATAGAGCTATTAATGCTGAGAATTGCGGAATCATTTGCAGTAAAAGGAAGATCGTTAATGCGTTTTTTCTTCCTTTAAATCGGAACCGTGAAAAGGCATATGCGGTAAAGGAAACACTCAAAATTGTTCCAAGCATTGTAAAAATACTTATTTTCAATGAATTTAAATACCAATTACCGTATTGAAGACTTTCTTTCCCTGCAAATAGCTCTTTATAATGATCCAATGTTGGATTTTCCGGAATAATTGACGTACTTACTAAACTATTACCAGGGTTAAAGCTTGCACCCACCGTCCAAAGTAAGGGGTAGATGATGACTACCACCATGAATGTTAATAGCAAATAGGAGAATAGGAGTCGAAAGAATTTCTTTCTCTTCATATCTGTCAGCATCTCTTAAGCCCCCTCTTTAAATGAATTTGTTCGTCTGAATTGCCATAGAGCGATAGCGATAACAAAAACAGATAACAAAATCGTTAATGCTGCTGCTAAAGAATATTGACTAGACTGCATTGTCAATTTGTAAATCCAAGAAACTAATATATCGGTTCCTCCGGCAGTGCTACCAGGTACAGCTGGTCCTCCACCATTAAAGAGATAAATAATATTAAAGTTATTAAAGTTAAAGGTAAACTGCGTAATAATAATCGGTGCCATAGCAATTAAGATCATTGGCATTGTAATATGTTTAAATTTCGCAAAGATGGATGCGCCATCAATAGTAGCAGCTTCATATAAATCCTCTGGAATCGATTGCAGTACACCTGTTGTAACAAGAAATATATATGGGAACCCTAACCACCCTTGCATAAGGATTAACGCTAATTTTGACCAGTTCGCATCCGTTAACCAAGGAATTGCGTCAATGCCAAAAAACGCTAAAATATCATTGTTAATCGCTCCAAAGCTATCATTAAACAAGCCTGCAAAAATCAGAATTGTAACAAATCCCGGTACAGCCCATGGTAATACGAGGATTGTCCGATAGAATTTTTTGAAACGGATCTCCTTCTGATTTACAACTACAGCTAATAAAATACCTAGTCCTACTTGAAGAGATGATGCAACAAGTGTCCAAATGATTGTCCAACCCAATACATCAAAAAATGTTGAACGCCAAATATCCACTGTGAAAATCTGACCAAATGTATCTAATCCTACCCAATCTGCTAAATTAGCAGGTGGTGAATGATATAAATCATAGTTTGTAAATGCTAAAGCAAAGCTAAATAAAATTGGAAAAATAACAGCAAAGATTAAGATAAATAGAGATGGTCCACTAACTAAATATGGGTAACCTTGAGCAATTAAATTTTGATATTGCTCTCTTAAAGAATATAGCTCTTTATTTTCATCTCGCATTTCTCCAGTTTTATATGCATCTCTTAAATTCAAATAATAGATTAGTAGCCCTAAACACGTTACGATTAAAGCAATGATCCCTTCTGCTAATAAGAAAACGGAATTATCACGAGGTACCTCTGTCCCTAATGTAAAAAGACCCCAAAATCCCATATTTAATAAATCTCCAAAAGCAGTAAAGAACGATACTCCTAAAATAAGAAACAATAGACCTTTTGCCCACTGCTTGTTGTAAAATTGTCCAAACCCAGGAATTATCGATAATAATAAGGCTTTTTTACGATATGTCACCTTTTTCACCTCTTTAGAACTTAGAAAGCGGAAGCGCCTTGCTAAAAGCTGGAGCTAGACACTAGACTAAGCGCAAAAATTTATAATTTCTTTTCTATAGAATACTATTAGCTTTGTATATATCATCGTGTTCTATCTTAATAGGGTCTGACACCTCCAAATATTCCGGAATTAAGATTTTAAACCTTTAAACCGTCATTATTTTTTGTAGGAGGGGTCTGACCCTATTTTTAAGAAAGAACTATCGATTTATTTCTAATTATTTTCCACCATGTTTTGCTGCGATTTGTCCCTTGATTGTTTCAACTGCTTGGTCTAATGCATCTTTTGGCTCAGCCTTACCTGTAGCGATTGTTTGTAACGCACTATCAGCAGGTGTCCATACTTCATTCATTTCAGGGATATTTGGTGTTAATTCTGAGAATTGAGATTGCTCAGCAACTGCTTGTGCAGCTTCACTTTCCTTCACAACTGGATCTTCAGCTAATGCTTTTACTGCAGGTACTTCCTGTGTTACTTCATATCTTGTTTTAGAGTTTTCCTCATTTGTTATAAATTCAACAAATTTCTCTGCCAATTCAGCATTTTTTGAATATGCGCTTACATTGTAGCTTTTAACTCCAACAAATGCGCTCATATTTTCGCCATTTGATAATTCAGGCAATTTTGTTACGCCATAGTTTACGCCAGCCTTTTTGAACGGCTCTAAATTCCATGGTCCAGATATAATTGCTGCTGCTTTCCCTTCAGTAAACAATGATTCTAATACATTAATCCCTTGTTCTCCGATAATTCCAGCTGGGAACAGCCCTTCTTTATAAAACTTTTGAATATACTCGGCACCTTCAATTGCACCTTCATTATTTAAACCTACATCTGTTGAATCATAAATTCCATTTCCATCAGTTCCAAAAATGTATCCACCATAGCCACCTAAAATACTTTGTGCATAATAGATTTGGTCGAATAATGCTAAGAATCCATAGTTACCATCTTTTGTTAGCTCTTTAGACTTTTCATACCATTCATCTAATGTCTTTGGTAGCTCATCTTCTGAGATAATATCTTTGTTATAGTAAAGCAATGTCGTTTCGACAGCTTTCGGCAATCCGTAAATTTTGCCCTCAACCATTTGGGATTGAAGTGCGGATTCTGTATAAATAGCTTGTACACCTTCATCTACTTTTAATTCTTTTATTAATCCTTCTGTTACAGCTGTCCCGATTTGGTCACCAGCCATAGTTAGAACATCTGGTCCAGTTCCAGCAGGCCCATCAAGACGCAAGTCTTCAATTTGTTGAGCGTATGCCTTTTCCACTACTTTCACTGTTACATCATGCTCTTTTTCAAATTTTGCAACGGCATCTTTAATACCTTCTGCTTTTTCTATATCTTCCCAAACAATCAGTTCTTTAGTCCCGGTTGTTTCTTTCTCATTTGCACCACTTTCACTGCTTTCCTTTGGTCCGCATGCAGCTAAGACTAGAACAAAAGCAAGAAAACAGATAATGCTAATATGTCTTTTTACATTTTTCATGGATGTTCATCCTTTCAAAATTTTTTACGTTTTCCCCCTATTTAGAAAGCGTTCACAAAAATAATATAGCACCTAATAGGAAAACTGTAAATAAATATTTTACTAGTTTAAGTAAAAAAGTTTACGAAAACTAAAAAACAGCTTAGATTTATAAGCTGTTTTTTATCCGTTTTAGTTTGTGCTTTTTCTAATAATCAACTCAGCACCAAGATATAATGTTTTTACAATTTTACGTTTTCCTATTATTTGCTCAAGCAATAATTCAATTGCATTTTTACACATTTCTCGTAAATCAATATGATATGTCGTTAAAGGCGGGGACACATATTTTGCAACACTCGTATTATTAATACTGACAACACTCACCCTATTTGGTATAGATATACCATGTTCATTTAAAGCCTGCAAACATCCAACAGCAATTGGATCAGCTGCAATAAAGAAAGCAGTTGGAAGCTGCTCCCCAAGCTGTTCAATTGCTTTCGACATTAAATAATAGCCGTTTTCCACTGAAAATCCCCTATGGCAAAAAATAAACTCCTCACGCAATAAACCATTTTTGCTCATATATTCTCGAAAGATTTTTTCACGAATATCCATTTCATCTTCATCCGTATTAGGATTATGGTACGTTCCTCCGATAAGCCCAATCTCCTTATGTCCCTTTTCTAGTAAAAAATCTACGGTTTGAACGGTTAACAGTGCTAGATCAGGTCTTACTGAGTCAAAATGATATGGATCTGGCGTTGTATCGAGAAAAACTCCATTTTTCGTTATCCCTCTAAGATATTCTAGTTCCTTGTCCGAAAACATACCAACTGCAATAAATCCCTCTATTTCATTTGGTATTTTCGTAATGCCATCAGTAATTTTATATGTTGTTAGTTCTATATTAAACTTCGATGCTAATTTTTCGACCTCTAATCTCATTGTTTTAAAATAGACATCTTCAAGCTCTTCTTTATCTGATAACCAATATAAAAAGGCTATATTTTTCACTTTAGGTCTTACTGTTTTTTTTCTGTAATTAAGCTTATCTGCGACTTCGAATATTTTTTCTCTCGTTTCATCAGGAACTGACAAGCTTTCATCATTATTTAGAACCCTAGAAACAGTTGATATAGAAAAACCCGCTTCTGTAGCAACATCTTTAATAGTCGCCATTCTATACACCACCATTACATACATCTTATTTTTAATCAGTAATACTAAGATATCACTTTCTTTTCATTTAGTAAAATTTTTTACTAATTATTTTTTCGAATGTCGAATTTATATACTAGAGGATGGAGGAAGAAAAAACTCGAAATCGGACTAATTATATTGTCCATGATTTCGAGTTACCAATCAATATGATTATTTAAGGGCTTACAATTTTTATTTTAAAACCATACCATTATTCTATTTACTATACTTAAGAAATAAGTACTTAAAGTTTGAAATCCCCAATTATGAACAAATGAGGCTAAATTATTTATCAATTCAAAAGACCATTTTCGTAAACTTTGTTGATTTTACTTAGATGTCTTTTTGGTTGATTTCCTCGTGTAATACTCTCTTTCTATCGGGTAAGTGATAAGCATCAGTGTAACAATCCTTCAAAAAAGATTTATTAAAAAATAGAGTAACAACTATGATGGACCTTGAAAAACCACGTAGACAAATTTTCTTCCCTGAAGATAAAAAGGACATCATACTATGTGATGTCCTTACATATTTCTTAATTTTGTTCTTTGTTTGTTGGCACTGCACAGCTTCCATCGGCACAAAATGCATCGCTTGACTGATCTGCTGAAAGATCCTCAAATTTTGGCTTTGGATTCTCTTCTTCCCAGACCTTTTGAAGTGCACTTACAAATGTATCTAATGGCTGAGCACCTGAAATGGCATATTTTTGATTAATAATAAAGTAAGGCACACCTCTAATTCCATATTGTTGGGCAATACCTTCATCAATTCTCACATCATTTGCAAACACCGTTTTATCATTAAGTACTTCTAAAGCCTTCTGTCTATCTAACCCTGAGTCCTCTGCAATATCTGCTAACGTTTCAATATCACTTAAATTCTTCGACTCAGTAAAATATGCATATAGCAGCTTTTCTGTTATGATTTTCTCTTTATTTTGCTCCTTAGCAAATTTCGCTAATCTATGAGCATCAAACGTATTTGTTGGCTTCATGTCCTCAAAATTAAATGTTAAGCCTACCGTTGCCGCCTGCTGACCAATTTGAGCATTACTTTGCTTCGCTTGCTCAATACTCATTCCATATTTAGAAGCTAGTGCTTCATGAATACTTTTACCTGAATATACATCAGCATTTGGGTCTAATTCAAATGCTTTAAATTCGACATCGACAGCATCTTTATGAGGAAATTGTTCTAATGCTAATTCTAATCTACGTTTTCCTATATAACAAAACGGACAAACAAAGTCTGACCACACTTCAATTTTCATTATGCTCCACCTCTTTCAACTAGGTACTATCAATTGTAGCATGGACTTTGCAAGACTCAAACATACATGCTCATAGCTTTACTGCACTCATTAAAATTCAGGTGAATATCTATCTGTCAAAATACACTTAACAACATTTAACAAATTCCGCCAATTTCTCCTCGTTCATTTCCTAGGAAATGATCCTATTCTACAAAAAATAACAATATATTAGATTTTTAACTATTACTCGAGTTATGGTATTTGAATCAGTATATAATTAGTAATAGTGGAAAATTCCGGTCATAACTCATTTAGTGAAAAAGGTGGATATAACATGAGCATTTTAGAAATAAAGAAACTAGAAAAGAACGATGAACATTCTCTCATTTTTCCAGAATTTAATTTGACTGCTTCAGAAAAAGACATTATCGCGATTCATGCTAGTACAAATGTACGTTCAATTCTATTAAAAATGTTAATGGGTGAAATCCCCATTCCCAGCGGGTCAATATTCGTATGTGGAGAGCAGATTACTAGAACATCTATGAAATTTGTCCATTCAAAAATTGGATTTTCCCTTTTAGATGATGGCCTATATGAAAGATTAAGCGTTAAAGATAATTATCTTTTTTACAGAACAATATATAGTTCAAAGCTATCTATAGAAGATTGTATTAGAGCAGTTCAACTTGAAAGTAAAAAAGGCTACCGTGTAAGTAAGTTGACATATTCAGAAAAAAGAAGGGTTCATTTTGGTCGGTTACTTTTTCAAAATCCTGATCTTTATATATTTGAAGAGCCTGATCAGAATGTTGACTTAGAAACAAAGCAAATATTGATTAAATTGGTTAAACAGCTAAGCCAAGATGGAAAAGCTATCTTAATATTAACGAATAATATTGAAAGTGCCCTTTTTGTAACAAACCAAGTTTATCGATTAGATGAAACAGGGTTACATGCTCTTGATGTTTTATCCGAAGAGGATGTAACTAAAGAAGAGGCATCAGCCACTAAAGAAGAAGAGGAAGTTGTCATTCAACCTGTTCGTTTTGAAAAAATCCCAACAAAGGTAAACGACAAGATTGTATTATTTGACCCTCCTGAAATTGATTATATTGAGAGCAGTGAAGGCAATTCTATTATCTTTATTAATGGTGAAGCATACCCATGTGCTTTCACAATGGCAGAGTTAGAGACGAGATTGAATCCATATGGTTTCTTTAGATGCCATCGGTCGTATATCGTTAATTTACAAAAGGTTCGTGAAGTCGTGACATTTACAAGGAACAGTTTTTCTTTAGTATTAGCAGATGCTAAAAAATCCTCTATCCCATTATCAAAAACGAAAATGGCAGAATTAAAAGGAATGTTGGGCTTAAAATAGACTCCATTCATGCTAAATATTCTCCACTCATAAATATCATAGCTCCTTTCATCGAAAATATAATGTGAAATACTAATTTGTTTTCTATGATAGAAGCATAAGAAATGCAGAAGCACCTTAAAACAGCTCTCTGCAAAAAGAGAGTTTAAGAATAATGTGCTCTTTACAATATCGTCAAACAACTACTATAAAAGCAGTGGAGGATGAAGATGGAGAATATTATTGAAGTAAAAAGATTAGCGAAACTATTTGCAAACCAACAAGCATTAAAGGATGTTTCATTTGAAGTGAAGAAGGGTGAAATCTTTGGCTTTCTAGGTCCTAGTGGTTCAGGAAAAACAACAACGATAAAAATATTAACTGCTCAGCTAGCGCAAACAGATGGAGAAGCACTTGTTTTTGGTGTCCCTGCTTCAAAATTAAAGGAAACGGCCTATCGAAAAAAAATTGGGGTTCTCACAGACAACACTGGTTTATATGAAAGATTAACAGTTTATGATAATTTAAAGCTCTATTGTGACCTATACGATGTACCACATACAAGAATTTCTGAAGTTTTAGAAATGGTGAATTTAAGTGAGGCAAAAAAGAAGGTTGTATCAAAGCTATCGAAGGGAATGCTTCAGCGTGTTATTTTAGCAAGAGCGTTTTTACATAAGCCAGATCTTTTATTTCTGGATGAGCCTACCTCTGCACTTGACCCAGTTAATACAAAGCATATTTATAAAGGATTAGAAGGCTTAAAGGAACAAGGAACAACTATTTTTTTAACTACGCATGATATGAATGAAGCTGAAACACTTTGTGACAGAGTAGCGTTTCTACATAACGGATCCATCCAATTGTTAGGTACACCAAAGTCACTTCGGCAAAAATTTGCTACTCATACATTAACTGTTGAGCTTACCGATGGCAATAAGGAAATTATTGACAAAGGACCTGAAGGAGCTCAAGCAATCTATGATTATATGAAGCAAGACAAAATTGTATCCATTTACTCAAATGAACCAACACTTGGGGATATATTTGTAGAAGTAACAGGGAGGAAACTATCATGACAACTTTTTCATTTAAACGTTCGGCTGCAATACTTCAAAAAGACTATAAAGATGTTTCTAAAAATCTATTTGTTTCATCGTCAGCACTTATGCCACTTATTATCGCTGCACTTTATGGACGATTCGGTGTTGAAACGGTTAATGAGCATTATCTAGTATTTAATATGGTTTTTTGTTTAGTATCTGCTTATGTACAATGCTCTCTAATCGCTGAAGAGAAGGAAAAGAGTACATTACGCGGTCTCATGCTCTCACCCGCAAGTACACTTGAAATATTAGTAGGTAAAAGTCTTCTAAGCTTATTAGGAACTTTATTCATTATTATCGTTTGTGCTGTTTTAACAGAATATCTTCCTAAAAACCCATTAGTTATAGCAATCTCTATAATTATTTCAACCTTTTTCTATATTGGTCTTGGTACTTTACTAGGTTTAATGACAAAATCAGTAATGGAAGCATCTGTCATTATATTACCTTTCATATTTATCTTTTCGTTTGGAGATTTTTTAACAGCTTTTTCTGAAAAATACCCTTTCTTAAAAGTCGCTGAGTTTATGCCTAACTCGCAATTAATTACTTTAGCCATTGAAGTACAGTCAGGTGCTAATCTTATAGATGTATGGACGAACCTAGCCATTATTCTCATTTGGGTAGCTGTAGTTTTTATCTTTGTTATCATCGCCTATCGTAAACGTATGATGGACTAAGATAAAGGAATGCACAGCCTCAGGTAACAAAAACTTGTTTAAATTGTTATTAGGAAAGAATAGCTTGTTAAATATAAGTCCGTTATTTCTGGAAATGATTATGAAGTAACCTATGAAATTCGTGTTAAAGAAAACGAACAATATTATTTATGGTGTAATAACGTTAAGCTATGATGGTAATTTTACTGCTTAAGAAGTGTAAAAAATAGAGGCACCGGATTTGTCCAATGTCTCTATTTTTTTATTTTTCAAGGCGATATAAATCTCGGCTTTTATATCCTTCACCAAGAATCATTTTCATTTCTTCACGACGCTTTGCTTTCGTGGCCTCTTGTTTTGCACTGTATACAAACCGTGCCCAATCCTTCCGATAGCCTGGAGTAAGGGATTGATAAAAGGCAAGTAAATCCGGTCATTCTTGTAAGTCACGTTCGATACTTGGAATGAAATCAATATAATCATCAACACATTGACTAGCCTTTGTTGACCTCTTATTTTTCCCTTTTTCGTCCTCTTTCAGACCGACTACTGTAAATACATCGTCAAAGCCTACCATTCTGGAAAACTTTATATGACTATTGCCAACATAACCATTTGCATCCGCACCTATCCCCTCTAACAGGTCATCACGGTGAATGAATGTGGAATATTTTTTGTTCCCTTTTTTAGGATACGCCAGGTACATATAGCCATTTTTATTAAGGTAATTTTGCAAAATTACTTGATTAACAAGTTCTTTTAACGATTCCATATCTAATACAAAGGCAAAAATTAAATCATATGAACGATCCTTTTTAAGCTCAGTTTCATAATTTGACAGCTCTGTTAAATAGTCTTCACCTTCTGGTAGGTTAAGAATCGCAACATCTTCATACTTTTGTAGATTTAGTTTTTCTACTATTGTTTTAGCCATATACTCCACCTTCACAACGATTCCTATAGCATTAATGATTTGATGAAAATAATACTGCTTTAATTGTTATCATACCATTCATTATTAATGAAGTGATTTTCTTGGTGATTGATTTTGCTTTAAACAACTAGTTTAATTTGATTACCTGTCGGATCTTCTGTCATATAGAAGTCTTCTTCTTTTTTTACAGGTGCCCCAAGCTGCTTTATCCTTTCAACAATAGCTTCTCTCTCCGCCTCATTTGGGTACACAAGTGTATACCATTTTAAACCGGCACTATTTTCAGATGGTACTTGCGCATTTGCTCCTTGCCACATATTAACTGCAATATGGTGGTGATAATTCCCCGTTGAAAGGAATGCCGCTTGCGGATAGTAGCTAACAACATTAAAGCCTAACCCTTTTGTATAAAATTCCTCTGCTTTTTTAACATCAGCTACATGTAAATGGATATGCCCCATTATTGTATTATTAGGTAGCCCTTGCCAACTTTTACTACTTTCAGCTAGAATCCCGTCTCCATCAAGTTGTTCTGTCACCATATGAACCAATCCATTGTTCCATGTCCATTGAGACGAAGGTCTATCACGGTATACTTCAATGCCATTTCCATCTGGATCATTTAAGTACAAAGCTTCACTAACATCATGATCTGCTGCCCCAATTGGATATCCAACTTGAATGATATGACGTAAAAATTGCGATAAATCCTCTCTTGTTGGTAGCAAAATTGCGAAGTGGTATAGTCCTAATGCCCTTTTTTCCTTTGGAATTACTTGATCTGGCTGTTCTAAAGTTAGCAAGGGGGTTTGCCCATTTGCTGTTAAAATAACCTTTTTATTTTCCTTCTTTAATAGTTGGAAACCAATTATTTCTTGATAAAAGGCTGTAGCTTTTTCTAAATCTTGAACTTTAATTGTTACTTCTCCAACAAATACATTGGGTTTTTCATGAAATTTATCCATTATTTTCGTCCCTTCGTCATCATTTTTTGTTGTAATGAATATATTTTAAACGCCTTGACAAAATCCATACGGTTTAATACAATTATCTCGAATTAATAATATTTTAATTCAAGAAAAATTGGATGTAAAGGGTTTTCCATTAATAATAGGTGGTGCAATAGATTTGGGGTTTTTAGACATAATATTCGGTAAAAATTCAAAGGAGGAACAGCAGATGACAAATGGTAAATTAAAAATTGGGATTATTTTAGGAAGTACACGCCAAGGTCGTGTGAGTCCACAAGTCGGAGAATGGGTAAAATCAATCGCAGATCAACGTGGTGATGCACATTATGAAATCGTTGATATTGCAGAATACAAGCTTCCACTTTTAGGAGAAGGCACTGGTCAAGAGCCTGGCTTACAAGCATGGAATGAAAAGTTAGCAACTCTTGATGGCTTTGTTTTTATTGTTCAAGAATATAACCACAGCATTACAGGGGCACTTAAAAACGCACTTGATTCTGCACGTGAAGCATGGAACAACAAAGCTGCAGGTATTGTAAGCTATGGATCTACAGGTGGAGCTCGTGCTGCCGAACATTTACGTGGTATTATGGGAGAATTATTAATCGCAGATGTTCGTGTACACCCAACACTTTCATTATTTACTGATTTTGAAAATGGAACTACCTTCAAACCAGCTGAATTACATTTTAAAAATGTAAATGAAATGCTTGACCAAGTTATTGCTTGGAGCGGAGCATTAAAAACCATTCGATAAGAAAAACCATATAAAATAATAAAACAGGAGTTTATCTTTTAAATAGGCTCCTGTTTTTTGTTTCTTGATTATCTATAGTTTTTAACAAACTCCAACTTTAGCTTCATTCCTCCAAATCCATCAATTTTACAATCTATATTATGAATTCCGTTTACTAAACGAATGTTTTTCACCCTTGCAGACGAAACATATAAAAAAATTACTCACGCTCTTCCATTAGATGTTTATTTAATTCATTTTCCTCTAATACATCATATGTGTTCCCGTACACTTTCTTTATATGCTTCTCTCCCCATGCACACAGTGAATCTAATATACCTTTCAAGCTCCAGCCATATTCACTTAGCTCATACTCAACTTTAGGAGGGATTTGTTGGTACACTATTCGATTAATCACCCCATCTGTCTCTAATTCTCTCAATTGTTGGGTTAACATCTTTTGAGTTATATCTGGCATGAGCCGCTTCAATTCACTTGTTCGTTTCTTTCCATGTGTTAAATGACATAAAATAACACATTTCCACTTCCCACCGATTACTTCTAAAGTTGCTTCAACGGATATATTATATTTCTTTTTTTGCACTATTGCTTCCTCCTTTTTTTATAGGTACTAAAAAGTACCTATATTACTTTGTGGTATCTATATTACTTTAAAGTACGTACTTCTCACTTTGTTATATGTGTATCATAATAACATTTGCCGGCTGAAATTTATAGTAAAGATTTTTTATATAGTTTGCGTTATAGGAGGATTTTTTTATCCCTATACAAAAAGAAGGAGGAGAAAAAAATGACCTTAGATAAAAAAAGAAGTACCTTAGCACTTCTTGCACTAGCAGTTAGTGCATTTGCTATAGGTACTACAGAATTCATTAGTGTTGGACTTTTGCCTTTAATAGCTGATGATTTACAAATACCTGTTACAACAGCAGGTTTAACTGTTTCGTTATATGCTTTAGGAGTAACATTTGGAGCACCAATTCTTACATCAGTTACTTCAAGAATGTCACGAAAGACTTTATTGCTCTGGATTATGATTATTTTTATTATTGGGAATAGTATTGCTGCTTGTGCACCAAGCATCACTATTATACTTATTGCACGTATCATTTCGGCATTTTCCCACGGTGTATTTATGTCAATCGGTTCGACAATCGCTGCCGATTTAGTGCCTGAAAATCGTCGAGCTAGTGCAATCTCGATTATGTTTACAGGACTTACTGTTGCAACAGTGACCGGAGTACCTTTAGGAACATTTATTGGTCAACAGTTTGGCTGGCGAATCGCGTTTGTCGTCATCGTTATAGTTGGAATTATCGCACTCTTTTCAAATAGTATCCTTATTCCTGCTAATTTAAAGAAGGCAACGCGAACTACATTTAGCGACCAATTAAAATTAGTAACGAATGGCCGCTTATTGCTTGTCTTTATCATTACAGCATTAGGGTATGGCGGAACATTTGTCGTTTTTACTTATTTAACACCGATCCTTACTAATATAACCGGCTTTAAAGAGGGAACAGTTGCTATTATCCTTCTTGTTTATGGAATCGCCATTGCGATCGGAAACATGATTGGTGGAAAAGCAGCTAATCAAAATCCAATTAAATCGTTATTTTACATGTTCATTATCCAAGCTATTGTTCTATTTGTTTTATTTTTCGCTGCACCATTTAAAATAGTAGGATTAATAAGTATATTTTTGATGGGCTTATTATCCTTTATGAATGTGTCTGGATTGCAAGTTTATGTTGTGACGCTAGCTGAACGATTTGTCCCTTCTGCAGTAGATGTCGCATCCGCGATTAATATTGCTGCTTTTAATGCAGGGATTGCTCTAGGCTCCTTTTTAGGTGGTGTCATTACTGATTCCATTGGACTTATTCATACTACTTGGATCGGCTCGCTAATGGTCCTATTCGCTGTATTCTTTACTGGTTTGAGCCGATCCCTTGAGAAAAAAGATCAATCTAACTTTAACAGTCAAAAAATCATTTAAAAATTTGGAGGAATTGATTATGATAACAAGCTTACAAGATACAACGAAATTAGCGAACGGTATAGAAATGCCTTGGTTTGGCCTCGGTGTTTTTAAGGTTGAGGAAGGTCCTGAATTGGTAAATGCAATTAAATTTGCAATTAAACAAGGGTACCGCAGTATTGATACGGCTGCCATTTATGAAAATGAAGAAGGTGTTGGACAAGCTATTCGAGAAGGAATTAAAGAAACAGGCATTTCTAGAGAGGAATTATTTATAACTTCTAAAGTGTGGAATTCAGATTTAGGGTATGAGTCTACCGTTGCAGCATATGATGCTAGCCTAAAAAAACTAGGCTTAGATTATTTAGATTTATATCTTATTCATTGGCCTGTAGAAGGTAGATTTAAAGAAGCTTGGCGTGCATTAGAAACTTTATATAAGGAAGGTCGAGTTAAAGCAATAGGTGTAAGTAACTTTCAGGTCCATCACTTAAAGGAGTTAATGAAGGACGCCGAAATAAATCCTATGGTCAATCAAGTTGAGTATCATCCTAGACTCACCCAAAAGGAAGTCCAAACATTTTGTAAGGAGCACCATATTCAATTAGAGGCTTGGTCTCCTTTAATGCAAGGACAATTATTAGACCATCCACTTTTACAGGAAATTGCAAAAAGCTATAACAAAACTGTTGCACAAATCATTTTACGTTGGGACTTACAAAATGGTGTTGTCACAATCCCAAAATCAACAAAAGAACAACGCATTCTAGCTAATGCAAATATATTTGACTTTGAGCTAAATGCTGAAGATATGGAACGAATTAATCGTTTAAATGATAACCATCGTGTAGGACCTGACCCAGATAATTTTGACTTTTAATACCCTTATTTATTGAAGAATCCGCCTCAAAATAGAATGAGGCGGACTCTCTTTATCTAACTTTCACATTAACGCCTTAAACGATGTTCGAATGACATCCCCACGGCTAATAATGCCAACTAATACTCCGTTACGTTCTACAGGCAGCTTTTTAATTTGCTTTTTCCCTAACAATGCTGCGATATCCTCTACATCCGTGTCCCAAGATACTTTTTCCACAGATGTTTTTGCAAGTTCCATTACATTTAATTCAAGTACTTTTTTTACTCTATCTTCAAACTCTTCTTCGTCACCCTTAATAACATTTACATAAAAGAAACCATTAATAATGATATCTTTATGCTTTCCGATATAACGCATGATGTCCCCATCACTTACATAGCCAACAATTTCATTTCGGTCATTTACTACCGGTAACCCACTTATCCCATGTTCGATAAACTTTTCAATTACATTACGAACACTTTCTGTCTCTTTTACTTTGTATACATATTTGTTCATAATATCTTGAGCCTTCATTTTTATCCTCCTCCATGGATCGTGGAATAGTTACTTTATATAAATATTATATCACTTAACTAGCAAAAACCTTTATTATTATTCAACTTTCCCTTGTTTTTAGCCTTCGTTAGTGTCCAACTGGAAAAGGAACGGAGATTGGCTATTTGTATCTCTGTAGCACTAGCTGGGGCATGTGTTTCAGTAGGTGGTGGCATTACGTTCTTAGGTTTAATTGCCCCACATATTGCTAGAAGATTAGTAGGGGCAACCCATGCTAAGGTTCTCCTCCTATCAGCAGCATTAGGTGGTTTACTTCTCTTGTCAGCTAATACGTTAGGTTGAGTTATTATGGCACCGATGGAATTACCAGTCGGAATTGTCGTGTCTATATTAGGAGCACCTTATTTTATTTATCTCCTTATGAGAAAGGTGTAAAGGATGAGGGTGGCTCAAAAGGGGCAGACCCTTTTGAGGCACTCTCCATTTTATTTTCTTTCTCTTATTTATTTGCTGGAAAGCTAATTGTCACCGTTGTTCCTTTCCCTTTAGTACTTTGGAAACGAATTGTACCTCTATATTTGGCCGCAATGTTGAAGCATATCATCATCCCTAATCCTGTTCCTTTGCTTTTTAATGAATAAAAAGGCGTCCCAAGGGATTTTACTTCTTCTTCTGTCATCCCTGTTCCATAATCAATCACTTTGATCTCAACAGCATCTTTTTTTCTTCCCGCTACTATATATACTGAATCCCCTTCTTTGGAAGCTTCAATTGCATTTTTTATAATATTTATTAGCAGCTGTTTCATTTCAATATTATTTGCGGCTATATAACAATCCTCTATTATTTCTAATTCAATTTTTTTATCATGTAACAACCCATAGGAAAATAGTAAGTCAGTAACACTTTGAAGTACACTTTTTACATTGACTGTTTCTGTTTCTAACTCCTTCGTAGGCTTTGCAACTGCTAGAAATTGAGAAATAACCTGCTCAGCTGTGTTTAATTCATCGATCATTAATGTAAAATGTCCCTTTTTATCATTATTAACTTCAGGATCACCTTTATATAACTGTAGAAATCCCTTCACAACGGTCAAAGGATTTCGAATTTCATGTGCGACTGCAGCTGCAAGCTGTCCAGTTGTTTTTAAACGTTCGGATTGTTGAATTTGTTCAAAGTAAAGCTGCTGCTTTTTAATTCGCCCATGGGATAAATAGAAGATAAACGATAGGATTCCTTGACTTCCGATAAAATTTATTACATTCCCGATTAAATCCTGTTCAATGTAAGGATAGAGATTCCCCTTGTCAACAAACGCAATATATCCAAATAGAAGGATGATGGTAATACTATTTAAAACAATCGAAAAATAAAAAAGTTTTGAATCAAAAAACATGATCGCTGATGCCGGAATCAAGCAAAGAAAAATAAAGGTTGACCACGTCTCCGGATATAAAAAGAATAAAACATAGAAATATGCAGCACCTGTTATAGTAATAATTACTCTAAAATAATGTGTCACATATTTTGGGTATAACAATAAACAGATAGTAAGTATAAAGGCAAGAACAATCTGGATAATGTACCCTGCATTTATTTCTCCTAAAAATGGATTTTTTACTAATATACCAGTTATTAATAAGAAGATAACAATGATCACCGTAATATAATAAAGCCTTTTATTTATATGAGTATAAAATTTGTTCATACATACTCCTTTATTATTTCAAAAATCTTAATATTTACACATCTGGTGTAATTACCTTTGTTTATACTATCACATTATAGGTATTTTTTACTAAAAAAGCGAACAAATAAAGATCCTACTTAATTAAAACATGAGTATAACATCTACTATTTATTCTTTCCCTCAAATCACAATCATTTTCTAAAATAAGACATAGTATGCTGTCACAAGCACATCCTAAGAAGAGGAATTCTGTCTGTATGAAAATGGAGGCGAACCTTATGAATCTTAATGACATTGTTATCGCAAGGGAGAAAATGAAAGGGATTGTTCATACAACTCCACTAGATTATTCAAAAACCTTTAGTAATCTAGCGAAAAATGAAGTCTTTTTAAAGCTTGAAAATCTCCAAAAAACTGGGTCGTTTAAAGTAAGAGGCTCCTATAATAAGCTTAGCTCCCTTGCAAAGGAGGAGTTAAAGAAGGGCGTTGTGGCTGCTTCAGCAGGTAACCATGCCCAAGGGGTGGCATATTCTAGCCAAATGCTTGACGTGCCATGCACGATTGTCATGCCTAAAGGTGCGCCACTTAGTAAGATTCAAGCAACTAAGCAGTACGGCGCAGATGTTATATTAGAGGGTGGTACCTTTGATGATGCCCTATCTTATGCATTAGAAGTTAAACAGAAAATGGATGCTACATTTATTCATGCGTTTGACGATGAGGCGATTATTGCTGGGCAAGGTACAGTAGGATTAGAAATTATTGAACAGCTTCCTGATGTTGAGGCAATTATTTGCCCAGTAGGCGGAGGTGGCCTTATTGCAGGAGTTGCAATGGCAGTAAAAGAGAAAAACCCACATATTTCCGTATATGGTGTCCAAACGCTCGCTTGCCCAAGCATGCAACAATCCATTCATGTAAATAAGCCTATTACTGTTGATTCATCACCTACGATAGCCGACGGGATTGCTGTTAAGAAGCCGGGACAAAGGACATTTGAAATTGTCCAAAAGTATGTCGATGATATCTATTGTGTAGATGAGATGGAGATTGCAAGAACGATGCTTATGCTATTAGAGAGGAATAAACTGCTCGTTGAAGGCTCAGGTGCATGCCCCCTTTCCTCATTGCTTTACAATAAAGTTAAACTAAAGGGGAAAAAGGTTGTTGCTATTTTGAGTGGAGGAAACGTTGATGTGAATTTTATATCTAGAATTATTGAACGTGGTATGGTTGAGTCAGGCAGATTTGTTGAATTTACGATTACTTTAACTGATAAACCAGGCCAGCTTCAAAAGGTCTTGAATTCCATTACTGCCCATGATGCGAATATTCAATCGGTTAATTTAAGCCGAATAGGGAAAAATATTCTTCCTGGATATGCACAGCTTGAGATTTCTGTAGAAACAAAAAATCATGACCATATCTCCCTTCTCCACAAAACTTTAACAGAAAAAGGATATAATGTAGAAATGTCCCATTATTAAATAGCATAACTGGAAAAATTGAATCATTCTTAAGGCGACACATTAAGGGCTTCTCCAAGTTTGTGCGCCTTTTTTTTTTGCCTCTTTGCATGCTCCTCACAATCTTCTCGCCTTCCTATTCTCTACTCTCTATATAAAGATTTTAATTATAATCTTTCAAATCTCCCTCTTCAGGATTTTCTTTTCTCAATTCATCATGTTTTATTTAAAATTAGACATCCTAAAACTAATAGAACAAATGGGCAAGCACTTAATAGCGATGTATGACATGTTCGTAAGATGAAAGGAGCTAGGGCTTGTGAAATTGTTTCAAGTAAGAAAAGGGCAATTTGTTTATTTTAACAATGAGTTACATCGAGTATATGGTGTCAAACCAATGTATAAGAAATCTGTACATCTTATTAGACTCAAGGATTTAACACAGCATTTAACAAATGCTGCGAGCGTAGACAGGTATAAGGCAAAGGTTCTTGACAGCTTTGTTTTTAACCATAAAGTCTATACACTTAGAAACGATCGAAAGGCAGAAGTTGGAGATTATATTTTAATTAACAACCCTATTCCAGATTCACTTGATACATATTCATTAAATGAAATTGAATTAGTTGAATCAGTTGATAGAAAAGGAGTTATTACAAGTAACTCACACGGGGTTAAACATACTGAATATTTAGTAATGGTTCCTGGACGTAGTCATGATAGTAATCCAATTGATTATCAAAATATTGGAGAGGCAGATACTCTTCAAGACAATGATCCTACCGTTATTCCAATGGTATATCCGAATAATGAATTGGGTCCAACGTATGGCGATATTTATAAAAAGAAAAAAAGTGATAAAGGCGATGAGGCAATGGTCGTTGCCATGAATAGCGAAACGGTTTTTCTTGGATCCGGATTAGAGGTTTCTCGTGAGGAGTTGCTGCACGGCGAGGAATGGGAGTTTTTATATAATTTCCTTGATAAATAATGTGCAGCTATCAAACACTCTTCAGCTTTTTATAAGTGACTTTATATGACAACACCTTACTAGGAGGTTTCTATGGATAACAAAAAGGAAATTGGCAACAGTGTGTTTATTATCTCGCTCCTACTTACCCTTATTTTTATTATTTGGGGCGTTCTTTTTACAGATAATCTAGCAAAAGTCACCGATATCATTTATTCAGGTTCAATTGATTATCTTGGCTGGTTTTACCTAGGTGCCACCTTATTTTTTGTCATATTCTCAGTTTATTTATTGTTTTCAAAGTATGGTGATATTCGCCTTGGGAAAAAAACAGACCGTCCTGACTTTAATACCGCCTCATGGCTTGCGATGTTGTTCGGTGCTGGAATGGGGATTGGGATCGTGTACTGGAGTGTTGCTGAGCCAGTGACACACTATACGACCCCTCCATATGGAGAACCTTTTACAATCGATGCGGCAAATACAGCGATGAAATATACATTTTTCCATTGGGGCCTTGATCCTTGGGCAATTTATACCGTGATTGGTTTAGCCCTTGCTTTTTTTCAATATAATAAAAGGCTCCCTGCAGCAATTAGCTCTGCCTTCTATCCCGTTTTGGGAGATAAAATCTACGGTCCAATTGGAAAAACAATCGATATTTTATCAATCTTTGCAACTGTTTTTGGAATTGCAACATCTCTAGGTCTTGGTGCCATGCAGGTTACAGCCGGGATGCATGATATATTCGGAGTTCCAAATGAATTATTCGTCCAATTAATTGTTATCGTCGTTGCAACAATCGTTTTTATTATCTCAATTAATACGGGTTTAGAAAAAGGAATTCAATATTTATCAAATGCTGCAATGATTTTATCATTTGCGATTATGCTTCTTATTCTAATTTTAGGTCCAACAATGACAGTGATCAAAGTCCTTTTTAATACAACAGGTCTTTACTTAAGCGATTTTATCCATATGAGCCTACGTTTAAAGCCTTTTAGTGAGGGCGAGTGGATCGCAACATGGACATTATTTTATTGGGCATGGTGGATTGCCTGGGCACCTTTTGTGGGGATGTTTATCGCCCGTGTTTCAAAAGGAAGAACCGTGCGGGAGTTTGTTATCGGTGTATTAGTAGTTCCTACACTTGGGACCTTTCTTTGGATGTCAATATTCGGAGGCTCAGCACTTCAAATTGTCCAAAATATCGGCAATCATGATTTAGCAAAATATATAACAGAGAATGTCTCCCTATCGATCTTTACATTTTTTGATTATTTGCCTTTAAGCTCTCTCTTAAGTATTTTAGGGTTTGCTGTCGTAGCGATATATTATATAACTGTTGCCGATACATCGACCTTTGTCCTAGGAATGCTAAGTGAAGGTGGAACCTTAAATCCTTCAAATAAGATTAAGATGACATGGGGTGTCATTCAATCGGCAGTTGCCGTTGTATTGCTATTAGCCGGCGGATTAAATGTATTGCAAACCGCTTCTATCGCTGCTGCCCTTCCCTTTGCTATCATTATGGTTGTGATGTGCTACTCATTACGCAAAGGGCTAGAAAGTGAATTGGACGTACAAAGAAGGAATAAACGGAGTAATATCCAGCATTCCTAAAGCAACGACACAAAACTCCAATAAGGGTAACTTCATAGTTGCTCTTATTTAATATTAAATCTACATAAGCTTATTCCCTTATTCCCTCTTTTTCTTAGGCTGTCTTCGTAAACTATTACTTTTTAGTAATAGTCATTTTGGTTGGTTACATCGTGCAACGCTCACTTTCTTCGGGGTCCAACCTTCCCAAGCATCCCGCAGGAGTCTCGCACTTAAGCACCAATCAACCCTTACAAGAGCCAGGCACATTAACTAATATTGCGATTGAAGAGAAAAGTTAATCTTGTTGTCGTAACAGTTACTATTTTGAATAAAGGAAGTGTTTATTGATGGAGTTTTTCCAAAGCCAAGGATCACTTACTACAGTTGAGTGGGTTCTGAGAGCTGTCGTATCATTTTTCTTTTTAGTCATTGTGGCCAAAGTACTTGGACAACGAGCTATTTCCCAATTGAGGCTCCTTGATTTCGTCATTGCTTTAGTAATTGGAAATATTATAGCGCACCCTTTATCTGACGAGGAGCTTGGTCTAAAAGGATCAATTATTACAACGTTCGTTTTGGTTGTTTTATACATTATAGGGGTTTTTTCCATGCTAAAATTCCCATGGTTTCGGAAGCTTGTAAATCATGAACCAATTACTGTTATAAAAAACGGGGAAATTATTTATAAAGGTTTACTCCATGCAAGAATATCTATTGATGTTTTATTAGAAGAATTACGAAAGGATAAAATTGAAGATATTAAAAAGGTTGCATTAGCTTATTGGGAGGCAGAAGGAAAATTATCCATTTTCTTAGACCCAAAATATGGACCAATAACTCCTGAAACATTAAATATAGAGGTGAAATCCTTTGATATGCCGCGAACAATCATTAAAGAAGGAAAAATTATTGCCCAGGAATTAACAAACATTCAAAAGGATAAAGAATGGCTCGTTGCCAATTTGAAAAGATTATATCAAACTGAGGTAGAAGAAGTCCTATTTGCGACAATTGACAAAACCGAAAAGCTAAATGTCTTTTTATACAAATAGGAAGATCGATAGGTACTTATTCTCTTTCGTATATCATGTTCTAATATTTGCGAATGTTTCACATGAAACATCCGCATTTTTTTTTACAACTGTAGACTTCCGATTGATTATGTCTAATGGTTTTATTGATAACAACGATCAATGTCATCTACAGTTTTCACTTCTCTTACCTTACAACTGTTTGTATACCCATTTGCGAAACTTAACTCAACTAAAGCTTCATCAAGACCTGCATCTCTAAATATATCAAAGGCCTTAAGTAAATTTGCTTTATTATACTCATTATTTACATCTATCGTTATTTTCTGCTCCATAAATAGATCTGCTTGATTACGAGAATAGTCCATTTGCTTCTTCAAATTTGAAGAAGCAAATAAGTTCAATTGCTTTAATTTCTTGTTTATTTCCTCATTAACTCGTTGATTATTCTGAATGAAAGTAAACTGTTCTTTTAACAGTTTTTCCAATTCTGTTTTATTATTTTTACTATATTCATTCGTTTGGATGTCAAAATATGTATATTCTGTTTTAGGCTCTAGTGTAAATGCAACCGACACTTTATTTGGAGTCTGGACAATAAGTGATGCCATGTCATATAACCTTTCAACTAATTGCTCTGTATTTACATCATTGCCATTATAATAGCCATAAATCTCAATCATAACTATCCCATCTTTTGAATATCCATCAATAGTAACGATCGATAAACCATTTTTTGAGACAATTTCATTTTTATTCATATAATCCTCGTTATGTTTCAATAGGTATTCATGTTTGCTATTTAAAAAATCCTCGTAAAAATCTTTTAAATCTCCATGAATATCTCCATTAAATGTAAAATTAGGTTCTTTTACAGATTTAAATGTTAAATCATATTCCTTCCCAAAAAGCTCGCTTAAAACGATAACAAAGGTTGACCCAACTGCCTGTTTCTCCTTTACTGATATGACTTTAACCTCTTCCCCGTATTCCTCTTTTATTTCCCCCTCTGTATAATTAGATATCTTTTGCTCAGCAGTTGTGCAGCCAGATAACAGAATAAGGATTGAAAATATGATCACTTTTCTCACTCATCTACTCCTTAATAGTATTCCTAATAGGGCATTTATAAATGTTGCAAAAGGCACATTATTTCTTTTTTCCCTTATATAGAAAAAAGACCTTCAATCCAAGAATAGATCGAAGGTACTCTTTATTTCCAGTGTATTCTTTCATTAACTAAGGCTATATTCATAAACTTTGTTGCCTTTTACTTAGTTGTCGTTTTTGTTGATTTCCTCGTACAGTACTCGCTTTTCGCGGGGGCGGGTGGTATACCTACTTACTTTAGTGCAAACACTTGAGATGCCTCACCTATCCCACGCAACACGCAGAAGTCTCGCAGTAGTTTCAATCAACCTTTATATAAATAGTGCAAAAACAACACTCTTTCAGAAAATAGCCTAACTAAATACCGGCCTTTTTTGGCTTAGACCAAGCGCCTGAGCTGTAGAAGTATGAATTTCATGGAGAAGCTCTGGGTTTTCCATTAATGACAATCCATAAGAAGGAATCATTTCTTTTAGTTTCGGCTCCCATTCATCCATATGTTCAGGGAAGCAATTTTGAATTACCTCAAGCATAACGTGAACAGCTGTTGAGGCACCTGGAGAAGCACCTAGTAATGCTGCAATCGAACCATCCTCAGCAGTAATTACCTCTGTACCAAATTGAAGCGTTCCTTTTCCTCCAGCTTCAGTATCTTTAATCACTTGCACACGTTGACCAGCTACTACTAAATCCCAATCCTCATCTTTAGCATTTGGGATAAACTCACGTAACTCATCCATTCGCTGTTCTTTTGATAGCATAACTTGCTGGATTAAATATTTCGTCAATGACATCTCTTTTACGCCTGCCGCAAGCATTGTCAAAAGATTATCCGGTTTTACTGAAGTTATTAAATCGAACATTGAGCCATTTTTTAAAAACTTTGGTGAGAAGCCTGCAAATGGTCCAAAAAGCAGTGATTTTCTGTTGTTAATATATCGAGTGTCCAAGTGCGGAACAGACATAGGTGGCGCACCAACCTTAGCTTTTCCATATACTTTTGCATGATGCTGTGCAACAACTTCCGGATTATTACAAACCATAAAAATTCCACTTACCGGGAATCCACCAATATGCTTCCCTTCAGGAATACCGGATTTTTGCAATAAATGTAGGCTTCCTCCACCGCCTCCAATAAAGACAAATTTGGCAGTATGGCGTTCAACATTACCAGTATCAAGATTCTTCACTTTCAATTCCCATAAGCCGTCGCTCGTACGATAAATATTACTTACATTATGTTTGTAATGGATATTAACATTTTGACTCTTTAAGTTTTCAAATAACATTCGCGTTAAAGCACCAAAATTAACATCAGTACCAGAGTCTATTTTCGTTGCCGCGATCGGTTCATCTATTTTGCGGTCTTTCATGATGAGCGGAATCCATTCCATTAGCTTTTCTGGCTCATCAGAAAATTCCATCCCTTTAAATAATGGATTGTTTGATAACGCTTTAAAACGCTTTTTTAAAAACGATACATTTTGTTCCCCTTGGACTAAACTCATATGTGGCAAAGGCATAATAAAATCCTGTGGATTATGTATCAGCTTTCTGTTTACAAGATAAGACCAAAACTGCATTGATACCTGAAACTGTTCATTTATGTTTATCGCTTTACTAATATCAACAGATCCATCAGATTTTTCGACTGTGTAGTTCAGTTCACACAATGCCGCATGCCCCGTACCTGCATTATTCCATTCGTTAGAGCTTTCCTCACCTGCTTTTGAAAGCTTTTCAAAGACAGTAATTTTCCAATCAGGAACTAATTCTTTTAGAAGTGTCCCTAAAGTCGCACTCATGATTCCGGCACCAATTAAGATAACGTCTGTGGTAGTTTCTTTATTGCTCATTTTACTCCTTATCCCCCTAAAATTTACAGAAACGATGTAAGCGCTATTTATATGCGTCACAACAAACCAAGACACGATTTAGGCAAGCACCTTTTCTGTCTAAATTAACCATTTTAAATACGACAAACTATATAAGATTAAAATTTTTCTATTATCAGATAATTATAAACTATTTAAAGATTAAAGTATCTACTTTATCAAATAATTATAAACTATTTAAAGCTTGTAAAAAAGTGAGAAATCTGTCCATAGAGCCTATAAACATACACGAATTTCTTCTTAATGAAGCATCCGAAAAAAATGAAAATTATGGTCTGTCATTATAATTGGAGATAATTTTTATTACGATTACTTCTTATTTGGTCCATCGTAACCTACAAATTTAAAGGGATTTTACGAAGTCGTTTAACGTTAACTAGGCATCATTTTGCGATGTAAAATATGGAAATTGTCTTAATTTGTCGTTTTTTAAGAAATAATTTTAATTTTTTCTTTTGCAATAATATAGCATGTGTTATTATAAAAGATGCGTAAATGGAAAGCTTCATTTCAAAATATTTGAGTCTTTCCAAGCAGATAATTTTTGACCACTTCCCTAATAAAGGATGTTAAGGCCATACGGACAGCCGGGTCAAATGCCGATCGGCAACTTTAGTTGCCTTATTGATTGAGTTAAAAGCTCAAATTTTATAAGTTGGTTACTTTACAACCAGTGCATTTGCACATCAACTTGTGAAACGGTCAATAAGAGTGGAAAAAGTAATTATTTGCTATATAGACTCTGATCCATAATTGATATATTCTGAATATTAAAGAGCTTTCTTCGTATTTTTACACACTATTTTTATTTTGGAGTTATCTCTTTTTCTTTAATATTACCGATTATATCTTAAGCAAGTGTGATGCGCGATGATGCGTTTTTACACTTGCTTTTTTGTTTTGAGTAATTATATAAATCTTCCTTTTTCTACAAACATCGCAAGTGGCAGATACACCGTTAATCGGGTTGTTATGAAATTCCGTTATAAAAATCTATTAAGTGAGGAGATAGACAAAAAATGGGAAAAGCTCTAATTATTGGTTGTGGTGGAGTGGCATCAGTTGCCATTCATAAATGTGTACAAAACAGTGAGGTATTTGAAGAGATTTGTATCGCTAGCCGTACAAAATCTAAATGTGATGAATTAAAAGCAAAACTAGATGGTGGTAAAACAAAAATTACGACTGCACAGGTTGATGCAAATAATGTTGATGAGCTTATCGCATTAATTGAAGAAGTTAAACCAGATATCGTTATGAACTTAGCTTTACCTTACCAAGATTTAACGATCATGGATGCTTGTCTTGCTACAAAAACACACTATATGGATACAGCAAACTATGAGCCAGAAGATACAGCAAAATTCGAATACAAATGGCAGTGGGAATACCGTGAGCGTTTTGAAAAGGCTGGGATTACAGCTCTTTTAGGTAGCGGATTTGACCCAGGTGTAACAGGTGTATTCTCTGCATATGCGTTAAAACATCATTTTGATGAAATTGAGTATATTGATATTCTCGACTGTAATGGTGGCGACCATGGTTATCCATTTGCAACAAATTTCAACCCTGAGATCAATATCCGTGAAGTTTCAGCAAATGGAAGATACTGGGAAAATGGTGAATGGATCGAAACTGAACCAATGGAAGTCAAACGCGTTTATAACTTCCCTGAAGTTGGCGAGAAGGATATGTATTTGCTTTACCATGAAGAGCTTGAGTCTCTAGCTGTTAACATTCCAGGACTTAAACGTATCCGCTTCTTCATGACATTCGGTGAAAGCTATCTTACTCACCTAAGAGCACTTGAAAATGTAGGAATGACTTCTATTGAACCAATTGAGTTTGAAGGGAAGCAAATTATTCCGCTTCAGTTCTTGAAGGCTGTTTTACCTGATCCTGCAACACTAGGACCACGTACTGTTGGAAAAACAAACATTGGTTGTATCTTTAAAGGGAAAAAAGACGGCGAAGAGAAAACTTATTACTTATACAATGTTTGTGATCACCAAGAATGCTATGCAGAAGTTGGTTCCCAAGCAGTTTCTTATACAACAGGCGTTCCAGCTATGATCGGCGCAGCGATGATTTTAACTGGAAAGTGGAACAAACCAGGCGTATTTAATATTGAAGAATTTGATCCAGATCCATTTATGGAAGAGTTGAACAAATGGGGACTTCCATGGGTAGAAGATTTTAATCCAGTTCTTGTTGATGAGGAATCTACAAAAACTACAGAGCCGGAGTTAGTTCGCTAAAATGCAATTTGAAGAATTACCAACCCCTTGTTATGTAGTCGATGAAAAACTCATTGAAAAGAATCTAAAAATCCTGAATGGTGTTATGCAGCGTACAGGAGCAAAGATTGTGTTAGCACAAAAGGCATTTTCCATGACAACGATGTATCCCCTAATTGGAAAATATTTAAGTGGCACAACAGCGAGCGGTTTATTTGAAGCTCGCCTAGGTCACGAGGAAATGGGCAAGGAAAATCATGTCTTTGCCCCTGCCTACCGTGAGGATGAAATCGACGAAATTATATCTATTTGCGATCATATTATCTTTAATTCCTTTTCACAGTTGGAAAAGTTCAAAGATAAGGCTCTTCAAGCAGGCAGAAAGGTTGGCTTGCGTATTAACCCTGAATGCTCCACACAGGTTGGCCATGAAATCTATGATCCGTGTTCACCAGGTTCAAGATTTGGTGTTAAACAGGAGGATTTCCGTCCAGACTTGCTTGAAGGTGTCTCAGGGCTACACTTCCATACCCTTTGCCAGCAAAACTCAGACGATTTAGAGACAACTCTAAATGCAGTGGAAGAAAGGTTTGGGCAATGGCTTCCACAAATGGAATGGATTAATTTTGGCGGTGGCCACCATATTACAAGAGAAGATTACGATATTCCAACTCTAGAATCTTGTATTAAGAGAATGCAGGATAAATATGGGTTGGAGGTATATCTTGAGCCAGGAGAAGCTATTGCGCTTAATGCAGGATACCTAATTACATCTGTACTTGATACTAATAAAAACGGGATCGATATTGCAATTCTTGACACATCAGCTACTTGCCATATGCCCGATGTATTAGAAATGCCATATCGACCACCTCTTTTAGGATCAGGTGAGCCTGGAGAAAAGCCATTTACCTATCGACTTGGCGGACAAACCTGCCTTACAGGTGATGTAATTGGAGATTATTCCTTCGACGAACCATTAAAATGCGGTGACAGATTAGTCTTTGGCGATATGGCGATTTATACGATGGTAAAAACAAATACATTCAATGGAATGGCATTGCCAGCTATTGCGATACAAGATAAAAATGGTGATTGTAAAGTCGTCCGTGAATTCGGTTATCAGGATTTCAAAACAAGACTAGCATAAAAGTTGCATTGCTTTAACTGTTTAACTGAAGAGAACTGCTATTTGGAAAGCAGCATTACAAAGAACGGTTTAAAAAAACTGGAATCAAAGTAGGATTCCAGTTTTTTATAATTAATTTTATTTTCAAATTATTTCAAAAACTCCCTATGCAAATGCTTCCAATAAGTTATAATATGTACAAACGGGTATAAAAGAGGATGGTATTTTGTTGTCTAAGAGCCTAGAGTTCAAAAATATAGTAAAGCAGCGGATAAAAATAATTGAAATCCCTGTATTAAAGACCGATCATCATTATTATTTTATCGTTCAGGTCCATTTACAAAGCTATATTTCGTTACTTTATAATAAACCCCAGGATAAACATGTCTTTTCCTTTCGGGAATATTTGAAACGAAAAATGAAATGGTCTGATTTTAATGATTTATTTCGTATTCAGGAATTTAAAAGTAATGCATAATTATGTCATCTTTTTCTCCAACGCTTTTCTATATATTTTGTAACGTTCAACCTAGTAGTTATTACTGCTGGGCTTTTTCCATTTATCTTAGAATTTTTGGAATCATAAGTTTCTCCCCTACCCGCCCTTTAATTCGGTTCTGTACTGAGCCTCTTCGCGCGACTTTGATTGCTTGAAGACCATATTAATAATCCAATTCCAAGCATTAAAAGAAAAATCCCAATCCATGAAACAATGTTTAAGCTTTCATTTAATAATAAAACTCCCAATAATGCTGCTGTTAAAGGTTCAACTAATGCTAATGTTACTGCAGTTGATGAAGAGACATGGATAAGACCTTTGGAGAAAAGCAAATAGGCTATCCCAGTTGTCATAATTCCTAGATGAAGGCTTACACTTATCCCACGAAGGCTTGTTATCCAGGACATATCAAACAAAAAAAGTAATGGAGATAAGATGATTGCACTAATTGTGAATACGACTGCAACGACTGATAAAGATGAATGACTCTCAACTAAGCTTCTACTTACAAGAGTATAGCTTGCAAAGGATAAGCCTGCCCCAAGTGCCATTAGTATTCCTAACGGATCAACATTTGCCGATTCTTTATTCAAAAAGAGCATCAGGCAGCCTATAATTGATAGAAAGGTAGAATACCACCATATTTGAGAGGGGCGTTTTTTTAAATAGAGCCATTCTATCATACCAGATATGATAGGTGCACTCCCAATTGCTACTACTGTCCCAATGGCCACCCCTGTCATCGTAACAGCTGAGAAAAATAATGGTTGATAAAATGCCATACTTAAAGACGCTACTATTGTTGTCTTGAGCGGCCAATTTTTAAATTTTAATTTTCCTATAAATGTAACAATTAATAGTAGAAAGATCCCCCCTACGGCTAAGCGTGTAGCACCAATCGCAATCGGATGTGCAGCTTCAGGCGCAAAGGCCTGGGTGGTACCAGTTGTACCCCAAAATAGTGCGGCAATTAAAATGTACAGAGAAGGTAATATTCCCTTCATATTTCTCACCTCAAAAAAGGATAAAAAGAATGTTTAAACTTATCATAGTAAATGTCTACGAAAATTTCTTTACCAAGCTTAAGTTCCTTTTATCCATGGTTAAGAACTCTATATTTTTGAGGGGCTATTCCTTCACACCTCACGAACCATCTAGTAAATGATGAGGAATTTGCAAACCCTAATTCCTCACTAATGCTCGTCAAGGACCATGTAGTTGTCAGCAATAAATGTTTAGCCTCTTTTAAACGTAGCTCAGATATATAATCCTTTAGGCTTTTCCCCGTCTTTTGTTTAAACCACGTTGAATAATATACTGGATGATAATGTTCTATATTTGCTAATGTTTCTACTCTTATTGACTCCTTATAATTCTTATGAATATAGTCAATTGAAGGAGACGTGGAGCTTTGTAATTTATGAGTCACATATCTAGTCAAATCTTTTAAAGCAGCTGATGATTTCCCTTGATTCATTGCCTCCTCCAATAGTAAAAAGCGAATCGAAGCCCACTGCTTATCTAATTGCATATATAAACTATTTGTATCTCCCGGTATATAGTGTTTCGGAATATCTAAGATTAAAAATTCATTTCTATCTGTAGAACGGTAAATGTGGTTAAGCTTTGGAGGAAGATAATAACAGGAATCTGGTGTAAGCTTGATCTCTTGCCACTCCGTTTTTATATGTAAAGAGCCTTGTAACGGAAAGAGAAATTGCCCAAATTCATGTTGATGTGAGATAAACTCTCTTGAATAGGATCTTTTCTCACAGATTACTTGTTTGATACTATCCATTTTACTCCTCCTAACTTATTTAAAAGAGGCTCTTAAATGTGATGAGCTTTCTCATGTTGAAGCAGCCACTCTTTTCTCCAAAGACCACCGGCATAACCTGTTAATTTTCCATTTGAACCAATTATTCTGTGACAAGGGATTACAATGCTTAGCTTGTTTTTCCCGTTCGCACTCCCTACTGCTCTAATCGCCTTTTCATTTCCGATAGAAACAGCAATATCCTTATAGGAGCCCGTTTTTGCATAAGGTATTTTTGTTAAAGCGTTCCATACTGTTTTTTGAAAGTCAGTCCCTTCAAAATAATACGGAAATGTAAATTCCTTACGACGCCCCTTAAAATATTCGTCAAGTTGGTTATAGCATTCTGTTAAAACAGAAGGAGTTTCAGCTTGTAATACAGTCTCTTTATGATTTTCCTCAGAAAACAAGATTGAAAGAATGGCTTTATCCGTACCAATTATTTCAATTACGCCAATCGGTGATTCATAGTCTAATTTATATCGTTTTGTCATACAATGACCTCCAAAGATAAAAGGTAGCATATGCCTGCCATCCTTCCCAATTTTTTGCATATTCCTCTATTTCCACAATTGTCGGTTTCTCCCTAAGATTCAAGAGATTTTTTAAAGCATTATGAAGACCGACATCTGCAATTGGGAAGGATGAGGTATAGTGCAAGCACTTCATCATTACATAATCAGCCGTCCATGCACCGATACCCCTAATGAACATTAATGATTTTTGCACCTGCTCATAATCGTTTTTTTCCAGCAATAATTCCTTTACTAATCTTCCATTTTCCATTTCCTTAGCAACACCGATAATATATTCGGCCTTCCTTTTAGTAATTTGAAGTTTCCTTAAATCCTCGACATTCAAGGAGGCAATTTTTTCAGCTGAAGGAAATAACCAAAATGTTTCTCCTTCAAAGGTTAAAAATTCTCCAAATTGTTCAACGAAGCGTTGCTTTAATGTGTAAGCAAATGATAAATTAATTTGTTGGCCAATGATAGTCCATACTAGTGCTTCAAATAAATCTGGGATGCACATAATCCGTAAACCAGCATATTTTTCCACAAGTTTCGTTAAAATTTTATCATTACGGGCCAATTGATAAAATTCTCCCAAGTCCTGGTCCAAATCAAACCATTCCCAAATAAATTCTCCTGCCTTTTTGCGCTCAAGAATGGATGGATCTCCACATGGAAATTCAACCTTTATACAATCGTTGATATATTCTATTTTACATAAAATAAAAGATTCTTTAACCTTTATTAGCTTATATATAGCTTTATCTTTAATTTGATGCAGCACTTCCTGATCGGACCTTCCTAAAAAAATTAAACACTCCTCGAAATTAAATTCCTTTGGAGGATAAATCTCCAAATATGATTCATAATTAATCCAATTCATTTTGGAGTTCCTTCCGATATTCGCTAGGTGAGCAGTTTTTTAAGCTTCGAAATACTTTATAGAAATTGGATGGACTTTGGAATCCTACCTCATAACAGATTTCTAGGTTTGTCATAGCTGTATACTTAAGAAGGTGGGCTGCTTTATCGATACGTATTTTTTCTAAATAAGTACGCGGAGTCTCAGATGTTTCTTGTTTAAATAAGCGCTCCAAATAAAACGGACTTAAGCCGACTTGATCTGCTATATCCTTTAATAATAAATTTTGTTTATAATGATTAACTAGGAACGTAATACTATTTCTAACAACCGCAATATGCGGAGATTGTTCAACTTCCGGCTGACATCTTTTGCAAGGTCGGTAGCCTGCCTCTTCAACTTCATTTATATCATGGTAAAACTCTACATTTTCCTTTTTAGGCTTTCTTGATCTGCACGAAGGACGGCAGTATATTTTCGTTGTTTTTACTGCTGTAAAAAATAGACCATCATATTTACGATCACAAGCGATGATTTTCTCCCACATCTCTTCAAAGGAAAGATCGATATTAGCCACCATGTCCCCCACTATCCTTTCAGCATTTATACTAGTTCTCATACAATATTGACGTATCGTGATCCTCTAATAATTTGCCAACCTTCTTTTCTAAATAAGCAATCACTTTATCAGATAAGGCATTTCCAAAACTAAATCGTTTTACGCCTAATTCTTTAAGCTTATTACAATTCGTTAGTCCAGGTAAAGATAATACATTTAGTAGAGCACTAATATTCACTGCCTTTGCTCGTTCAATTGTTTCCGATAAGGAATTTTGCCTTTTAAGATAAGTATCCGTTCTTGCGTTAATATAAAAACCTTTTTTATACCCATTACTATCTCTATCTAACGCTGTTCTTATATTACTTAGAAGGTCACAATGCTCAGAAATATCCTTTAATCCTTTGGTTTTTTCAATGAATCCTCAATATTGATGCTAACTCCCCAGCTTGTCGTACCAATTGCTTTAAATCCTAACCTTTCAAGCCTTAAAGCAGAATGCAAGTCCCATGCATTTCCCGAAAATAATAAAACCTTTGAAAAGTGCATCACATTAAATTCCTGAATCTTATTCATTTTTAACCTCCCTACTGTTTGTTGGAATCATTTTAACAAGTAATTAACCTCCATTTCGTCCTCATTCTTGCTCTTATGGTCTGGCTTTAAACAAGAAAAGTAGGGCAGCATAAATCATATATGCTTCAATGGAAACATCATGTACGTAACAGGGAATGAAAAAGTAGTACAGGCGTGGAAAATTGAGGAATAAACATTTATACATAGGAATTGGTTAAAGAGCCAATTCCTTTTTTCTTACCAATAGCGGTACCTAACATCAATTAGACTTATAATTTTCCGCATATGTCTCTTTCTATCTCAAAAATAACTTCGAAGGGATATTCCTATTGGTTACTTGTAATAATTATGACTGTTTAGGGAAAAATAGTTAGTAAAAGAGAAGATAGGATGGCTAAAAAATGGAAGAACGTGCAAAATCAAACAGCAAAAAGTCTTTTTGTATGAGTGAATATGATACATTGAAACGAGTAATTCTTTGTCAGCCGCAATATATGACAATCCGCGAAGTTATTAATGATACACAAGAGCATTTTAAGCATGAAGGGATCCATATTGAACGCGCACTTGAGCAGCATGATGAATTTGTAAAAACCCTAAAAAAAAATGATATCGATGTCATCTTATTACCGTATCATAAAAAATATCCAGAACAGGTCTTTACACGTGATATTGGATTTACACTAGGACAAACAATCTTTGTTGCTAACATGGCCACAGATGTTCGTGCTGGTGAGGAAAACGTTTTAAAGCAATGGTTAGAGGATGAAGAAATCTCCTATTATAATTTAGTTGAAGAGCAAATCGAAGGTGGAGATGTTGTAATCGATCAAGATACAATTTACGTCGGTCTTAGTAATCGAACGAATCAAAAAGCTGCTGATCAACTACAGCGTCTTTTAAATGAGTTTCAAGTCATTACGATTCCATTTAAAGAAAAATATTTGCATTTGGACTGTATTTTTAACGTCGTTTCACCTGATGTCGCTCTTATTTACCCGAATGCATTAAATCAAAAGGAAATTGACCTATTTGCTTCACGCTATGATTTAATTGAAGTTACGGAAGAGGAACAATTTCAATTAGGAACAAATGTATTGAGTATCGGGAACAAACGAGTATTAGGCCTCCCAGTTAATAAAAAGGTAAACAAGCAGCTTCGTGACCGCGGCTTTGAGGTTATAGAAGTTGATATTACTGAAATTATTAAATCAGGTGGATCCTTTCGCTGTTGTACCTTGCCAATTTTGCGGGAAGGGTAAAATAAATAACGCCCATATAATAAACCTTATTTTCGAACTAGTAGGTTATTTATATGGGTGTTTGCTGATTATGTGTAATTTGCAATTATAACCAACCTTTTTCCACAGCGGAATTTACAGCCTGTTGCCTTGATTCTACTTCAAGTTTCTGAATCGCAGAGGAAAGATAATTACGTACTGTCCCCTTTGTTAAAAAAAGAGTGTTACTAATTTCGCTTGTTGTCAATCCATCCTTCGCAAGCCGCAATACTTCTATTTCTCGATCACTTAATGGATTTTCCTCTTTCATAAAGAGGGATGCTACAAGGTCGATACTAATTACCCTCTCTCCATTCATGACTTTACGAATAGACTCAATAAGATAATCAATTGGTTCATCTTTTAATAGATAGCCATCTACCTGTAAATCCATCGCCTTTTGTAAGTATCCTGGACGTGCAAAGGTCGTGACAATGATGATTTTGCACTGGTGTAGTATACTATCTTTCTTTATTTTATCTGCTAATTCAAGACCATTGATAATAGGCATTTCAATATCTACTATACATACGTGAGGCTGTTTCCTCTGAATCACTTCCCAAGCCTTCTGTCCATCAGATACTTCTGCTAACACTTCAATATCTGTCTCAAATTTTAATAGAGCAGTTAATGCTCCTCGAAGCATTTTTTGATCTTCTGCAATAACGACTCGTATCATTAAGATGGATTCTCCTTTCCTGTTTGATAGATTGGAAGTTTCATCATTACATTCGTTCCACCGCTTGGCAAATTGGTCACCACCGCTGTTCCCTGAACAACTCGCAGTCGCTCTTTCATCGACTGAATGCCATTACCACTCTGTACCTTTACTAAACCAATCCCGTTATCTTTTATTTGAATTAGAAGAGTATGATCGACTACATCCAATTCCAGTATACATTGATCAGCCTTACTATGTTTAATGACATTCGTTATCGCTTCACGAATCGAAAGGGCAAGCATTGTCTGGGTTACACTAGGTAAAAGCGGGATATCACCTTTCTTGATTATGAGTTCAATGCCTACAGACTGCATTAGCTTTCTTGAATTCTCTATTTCACTCTCCAAAGGGATAAACTTCATATCTGAAACTACCTCTCTTACCTGATGTAAAGCTCTTCTAGTCATTGTCAATATATCCTTCAATTCCTGTTTTGCTTCAGTGGAATCTTTGTCTATTAATCTTGCAGTCAATTCACTTTTTAATTTAATCATTGTTAATGTTTGCCCAAGTGTATCATGGAGATCCCTTGCGATTCTCTGCCTTTCCTCTTGTTGAATAAGCTTCTCAATTTGCAGATTAGCGACTTCTAATTCTCCCTTTAAACTTTTTGCTCTTTCTTTAATGTAAATCAAAATCGGTAAAATTAATTGCACAACCATGATAGGGAGTAATATCGAAAATTCCTGCTTATATAGACTTCCACCAGTTTTCCACTGAACAATGAAAAACATAAAAGCAATGGCTATAATTCCTATCCCAATATGCACCTTTGACTTTGCCCTTCCAATGAGATCTGCAAATATTAAACCATAGAATAATATATTGAGCTCTACATAAATACCAAATATCGTAATGACTGAAAATCCAAGTAAAGATGCTCCTAATAAACGTCCATCCCGATACCAAAGTCCAATATAAAACGAAAAGAGAAAAAGCATAATTAGAAGAAGATTGCCCCAAAACCCCAAAATCGTATCTGAACGTAGAACGATATAGCATAAAAACACGACTGATATCACATCAAAAAGCAAATATTGTCTAATTTGTTCTCTAGGATAAATCTTATACTTCATTACTTCCTCCCATTCCTTAATTAGAAATGAACACCTTTAATGTACGTTGTCGAATAAATTCCATTGGCCCGGCTTTGAAAGTTTTAAGCCAAAAGGATGAAATGATAATTTGTAAAAGTGAAATAAGTAACCAAATGGCTATAACCATGAATGAATTAACCTTTCCGCCAAAGGCAAGCCCCCAACCATAAAAGACAATTGAGCAAATGATATTTTGCATGACATAACAGCTTAAAGACATTTTCCCAACCTTTTCAAGGCAACGACACAACCACTCCCATTTATAATTCTCCAGAAATTTACCAATAATTGAAATATAACCTAGTGAAAGTAATGGTGCAAACAAATATCGAACCGGTAAATCAAAAGCTCCCCCAGGTATAAAAATGAGCATATTTAAAGGTACACCAAGATAAAATCCAATTTTAAAAAGCTTGTCGCGTTGCTTCCTTCCCTTCTCATCAGGAGAAAAAACTCCTGAACGCATCATCCTAACGCCAAGTAAAAACAAAAAGATATTCATCGGAATAATAAAAAATGCTTCACTTCTAAGGGTAAAAAAGTTTAAGAAACGATATTGTACCTGTTCAAGCCAGCTTCCTCTTTGATAAAGGGTAACAACCTCACTAAAATTACCTAACGACATATTTGTTCCAAGCAAGCCAACTACTAACATAAACAAAATAAAAGCTGCAAAGACACTTCCGATTACCTTCATTGTTCTATCGATAAAGCGATCTCCACCTTTTATGATAAATGCTACAAATATAGCAGTGATTCCATAACTCATTAAAATGTCATACTCCATTACAAATGTATAATGGAGGAATCCCTCTAAAAGTAAAAAAGCAGCTGTCCATAAATACACCCCAGGCCAAGCTCTTTTTCTTCTCAAGGCCTGCTGATATTTCAGCTCCATCCCTACACCAAACATAATAGTTAACATACCTAAAAGCTTTCCATTCACCAAAAATAATACGATCATTCTCAGAAAATCATCTGGTTGCCACCATCCAGAATAATTTGATGTCGTTATATACGATAAATCCCCCAAGTGTGCAAAAATCCAAATATTCGTTCCTAACGTTCCAAGTATTGCAATTCCTCGCAAAATATCGAGTAAGCGAATTCTCCCTTTGTGTTCCATTCATTTCATCCTTTTCTAATTAAATTTATTTGTATTTTTATCGTAACTAAGAAAAGAATGGATCAACATTCACACATGTAAGGAAAACCTCATGACAGGTGTCATAAAATGCTAACTCAACAATCAAAATTGCTCATTATATTCCAAGTTAAAAACGAAAAGGCCTGCCAAATGGCAAGCCTTTTCAAAGTACGATATTATACTGATATAATTTAATAAGAAGCTATTTTATCGTGACAAACTTAAATAAGGTTTATCGGTGATTAATCATTAGAACATTTCACCTGTATAGAAGGAACTAGCTAATTTCTTGAAGTCATAATCTTTCAGTTCATCCAAAGTAAGATTTGCATGTGAACCTTCGTGCACCATGAGATTACTGTTTTCACCAACATGAACTAAAATAACTGGCTTGTCAGAAGCATATGCGTAACCAAGTTCCCAGGCTGTTCCACTATCTGAATAGTTACCATGATAGATACCTACAACAATTTCAGCCCACTTAATGTATTTTAAATCATTCATAAATGTCTCGATTGACCATTGACGAGAACCAGTCTCAAGCTTTTCATCCAGTTGGTTTCTCATCGGTGAAAAAACGTTCAAACCCTTCTCCTCTAAAATCTTCTCAACCTGTTCCACATATTCAATCTCTTTTTCATTAAAAAACGGACTAGCTAAATAAACTCTTTTCATTTTCCTTTGACCCCCTTGATGATTTTTAGAATCACTACTTTTGTCTTTGTCTTAGGCTGTTTTCGCAGACTTTGTTTCTTTTAACAGAGTAATCGTTTTGGTTGATTTCCGCTACAGTACTCGCTTTCCGCGGGGTGGGGTGGTGAGCCTCCTCAGTGTAAACACCTGCGGGGTCTCACCTCTCCCACGCATCCCGCAGGAGTCTCGCACTTCCGCTCCAATCAACCCTTATATAAATAGTACTAAAAACAACAATCTTTTAGAAAAGAGCCTTGTCTTAAAATTAATCCCTTTACGGGAAAAGGCACAGCCCTATTTAAAGTTGTGCCCATATCTCTATTATCTATTAAAATCAATCATCTCTATAGATTCGCCTAATGTTATGAATGTTTCACTTGGCTTTGTTTCGGCAATAATCTTACCCTTTCTAACGGAATATCTAACTGTCGCTTGCTTACGAATTACCTCATACTCGTTTTCTGCGGATAAGACGATAAAGTTAGCTGGCTTCCCAACTTCGATTCCGTATCCTTCTTCAATGTGTAATGTTTTTGCACTATTTTTCGTAATTAAATCGATTGAATTTACAATCTGCTCATAACCCATTAATTGTGAAGCATGGATTCCCATATGTAACACTTGAAGCATATTTCCCGTTCCTAGTGGATACCATGGATCAAATATATCATCGTGGCCAAAACAAATATTTAACCCTGCTTCCTGTAATTCTTTTACCCGCGTTAAGCCTCTTCGCTTTGGATATGTATCAAATCTTCCCTGAAGGTGAATATTCACAAGTGGATTTGAAACAAAATTAATAGAAGAGAGCTTCAATAATCTAAATAATTTGTATGTGTAAGCATCATTATAAGAGCCCATTGCCGTTGTATGACTCGCTGTTGTACGAGAACCCATTCCACGTTCATATGCCTCTTTTGCGACAACTTCAACAAATCGAGACTGTTCATCATCAATTTCATCACAATGGATATCTACTAAGCGATCGTATTTTTCAGCTAGATCAAAAGCGACTTTTAAAGACTCTACACCATATTCCCTAGTAAACTCAAAATGGGGAATCCCTCCGACAACATCAGCACCCATTTTCAAAGATTCTTCAAGCAATTCTACACCGTTAGGGAATGATAAAATCCCCTCTTGTGGAAACGCGACAAGCTGAATATCGACAAACTGAGCCATTTCCTCTTTCACTTCAAGCATTGCTTTTAAAGCTGTTAAATTTGGATCTGTTACATCTACATGTGTACGAACCTGTTGAATCCCTTGAGAAATTTGCCATTTTAATGCTGTTTTTGCCCGCACCTTAACATCTTCATGTGTTAAAGATTCCTTACGCTGTGACCAACGTTGAATCCCTTCAAACAATGTTCCACTCTGATTCCATTCCGGCTCACCAGCTGTTAGTGTTGTATCTAAATGAATATGTGGCTCAATGAAAGGTGGTAAAACAAGAGATCCCTTTACATCGATTACCTCCTCATTCGGATCTATTTCACCAAGATTTTGGGTAATCGCCGCAAATTGACCATCTTTAACAACAATATACCAAAGTCCTTCTTTACCTCTTAATGTTGCATTTTGAATTATCATCAGTGATCACCTTTTCTTTGATTCATTTTTTGTTAGAAGCAATGTACATTAATACGATATATACTACAGCTGTTCCAATTAGTGCATTTAACGGAGTAATACCTGGTGCAACCTGAGCTATGACTACACCGATCGCCCATGCTATGATTGAAATCCAGTTCACTGTTTTAAATTTCATCTCTTCAAACTTACCATATTTTCCTCCTCTTACAAAGAAATAGTCAGCTATAATGATAGCACCAATTGATGGAATCGCAGCACCAAGTACATTTAAAAATCCTACAAAGTTATTGTACATCCACATAGCAAGCACTGTACCAACTAAACCATTTAATACAACAAACACCTTTTTAGAAATCTTCGTGATATTCGCAAACCCTAAGCCTGATGCATAAAGGGCATTGTCATTCGTTGTCCAAATATTTAAACCTAAAACGATAATCGCTGGAATCATTAATCCTTGTAAAAACATTACTTCTGAAATATCCCCTAAACCGTAAGACATTGATCCAAGTGCACCAAATAGGAACATTAATGAGTTCCCTAAGAAGAAAGCAATCACCGTTGCCACTACAGCAGAACGTGAAGTATTTGCAAATCGAGCAAAGTCAGGTGTTAAAGTACCACCACTAATAAAGGAACCGATACAAATTGATAAAGCCGCAGCAATTGTTAACGTTTCTTTTGGTTCATAATCAAATAATGCACCAAAACCACCAAGGCTCTGTGTAGCTTCAAATGCTGAATAACCTCCTAAAATTGCAATTGCTGGTACCGCAATAAAGCTTAAAACGACTAATGATTTCATTCCGTAAATTGCAGATGCTGTCATTGCTATTCCAAAGATAAAAATTAAAGCATATACATTCCAATCCATCGCCTTTGCTACAGGAACAGCAAACATTGCTACCCCTACACCAAACCATCCAACTTGAGTAAAACCTAATAAAAATGAAGGTAAATATGATCCTTTATCACCAAATGCATATTTTGCTAATAAATGTGTTGATAGCCCCGTTTTTGCTGCGATGTACGCAAGGGCCCCTGTATAAATCCCAAGTGCTAAGTTACCTGCTAATACAATTAAAATAAACTGCGTAAACGTTAAGCCAAGTCCTAGCTCTCCTCCAGCTAACATACTTGCAGAGAAAAACGTAAATCCTAACATTACCGATATTGTTTTCCAAAAATTATTACGGTTCGATTTTGGTACTGCTTGCCACGAAAACTCTAAATCTACTTTATCCATGAATATTTCCTCCAAATCTAATGTTTCCTGATACCACAGCACAAAAAAAGAGGCTAATCACCAGTCTCCTGACAATAAGCCTCTTTTTCCATTACAAAATACGATATATAGGTAAATACACCTATCCCTCGTATATCATAAAAAATCCGCTGTCCTTGTCAGCCTCTCTGGACTGATTTAAAGGTACCATTATGCAATTAAATTCATTATTCCAAAAAACTTTCTTGATGTCAACAATCCATTTTGTGCTAAAAAATGGAAACAAACCAGCATATGGTATTTTTGGAATCCATGGATATTGAGCAATACTACAATTTACTTCAAAGTTTATTTTTTCAAAATAATTTTATTCTTACGGTAAAAATGCGACTCCACACACAAAGACGACCCACCTAATAGATGAATCGTCCTAGTACTATTCAAGGAACTTCTGCATATCCTCATCTAAATAAACCCAGCCTTTCCAGCCGATATGAATCGTGTCACGCATAAAATAAGGATCGTATTCATGGTCGGAATAATCGGCGTAAGTAAAGCCGCTATCATTAATCTGCTTCTTTATACGAGTGTAGTAGTCTTGCCGTCCTTTTTCGGTGAAGCCTGTGTAATCATAATACGCCCCATTCACTGGGATAATAACAAAAAGCGGTTTAGCCTCAGCTTCCTTGAGAATATCAAGCATCAACTGGAAATCATCATATTCAGGAGATTCTCCATAAGAATGTCCTTTGTTCTTTCCTTCCATACTCTTGATATAGTGCTTCTTATGATTATACACTTTGTCATCAATATAAAATTTGGAATGCTGTGTCCGTTTCTCGCCATAAGAATTGGCTTGTGCCTTCAGTTCTTCCCATGTCTTGTCCTTCACTTCGTCTGACTGATAACGATTAGTTGGTTTATCTTTCAAAAGTGTGAAATACAGGTCCTTTTTCTCAAGTATGGATATATAAGCCTTTGCAGGAACTGATAAAGTATTAAACATAACCTTTTTGTCATTCAGGTAAGCATTGTAAAGCTGATAAAGTATCGGGTCGTTCTTGACCGCATTATACGTCATCAAGCGCTGCATTAATTTTCGTTTCACCTGCTCGTTAACTTCTTTATTGAAAGGAAGCTGGTACGCTTGCAGGGAGGAATAGTTTGGTGCAAAATGCTGCTCGTCTGTACCATGCTTTACAAACCATTGCGGTGATACGATGATGACCATTTGCTTGTTCTTCAATTGATCGGCATGTGTTGCAAAGTTTACATCATGAATAATAGAGGTCATTCCGCCTTTTCCTATTAAATAAGGTGTAAAGGTAGCTTTATTCGTTTCGAAATAATTCGATGGATGGAATGGATCCCACCGCGACAATTCAGAAGAACCATAGATTGGAACATATGTCGAACGTTTGAGCATTTCACTTTGCAAATATGTCCCTTGAAACATATTTGGCTCCAGACTGATAGCCGATTCCTCCAAACGATCCGCTGGAACTAACTTAACCAGCCATGATACAGGTACGAATACGACCCCGGCAAACAAGACCAATGCAAGAATAATTGGTCCAAACAGATACTTCTTCTTCATTATTTCAGCTCATTCAGACGATCAACGATAGCATTTGGTGTATTCCATGTATCACGGTCGAACTCCGTAATCGGTACATTGATATCAAGCTGCTCATCGAATTGAACTAGTAATTCTACTGTCGCAAATGAATCAAGCAGTCCTGCGTCGAATATATCCAAATCATGCTCTTCTTTCACAACATCATCTTCACAAACTTCTGCAATAATTTGTAGTACTTTCTCTTTAAAATTCATATTTATATTCCCCTTTTATTGAAATAGTCTGCCGGAAAACAGGTAAAAGCCAAAACAAACGACATGGAAAGTGATGACGATAGACACAATTGTCATTACTCTTCCTGTTGGCCAGCGTTTATGTTTTTTATTCCAGGTCTCGAAGAAATTAAATCCTACCATCATCAAGGCATGATATGCTCCATAAATGATGTACTGAATCGCTAATCCATGCCATACTCCCATAAGCAGGAACAGCAGGATATAACCCAGATTCGAAACGAGCATTTTGTTCTGTATCCATTTTTTCTTCTTCATCAGAAAGACGAAGCGCATAAACACATAATCACGGAACCAGAACGACAGTGACATATGCCATCGATTCCAGAAATCCTTGATGTTTCGGCTGATGAATGGCTTATCAAAGTTCTCGGGTGATCGGATTCCCATTATATAACTGACTCCGACTGCAAACGCCGTATAGCCGGCAAAGTCGAAGAATAGATACAAGCTATAGCTGTACATGTACAACAGATGATAGCTAAACTTGCCATCAGCTATATAATCTAGATTCATAATGAAGTATGTATTGATGCTATAGCCGATTATAAATTTATACAAAAAACCAAGGAAGATTTTGTTAATCCCTTTATAAAGTAGTTCCTTGTACTCCTCCGGTGTCCAACACTTTTCTTCATCCTTCTGAAATCGGCGGAAGCGATCAATCGGACCTGATGAAATTGTCGGGTAAAACAGCATAAAATTGACAAGCTGAAAAATCGAGAGCTGCTCCTTAATCAATCCATCTCTTGTTTCAATAATGATTTGGACAGCTCGGAATGTCAGATAAGAGATACCAAGAAAGCTTGCCCAGTTATCCACTGCCAAAATCGGCAAAACCTTCGATAAAATCAAAGGCAGGATCGATAAAAAACTTATTACATAGAATACGAGGCTACTATTCTTTGTCTGTCGATAAGTAATATAGCCCTTGACCAGTACAACCTGAAGGATGGTGAAGGCTACTAACGAGAAGAAGCCTGCGTTTCCTTCTGAAAATATAATAGCCAATACAACAATGGAGACGAACACATTGTAATACCGCAGGCGCTTGCCCATTGTGCCGAGAATCATCGTCGGCAGCAGCAAAATACCTAGAATGATAAAGAAAAGGAAAGAGCTATACGGGGTCATGCGAATACCTCTTCCTTCATTTTCTTACGGTCTGCTTTCCCATTCATCGTCATTGGAATAGCAGTATGATACGTGAACTTACGCGGGATCATATATGCTGGCAAGCGCAAAGAAAGGTCTTTTCGAATAGCAGCTGTCAGCTTGTACTCCTTATCAAAGCTATGATCCGCTGGTACCACTGCCGCAATCAAGTATTCAATTTCCTCGTTTGGTGCATATGGGATAATAATGGCAGCCTTAATATAATCAGACTGATTAAGGTGGAATTCAATCTCTTCCAGCTCCATCCGGTAACCATGCAGCTTAATTTGATAATCCAGTCTGCCTTGGCAGTACACCACCCCGTCCTGAATAAAGCCGGCGTCTCCGGTACGGTAGGCGTTCATTCCGTTTATAATGCCAAATGCATTTTCTGTCAGTAAAGGCTCACCCAGGTAGCCTTTAGACACACTTGGTCCCGCAAGGATAAGCTCACCTTTTTCACCTTCAGGCAGCGGGTTACCCAATTCGTCCATAACGAAAATACGCATATCGGATTTTGGATAGCCAACAGGTAGCGCCTTCTCATTAGCGAGCAATTCTTCAGTAATTTCAATCGACGTCACAGCAACTGTTGCTTCTGTAGGCCCATAGGTATTAAAAATCCTTGCTCTTGGGAAACGTTCTTTCAGCTCTTTGGCAACAGCTAGCGGTAGTACTTCACCACAGAAAAGGAATACCTCAAGCTCAGGAAGCATTATTTGATTAAAGTCGGGATTTGGGAAACACATTTGCACGAAGGATGGCGTCGATGTCCATATTTGCAATGCAGAACGACTCAAGTTCTCAAACAAAAGCTTCGGCTTATTGATTACTTCTTTCTCCAATGTATGAATTGTACCCCCGCTCTGCAGCGCTGGATAAAAATCCATCACAGACAAATCGAATGAAAAGGGTGCCTGATTCAAAAACACCTTTCCTTGACCTATTGGAAAGTCACCTGTCATCCAATCGGTAAAAGATTGCAGATTTGCTGCAGTAATTTGAACGCCTTTTGGATTTCCAGTACTGCCGGATGTATAAATAATATAAAAGACTTCATCAGGCTCGACCCAGTATTCATCACCAATAAGCTCTTCTTGTCCCAGCTGCAGTGTCGGCGCGTGTAAAACAGTGACATTATCAAAATCCAGCATGCTATCTGTTGTATTAATTACCAATCCTGCACCAGATTTTTCTACGATAAGACGCACTCGTTCCATTGGAATTGATGTATCTACCGGTATATAAGGGTGGCCAGCCTTTACACAGGCGAGAAACGATACCGGCATATCGATTCCCATATGACCATACACAACAACTGGCGTCTGCCGCTCGAGTTGTGTGGCATGTATTAAGCTTGCTAGCCTGCTTGCTCTGTCCCAAAGCGATCTGTAGTTCAGCACCTGGTCCTCTGTACGAAATGCTGTCTGTTCTGGGTTTCTTGCCGCATGCTGTGCAATACGAGTTAAAAGTTTCATTCTATTATCTTCTCCATTTAAAAATCATTATAAATATAGTTACCTGTATTGGCCGTATGGAAGCCGTACATCAAGAACAAGGTAATAAGGATTGCTAGATAAAAACAAGTATGTAAAGCAAAACGGACATAATTGTGCGTATATAGCTGTTTAAGCTTATTCATCTTCTCTCTCCATTTTATTCAAATTTATAGCCGGTTCCAATAACAGTCCGGATATGATGTGATTCGGAGCTTAATTTAGCTCTCAGCTTTTTAATATGTGTATCAACAACTCGATTATCACCATCGAAGTCCAACCCCCATACGTGATTCAAAATTGTTTCGCGTGAAAGGACATTATTTTTGTGATGAAGCAGGAACACCAATAATTCATATTCCTTTGGCGTCAAATCGACTTGTTGGCCCTCAAGCTGAAGCTGACGGGACTTCGTATTAACAATTGCTTTACCGAAGCTAATCATATGACCATTCGGCAGGTAATGTTCGGTTGCCCGTTTCATTAAAGAATTAGCACGAGCTACTAACACTCTTGGGCTGAATGGCTTGGTAACATAATCATCGGCTCCGAGTTCGAACCCATGAATTTTGTCATTATCACTGGATTTCGCTGTAAGGAGAATAATTGGTACACCAGACCTCATTCGAACCTGCTTGGTGACAGCAAATCCATCCATTTGCGGCATCATGATATCGAGAATGACTAAATCTGGATAAATGGCGTCAAACCAGTCAATTGCACTGCTGCCATTATCCGTTTCATACACATCCCAGCCGTCCTTTTTGAAATAATCGGCTACAACTTCTCGAATTCTTACTTCATCCTCGACAAGCAATACTTTCTTCCCCATCGTGAATCTTCCTTCCAATCTCTATAAATATTAACAAGGTTATATGTCTTTCATGTGTCCTAATAAGCAATTAGTCCCATTAATTGAAACGAACATAGAAACGTACACCATCAGGTATGTTTTCCGCTCCGTAATGAAATGCATGTAGATTTAGAATTTGTTGGACAATCGCCAACCCTAATCCTGTACCGCCTGTCATTCTGCTCCGAGAAGATTCGGTCCGATAGAAACGTTTCCAAATCTTTTCCATCTGCTCTACCGGTATTTGCGTGCCTTTGTTATCGATTTTAAACACACTGCCACCGTTTTCCTGATCCAATTCGATTCGAATCGCAATGACAGAATCGGGCTTACTGTGCCTGATTGCATTAATTAGAAGATTTTTCATTACTCGTTCCATCCACTCATAATCCGCCAAAATATGCTGTTCATTTTTCGGCATGATTTCAATGACGACATTTTTCTCTTTCGCTATACAAAATAGTTTATCTGCCAAGTCTTCTATCATTTCACTGAGGAGAAAAGATGTTTTTCTTAGTTTAATTGCACCGTTCTCCAACTTAGCCAAATCCAGCATATCTTTTATTAGCACTTCCATCTTTTCTGACTCCTCAATGATCACTTCTATATAGTGATCCTGCTTATCCGGACTGACACCATCCTGAAGCCCCTCAGCGAAGCTTTTGACAATGCTAAGCGGTGTCTTCAATTCATGTGATGCATGCTCGAAAAACTCGCGTTGCTCCTTTTCCATCTGCACACGTTTTTGCATATCTTGCTTCAGCTTTCCATTGGCTTGTTTCAATTCATTTAATGCAACATTCAGATTTTGCGCCATAACAAGCATATTGTTTGAAAGGCTCCCCAGCTCATCCTTCTGCTTAATTGGCTTCGCCGATGAGAAGTCTAGATGCACCATTTTCTTAGCCATTTCATTCAGCTTAATCAATGGCCTACTAACAAGACGGGAGAAGAATAATGACAGCAAAAGGATGAGAATGAAGCCTACGATTCCGATATATACATAAAATATTTGAAGTGCTTCATTGGTATCTCTGATTTCCTGAAGAGATGCGACAGAGAACATATATTGCATTTCTCCGTCTTTCTTAAACGGCTCAATTAGTACTAAATTATGTTTTCCACTCCATGACTCCACCCAGTCCAGCTGCAAACTTTCCCCTTTGGAAAGCTGCTTTATCTGCGCCTCCTTAAGCGGGAACCATTCTAGCAGCGCATCATAGAGGATTCCTAGTCCTCTATTTATCATCCCAGCCTTAGGCAGCGAAATACTTTTTACTTTCCCTTCGATTGTCATTTCATTCTCGACCAGATCTTCACCGACACTAAACTCATTCTTCGTAATAACAGATGGATAAATGACCAAAGGAACCGTAGCATCTGCTTCTCCTTGCACACTCAATGTATCTCCCTTTGTGATATTCAATGACCGCAACTGTTTTCCGTAATTTGTAACGAGTAAGGAAAGCGATACTTCTACAACTTTGCCATCTCCTGTTTCTAGCATGATGTTAAACGGATCCTTTACCAACTGAAAACCCTCTGCGTCCACAATCGTCAACGGACTTTTGGTCTCCCTCATGTAAGAAAGTGTCTGTCTTGTCAGTTCCTCTTCGCTCCAGGAATTCTTCTCATAAGCTTCTGCTAATTGATGTAAGTGCTTTGCTGCTTCCTTCGTTTTATGATGCTGATAAAAACGATCAAAGAATACTAGCTGAAATATCATAATCATGGCGTAAAACATCAAAAAGAATAAAGCTGTTACAGCGAATAATTTAACGGTGATACCGCGTTTTCTCATGTTATACTCCTTTACTTCATACGACAATTTATTAATAACTTAAGCTATAGGTATGTTTTTTGTGTGTCCATATACAACCTCCATATAGTAAACAATTTTTCAAATTGTGCAATATTTTATCGTTATAGCTTGTTTATTGAATACGTGGACCAGCTAATGTTTCGTTAATTTGTCCTTTCACTAATAAGGTCGAAATCATTTATATCGTATCTGCTAAGTTGCAAATATCCGCAAGGCTGGTGGCTAGGTTACCGGCTAATACGACACTTTTGAAAATCATATCCTGTTAAATTTAAGGGTATGTTAAAGATTATTGTTGATTTGTTTATTGGAAAGAATACGTGAGAGAAGCGTGTCAAAGGAGGCTCCCGGACCGCCCGCAGAAAGCGAACGCTGCAAGAGGAAATAAACAACCATTTAACAACACAAAATTTAATAGAGTAGATTCACACCAGCTTACTAGCGATTTCATAAATTTTAGTAGAACAACAATCCCCTAAATGATTATTTATTCTTCAACACATCTGCAAGTTCATACAAGGAACGGTATTGTTTAATTTGATAGTTTCGCCCCTCCTTTTGCAAGTAATTTTTATCACAGAATTGTGTAAGTACATGCAATAAATGGCGATAGGATACACCTAAATAATCACAAACAGTTACATGCTTTTCCTTATAGATCCCTTTATCAGCAGTTTGTAAAATGAAATCTGCAAGCCGATTTTCAAGCGGGAAGGCGAGAATTTGTGAATATTTAGCTGCCATAAGTGTAGCCTTCAAACTTAAAAATTTGGTTAATTCACGTAGAAATTTTGCATCCTCCAGTAATTGTGTACGATAGCGATAAAACGGAAGCGCAAAACAAACTGTCTTCGTTGATGCTTGAATCCCCTTTGTATAGTACACATCATTTAATAATTCCATTTCCCCAATATAATCATTGGCATTAATAAAATTAATTAACGATACTTTCCCATTTTGATGTGTTACATATATTTTAGCTTTCCCCACGATTACATAATAAAGATAAGCTGGTCTCAAGCCCTCTTTTATAATCCATTCATCTCGCTCATATTCATGCACTTCCATAAATTCTTCAACTTGAATGGAAAATAGATGTGCTATTGAATTATTCTCCAAATAAAACCGCTTTTTTTCTCCTTTGTAAACTTCCATATTTCACCTCAAATATGAGATTTCTCATATTATTCATCTTTCATTCCATGATATCATGCTATCAATGAGGAGGATAATCATGAACACACAACGTTGGATGAGTACACGTTTTTTTAGTTTTTTTATGACATGGGGTATTTTTCTACCTTATTGGTCAGGGTGGATGATTTATACAAAGGGAATTACAGTCTCACAAGCTAGCTTAATCATGAGCTTTGGTTTAATTGCAAGAGGACTATCAACATTATTTGCCTTTCCCTATTTATCAGGGAGATTTAGCAGTAAAATCCTTTTAAATGTGGCAGGTATCGGCACTCTCGTTGCCATTCTTTGTTACATTCCGGTAAGCTCCTTTGCTGGTTTATTGATAGTAACCATCCTTTTACACATATTTTATCCAACTTTAATGCCTGCATTGGATAGTGCTGCAAGTATCCTTGTGCAAAGTAAACAATTAAGACACTATGGAAGAAGTCGTCAATGGGGATCAATTGGATTTGTCTCAATTGGCATGATTTTAACTATTTTTACAGGAATGTTTGGAGATGAGGTTATTTTTTGGGCACTATTGCTTGGAATAATTGGTTTTGTTTTTCTAAGTTTTATGAATGCACCAGATGTTTTATCTAAAAATCCACAAGTAAAGCAAACACAACAAGTAGGCATGTTACGCTTATTCCGTATCAAACACTTTAGTTTAGTACTCATCATTGTCATTTTACTGCAAGCAGCACATGCTACTTATTACAATTATGGCTATATTTTCCTTCAAGATATTCATGCACCGATATACTTGATCGGTCTCATTATTAACATTGCTGTAATTGCAGAAATCATATTCTTCTCAATTGCAGATAAAAGCTTTAACAAATTTTCTGTAGGTACTTTATTGACACTAGCAGCAATTGGTTCTTCGATTCGTTGGATATTAGTGTTTGCCTTTCCAAATGTTATTGTTTTCTGTGTTGCACAAACCTTACATGCATTTTCATTTGCTATGGGGCATTATGCTTTTATGAAATACTTAATCAACAACATCCCACACGCACAGATTCCGAAAGCACAAGGCATGTATTCAGCACTTGCACTTAGCTGGAGCACCGCAGTGTTTACGATCTTCGGAGGCTATTTATACGAAATTGAACCAAGATATGCCTTTATTGGAATGATTGTTTGTACCTTACCAGCAATGATGATTGCCCTTGTATATCGAAAGCTAGAGCTTAAAAAGGAAGTTTTAATTTCTATTTAGCTTCTTTTCTAGTTTTAGCAATCAACATCCTAACATTCTTCAAAAATAACAAAAAGATGAGATTTATCTGATTTAGATGAGTCTCATCTTTTTATAAATTACATAACGTTTACTTGTGGTACGGTTCCCCCCGATTAATCCGATAAGCCCGATACACCTGCTCCAATAAAATAAGTCGCATTAGTTGGTGTGGGAAGGTCATTTTTGAGAAGGATAGTGTATCATTTGAGCGGTTCATGACTTGTTTGCTTAGGCCTAGTGAACCGCCAATGATGAAGGCTATTTTACTTTTTCCGTATGTAGCGAGCTGGTCAAGGTCTTTGGCAAGCTGTTCGGAGGATTTCATCTTTCCTTCGATTGCGAGGGCTATAACGTGTGTGTCGTCACTAATTTTTGCTAATATTCTTTCTCCCTCTTTATCCTTTACCTGCTCCATTTCAATTTCACTAAGATTTTCTGGTGCCTTTTCATCTGGTAATTCGATTACATCAACCTTTGCGTATGTTGAGAGTCTTTTTAAATATTCATCGATGCCAAGCTTTAAATATTTTTCTTTTAGCTTCCCTATCGTTATGATTGAAATATTCATATTTATTCCCCATTTCCACCATCAAAAGTTATCCACATTCAGCTTCGTTTTATCCACATCATCCACCGAATGTTAGTTCCCTACTATATATACTGCTGGGTTTTTACACAAATCACAACTTGTGGATAACTTTCTTGAATTATCTAATTTTTCAATCTCCGGTGCCAATTCTTTTTCGTCTACATACATATCAATTGCTAATTCTATATGTTCTTCACAGCTAAACATGCTTAACTCCTCCTTATCCACATGTGGATGTTCATTATTTAGTTTTACCATTTTTTCTGTTTATCCACAAACCATATATTTCTTTTCATTTATCCACAGAGAAAGCGAAGGGCAGGTGACGAGCGTTTTTCCATATTTATTAAATTTTATAATTTACTAAACGTAAAAAAAGAGGCTAATCTTTAGCCTCCAATTGAATGTTGCTCTCCTAATTTCATTTCTCCTGTCATTTGCTTACCTTCCCGATAAAAGGTAAATTTGACTGTATCACCAATTTTTTGCTCATATAATACTTTTCTTAATTCAATAATATCTTTAATTTCTTTACCTGCAAATTCTGTAATCACATCAAGTTCCTGCAAACCTGCTTGACCTGCTGGGGAAATTGGATCAACACTCATAACGACAATTCCTGCTTCTACCTCTTTCGGAAGCTTTAATGTTTGTTCCACATGGTAACTTGAAACTTCATTTAATGATCTCATACCGATTCCCATATAAGGACGTCTTACTTCACTGTACTTCTCTAGATCACTAATAATCGGTATTGCGTGATTAGATGGAATAGATAAGCCGATCCCTTCAACAGCAGCTTCAGCAATTTTCATTGAATTGATCCCAATTACTTGGCCATCCATATTAATCAACGCTCCACCACTGTTACCAGGGTTTATTGCAGCATCTGTTTGTAAAACCTCTGCATTCCAATCTACTTGGCCATCACCGTTTTCATCAATAGGTATTGCTCTTTCTGTTCCTGAAATAATGCCTTGTGTTACAGAGCCTGAGAATTGTAACCCTAATGGATTTCCTATTGCGATGACAGGCTCACCTGGTTTTACTTTATCTGAATTACCAAACTCAGCAACCTTCGTTATTTTTTCACTGCTAACACGTAATACTGCTAGGTCTGTTAATTCATCACTACCTAATAATTCAGCAGGAATTCTAGTTCCATCACTTAAGCTAATTTCAATTTCAGAGGCACCTGCAATAACATGGTGGTTCGTTACAATAAAAGCATTTTTACCTTCCTTTTTATAAATGACACCTGATCCTGTTCCAGCCTCACCTGTCTCATTCCAGAAGCCTGCTTCTTGTAGATTTACGACACCTACAACTGCATCTGATACTTCGTCAACAATGCCAGTAATTGCGGAATTTACCTCAACGGAGACATTTTTAACAGGGCCTGTTGTCGTTTCACCCGTATCTCCCTGTTCGTCTTCTCCTGATATATCCATTTCATAAGGAAGAAAATTTAAATTTGATAAAGTGGGGATGGCAACAATGACGAGCAATCCCCCAAGTATTGCACCAACTAATCCTGCTAAAAACCATCCCCCGCGATTTCCTTTTTGCCTTTTAGGTTGATACTCTTCATAATCCTGATCATAATAGCCCATAACAGTCACTTCCTTTTGCTCTAGTTATGAATAGTCCTAATCACCATTATTCACTTGATCGCAAAAAATTAACCAAAAGATGCCTTAATGATAGGTGAATAAATTGATTGCTATGTAATGAAAATAATAAGATTTCTTAGAAAATCTAATATGTATTAGGGATGAAATGATAAATGGAGTACTTAAGGTTCCTCATGAAATGACACTCATTACCTATGCATTTCATGAGTTTTCCCTATAGTATATTTTTCTCGTTGTTAAATTGCTACAAGTGGTGTCGGGGTTGTTGGATCTGTATCGTATAGCTCAAATTGCTCGCCAGTTATAAGCCCCTTACTTGCTAAGGTTTGTTGGACGGACATTCGAGCTAAATCCTTCATATTATTATCCTTACTTAAGTGTGCTAAATAGATTCGTTTTGTCGCATCACCAATACAATCAGACATGGCGATTGCTGCATCCTCATTTGAGACGTGACCTACGTCGCTTAAAATGCGTCGCTTTATGCTCCATGGATAGTGGCCCATTTGGAGCATTGAAACGTCATGATTACTTTCAAAAACAAACGCATCTGCATTATGGATGGTACCCTTCATCCTATCGCTAACATAACCTGTATCGGTAATTAATGCTAGTTTTTTTCCTTGATGATGAAAGACAAAAAACATCGGTTCTGCTGCATCATGTGAAACTCCAAATGATTCAATATCTAATGATCCAAATGTTTTAACTGATCCTGTCTGAAAAATGAATTTTTGCTCCGTTTCAATTTTTCCGATTAACCCATCCATCGCATTCCATGTTTTTTCATTTGCGTAAATTGGCAGCTTATATTTCCTAGCAAGTACTCCTAATCCTTTAATGTGATCACTATGCTCATGTGTAACTAGAATTCCTGATAGTTTACTAATATCTTTTCCAATTTGTTCAAATAATTGCTGCATTTGCTTACCACTCAATCCTGCATCAACTAAAAAGGATTGATTTTCTGTTTCTACAAAAATAGCATTCCCCGTACTCCCGCTTGCAAGTACACTAAATTGCAAGCCCATATTATTCACTCCTAATCGATTTTTCCGATGATTGTAATACTTCTCCAGCTAATGCGTTCACATAGTAGTCTTTTCTCTCACCTTGGTCCGTTTCTACAATAAGATGCCAAGTTGGAGCTAAAATTTGCTGATTTGATAAAGGAATATTTGTGTAATATCCATAATCGACTTCAACAATTTTGCTATTCATCTGCAATAGATTTTTTGTATAAAGGACACCAATAGCTTCTAGCGGTGATACAGTAACTTCCTTCTCTTGTACTTCTTTTATATCCTCGAGCATAGATTGATTATACGAAACGATCTCATTTTTTTCATTCAAATTTAATATTACCATTGCAATATGTTCATCTAACTCTTGAAATATTTTGTTGTCCTTATATTCCTGAATATAAATCATTGTATTTGATTTTTCATCTGAATACCAGTAATGATATAACTCACCGTACAATACGTTATTTTTTACAAATTGATTAGCTTTGACCTCAGCATTAACATCAGGTAATGGAAATGGTTTGTCTAAATCCATATATAGTGTTGTAATGGAGCTTTCACCTATCGTGCTTCTTTGGCTTTGATCCTTAAGCTTAGCTATTTCTTCCGCTGTAAACTCCTTACTTTTAGCCGTAATATAAAACCCCTTTTCCTGAGATTCTGGAAGTTTTGAATAGGTTATTCCGGCTAGTTGCAAATCCTCTTCTGTTGTTGTTTCAACCATTGGCTCTACAGTGGAGTCGCTCCGCATTTCATAAAAGGAGTAGGCTAAATAGAGATCTAATATGAGAAAAGCTAAAATAAAAATGGTTTTCGTTTTACTCCATTCCATTTGCATTTCCTCCATATTGTACGATTTCGTCTTTAAATGTCTTTAATTTACCATTATTCATTTCAATACACCATACTGGAGTAACATTTACAATACCTTGGTTTTCTACATTTTCTAATTGATAGACAATATAGATATTACTTATATCTTCTTTGTCTATATCATTATTAGCTTTTAAAAGCTCTTCTACTTTTTTTCCTGACATTAACGTAATTTCATTATTACTGTTAATTTCAAAATCGATCCGGTATGAAGGTCTATCATATGAAGCAGCTTCATTTTGACCCCATTTTTGAATGATCATCGTTTGAGGATACTCATCGAAAGGTATTACAGGAATTGAATGAATCTGCATAATATACGATATTTTATTCTCCTTATCATCTATATCAAATAACATATAGTCATCTGTCCAACCACCATGTTGATTTAAAAATTTAATACTTTGATCAACTAATGTGCTGGCTTCAAGAGGAACTGAATCATCAACAGCCGGATTTACATAATAAACTCTTTGCTGGTCTGGATATATTTCCAATAAACTAATTGCGTCCGTATAACTATTTTTACTAGTAATCGAGTCCTGTTTGATAACAGAACTATTGCTGAACAAAGCGTCTCTAAACCTTGAACCTGCAATCTCTTCTACTTTATATTGATGCTTCACCATTTTGGGCTCATTAACAGGTAAAAAAATTTCCTTCCCTTCACTTATATTGAAGGAATAATATTTTTCAAAGTTATTTCTATCATTAAAAAGTTGCTTCACTTTCTGAGTAGCCTCACTATTGTTGTTTACAGATGACTCAACATACCTCATTTTATCATATGAAACAAAATAGACACTCTGAATACCACCGGTTTCTCCAGCTTTTAAATAAATTCTGTCAAATTGAACATTCTCGGTATCTGCATCCCATTCTAACATCGTCTGGAATGTTTTCATTGGTATTTCATTTAAAAATCTTAACTCGATACTATTCTTTTGGATTTCCTTCAAATTTTCACCACTAGAAAAGGTTTCAACCCCACTTTCTAAATCACTATACTCCCAACTCTGCATTTTCATCCACAAATCATTTGAATGGCTAACATCCATTGTGCTAAAGTGATTTTCTCCATCATGAATAAATAATTGTTGTGGTTTTATAACTTCATTATATTTTTTCATTGTATTGGTTATCGGCATAACTTCGTATACATCAGTTTCCTTCTTAGCATCAAATAATGTAGGTTGATATGTCCACATATTCCAGGTAAGTAGCAAACTGATGATAATTAACGCGGTCAAGATGGCACTTTTTACTGATTCCTTTTTCATTCCCACTCATCCTCTTGTTCCGGGTTATACGGTAAAGTAAAGTAAACTGTTGTTCCATGCCCTTCCTTACTTTTCGCCCAAATATCTCCTCCGTGAGCATAGACCATTTCCTTCGCAATCGCTAATCCTAAACCTGTACCACCTAATTTACGAGATCTTGCTTTATCCACACGATAAAACCGGTCAAAAATCTTATTTTCACTACCTTTTGGTATTCCAACACCTTGATCTCTAATATAGATTTGTAGTTCTGTTGGAAGTACATCTATTGAGAAGGTAATTTGTCCCCCTTCTGGAGAATACTTTAATGCATTCGAAATAATATTATCGAGAACTTGAGTAATCTTATCTGTATCAATATCAACAAACAAAGCCTCATTAGGAATTTTCCTCACAAAATCTACATGCTGTGCCTTTGTCATTTCAAATCGATCAATTATTTTATTGAAAAAGTCACTGAAGTTTACCAAATCTTTATTTAAACGATAATCTGTCCGATCAAGCTTAGATAGCTGTAACAGATCATTAACGAGACGAATCATTCGTTCTGTTTCAGTTTGTGTAACACTTAAAAATTGTGGAGCAATTTCTTCATCCTTCCAAGCTCCATCAGCTAATGCCTCTAAATAACTTCGCATCGTTGTCAGAGGTGTACGTAACTCATGGGAAACATTTGCAACAAATTCCCTTCTCTCCTGCTCAATTTTCTCCTGCTCGGTTATGTCATATAAAACGACAATTACCCCATCAATGACTCCTGATTCCTTCTGTATCGCAGAAAAGCTCGCTCGAAGAATATAAGAGCGCTCCTTTGTATCTGTTTCTATAATAAGAGATTCTTGCTCATCAAGCATACTATCAAAACCATTGTGATCCTCTAAACCTAATAATTCCGTAATATGGATATCTTTAATCGTTCCACGTGAAACATTTAGCATTTCAAGTGCAGGATTATTGATTAAAATGACTTCCCCTGTGCGATTTGTCGCAATAACCCCATCTGTCATATGTGCAATAACGGATGCAAGTTTTTTCCTTTCACCCTCCGTTGTTGCCTGTGCATCTTCCAGCTTCTCGGTTAAGTAATTAAAGGTATACGCAAGCTGTCCAATTTCATCTTCTCCATATACCTTTACTTTGCGGGAATAATTCCCATTCGCTAACTCAATTGCTTGTTTTCTCATATCAGTCATCGGTCTAGTTATCGTTCTAGCTAAAAATATCCCTAATGCAGCAGTAATAAACAAGGAAAGGCCAGTTCCAGTCGCAAAGATTTTATTAATAATCTTCATCTGAGAATAAACTTCTTCCATAGATGCAACAATATATACGGCACCACCATTCGATTCACTATTCGTGCTCTCCGAATTAATTGGAAATGCCATTTCAATGACTCGCTGATTATCATTATCAAGCCTAAGTTTATCGCCTATTAACGGATTTCCGAAAACAAGCGCTCTCTGTACTAACGCCTCTTTTGTCTTCTTGTCAACAATATCTTTATCAGCCTTTGAAGTTGCGAGCACAGTTTGTGTCTCATCGATAACTCGGACTTCATTTACTTCACCTGTCTCAGCAAAGTCGTTTATGATCGAGTCAATTTCAGTACTCGAGACTCCCCCATTTTCATATTCTTCAGAGCTCATTTCCTGCCCAATATTATAAACTAGTAAGCTAACTCGCTTTGACATCGAATCAATAAAATTAGTTTTTAAAGAGCTTTCCAATTCCCTAATAAAATAAACTCCAATAATTTGCATGGCGATCATAATAAGTAAGACATAAACTAATACAAACTTAAAATGAATCGAATGGAAAAAACCAACCTTCTTCATATCTCTACTCCTCAGAGTTACGTAAGTAATAACCAACCCCACGTCTTGTTACAATCCATGTTGGGTGACTAGGGTTATCCTCTATTTTCTCTCGTAGACGTCTCACTGTAACGTCAACCGTTCGAACGTCTCCGAAATAATCATATCCCCATACTGTCTGTAAAAGATGTTCCCTTGTCATAACTTGTCCGATATGCTGTGCTAAATAATGCAATAGTTCAAATTCCCGATGAGTTAATTCAATCGTTTCACCTCGTTTTGATACAACATATGCATCAGGGTGAATCACAAGTGAACCAATACTGATTTCATTAGTTGAAGCTTTCGTTTCATTACTTTCATTCGCTTGCTGTCTTCTTAAATTAGCTTTTACTCGTGCAAGCAGCTCTCGGGTGCTGAAAGGCTTTGTCACATAATCATCTGCACCTAATTCAAGACCTAACACTTTATCAATTTCTGAATCCTTTGCAGTTAACATAATGATTGGCATGTCGTATTTTTTTCTTATTTCACGACATACCTCCATACCATCACGGTTCGGTAGCATAATATCTAATAAAAGAAGATCAGGCTTAATCTCCTCAACCATTTCCAATGCTTGATTTCCATCATATGCGCAATAAACGTTATATCCTTCTTTCTTTAGGTTAAACTCTAATATATCTGCGATCGGCTTTTCATCATCAACAACTAAAATTTTCTTATCCATTGTTTTCGCCCCTTTATCTCCGACTGTTCTATATGTTTAATGTACCATTTTCACAATTGATATTCATCTCTTTTACAAATTTTAACGGTTATCTATAAAAAAGTGATTGTTAAAATTGGATGTTTTTAGTATAAGCCTACTCTTCAAAGTATTTCATAATAGCAAAGAGGTCTGACTCCTACAAAATGTCAGACCTCTAATCTTAATTTAAATAGTCCATCGGGTTTTTCAATGCACCATTTTCATAAACTTCAAAGTGAAGATGAGTTCCAGTTGAATTCCCTGTATTCCCCATGACACCTAATTTTTGACCTTGGGAAACAACTTGACCAGCAGATACTGCAATTGAATCTAAATGTGCATAGACTGTTTGCAATCCATTATTATGGTCAATGACAACCTTATTTCCGTAGCCACCGCTATACTCTGCCGATATGACCTTACCGTTATCTGCAGCCTTAATCGTCAAATCGCTAGGTCTTGCAATATCAATTCCTTTATGGAGCTTTCCCCATCTCTGTCCTAATCCGCTAGAAACATAACCTCCATTTGCTGGCCATTTTAGCGTTCCTGTACCTCTTGATGGTATAACCTTTGTACCCTTAACGATAATTTCTTTTACAGGCTCTTTAACAGATTGTTCGCTTGTGATCTCTCGTTTTACTTCAGTACCATTTTCTTTATAGATTAAGTAGTTTACTAGCTTCTCACCATTTTGGCCAACCTGAGTGGTTTTCTGTTCACCCTTCGCCATTGCAGCGTCTTCTACCACTTCTGTTTCAAAAGATATTGTTTCCTTCTGCAATGCTTCAATTTTCTCCGTCACATGAACAATTGGTGTTAACACTGTTACATTAAGAGTATCTCCAGGCTTGATTACTGAATCTTTCTTTAATCCAGGATTTAACGTTAACAATTGCTCTAACGTTATTTGATGGTCACTTGCGATACTACCTAATACTTCATCTTCCTGTACTTTATATGTCTTTGTTTTCGGGATTCCTGTTTTTAATAAATTTATGCCTTGTTCAACAGTTAGGATTTTATCAGGCGATACCTTTTTTAGACCAAGTGATACATCCTCTGAAAACGTTACATCTAATGTTCTAGATTGTCCTTCCTGTAGTGAACTAGGTTGTATATTTGCTTGCTCTCTTATTTTAAGTTCCTCTAATACACTATTGGATACAAATGAACGCTTATAGGCATTTAACACAGCTTCTGCATCTGAGCGACTATTAAAGTTTGCTATGACTTGATTATTAATGATTAACTCTGTCGATTCAACAACTACATCTAACTCTTTACCAAGCTTTTCTAATGTGATTTCATTATTAAAAACCGGTCGAAACATTTGTTCAGGAATAACTTCTATATTCTCAAGGGTTAAATTCAGGTTAGAATACTCCCTTTTATTTTCTTGTAATTTTTCGTTCTTAAGCTTTTCTATTTGTTCTTTATTATTTACAGTACCGATATATTCTTCATTTACATAGATGTGATAAACGGTTGATAAAGAAGATTCTGCAGATACACTACCCGCTCCAATTGTAAAAGCTACTGCTAATGCAGCTCCTACTATAATTGGTTTTAAATACTTCTTCCTGGGTAATACATCTCCTTTATCACCTCGAGATTGTATAAACAATTGTATTTCCTCCTACTCTTTCATACAAGACACTTATTTAAGTTTCTTACATTTGAGAGTTAGTTCATAAATCGACAAATATCTTATTTCCTTTAACTCTACTAATTTACCATAGAACCGAAACCGTTACCCGTTAATCAGCCTATTTGTAATGGGATTGTATTATATCTAACATATTTTAGATTTATTTGTTATTAATTGTTAACATCGTAATCTTTGAAAGGATTGTCTGAAGTTTAAGGGGCTGCTATCAAATAAACGCGGCAAAAAATAAAAAGCACGACCTAATCGATCATGCTTTTTGAGTGGCTCGGGACGGAATCGAACCGCCGACACATGGATTTTCAGTCCATTGCTCTACCAACTGAGCTACCGAGCCATAATTTAAATGTAGTTTATTTCTAACGTTCGTTTTGCTTTTAAACGTACTAAATATTTAGTATTCGAGCGTGCTCTGCCAACTGAGCTACTGAGCCAGACCTTTAATTTAATCGTTTATATGCACTTTAAAATGAATTGAAGTATGTATTAATGGCGGTCCGGACGGGACTCGAACCCGCGACCTCCTGCGTGACAGGCAGGCATTCTAACCAACTGAACTACCGGACCAGACCTACTAATTTATTTTAAAGTGACCCGTACGGGATTCGAACCCGTGTTACCGCCGTGAAAGGGCGGTGTCTTAACCGCTTGACCAACGGGCCATTGTAACATGTTCATGAAAATGGTGAGCCATGAAGGACTCGAACCTTCGACCCTCTGATTAAAAGTCAGATGCTCTACCAACTGAGCTAATGGCTCATTTTAAAAATGAGTAGTATTATTTAATTTACCGCTTGTCTCCGACGCCCAAATTTCAGTAGGCTTTTTCAAGGAGCAGCTCAATTTGTGCGCTGATGTTTTGCTTCGCAGCTTATTCGTTCGTGCTCTACCAACTGAGCTAATGGCTCATTTTAAAAATGAGTAGTATTAATATCAACTTGTTTTAACAGGACGTTTTCTATAATAACATAGGTATTCATAAAATAACAATATCTTTTTTTAATTTTTTTAATAGAAAAAGAGGCTGCCTTAGATATTAGGAAAAATCTTGTGACAACCTCTTTAGCTCATTCTGTTAATTAGCTATATACACTGCGGATGACATTTGTTTGCGTTCTGTCTGGTCCTACAGAGAAGATTGATAACGGAATTCCTGTTAATTGTGAAATACGTTCAACATAGTGTCTGGCGTTTTCTGGAAGTTCATTTAAGCTTTTAACATTTGTAATATCCTCTGTCCAGCCTGGTAACTCTTCATAAACTGGCTCACACTCTGAAAGTACTTTTAAGCTTGCAGGATATTCATTAATAATTTCACCCTTATGCTTATAAGCTACACAAATTTTTAATGTTTCGATACCTGTTAATACATCTACTGAGTTTAACGAAAGGTCTGTTAAGCCACTTACTCTTCTAGCATGGCGTACAACGACACTATCAAACCAACCGACACGGCGTGGACGGCCGGTAGTTGTTCCATATTCACGACCTACTTCACGGATTTGATCACCAATTTCATCCGTTAATTCTGTTGGGAATGGGCCATCACCTACACGTGTTGTATAAGCCTTTGATACACCTACAACATGGTTGATTTTTGTCGGTCCAACTCCAGAACCAATTGTTACTCCTCCTGCTACAGGATTAGAAGATGTAACAAATGGATATGTACCTTGGTCAATATCAAGCATAACACCCTGTGCTCCTTCAAATAATACGCGACGTCCTTCATCTAACGCATCATTAAGCACAACTGATGTATCAACTACATATTGCTTAAATTGTTGTCCATATTCGTAATATTCATCTAGAATTTCTTCTACAGTAAATCCTTCTACTTCATAAAACTTTTCTAAAAGACGGTTTTTCTCTTCTAATGCACGCGTCAATTTCTCCTCAAATACATCACGCTCAAGTAAATCGGAAATTCTGATTCCTACACGTGCTGCTTTGTCCATATATGCTGGACCAATCCCTTTTTTCGTTGTCCCGATTTTATTTGCACCTTTTCGTTCTTCCTCTACCTCATCTAATTTTAGGTGATAAGGTAAAATAACATGTGCGCGATTGCTAATTCGTAAATTATCTGTTGTAATGCCACGCTCATGTAAATATGCTAATTCAGCTACAAGAGCTTTCGGATCAACAACCATACCATTACCAATGACACTAATTTTATCTTTATAAAAAATACCAGATGGAATTAAGTGAAGCTTATACGTTTCTCCACCAAATTTAATTGTATGACCTGCATTATTTCCACCTTGATAACGAGCTATTACTTCTGCATTTTCTGAAAGGAAGTCGGTAATTTTCCCTTTCCCTTCATCTCCCCATTGTGTACCTACTACTACTACTGAAGACATTCCGTGCACCTCCGTAATTTCGCACTATTCAAACATGTTTATTTTATCAATGAGCTTTGTGAAAGTCAATGAAAATACGAACATTTTAAAATAAGTGGTTGGATTTGTTCGTAATTTGAGATTTTTTCTAATAGCAGGGATTATTTCTTTTTTCTCATCTTCTTCGTCATTAGTATGACCAAGATTCGATATACTAGTCTGTAATTGATATACAGAGCGTTTATTAAAAGCAAGGCTCTATTTAGCTTTCTAGCCTATTCAATTTCCAAAAAAAAGAAGACCATTTTTCGGTCTCCTTTACGCTCCTGCTGGGACTCCAGCATCATCAAAACGCCGTTCCAGGTTTACGAACTTATTGTATTCTTTAACAAATGCTAAAGAAACAGTACCGACTGGGCCATTACGTTGTTTTGCTATGATAATTTCAATAATATTTTTATTCTCTGATTCCTTGTCATAATAGTCATCACGGTATAAAAAGGCAACGATATCCGCATCCTGCTCAATACTTCCAGATTCACGAATATCAGACATCATTGGACGCTTATCTTGACGTTGCTCAACACCACGAGATAGCTGTGATAGCGCAATGACAGGAACCTTTAATTCACGGGCAAGTTCTTTTAACGTACGGGAAATTTCTGATACCTCTTGTTGACGGTTATCCGTACGGCCACTACCTTGAATTAATTGTAAATAGTCAATTAAAACCATCCCAAGTCCGCTCTCTTGTTTCAATCGTCTGCATTTAGCACGAATTTCACTGACTCGGATACCTGGTGTGTCATCTATATAAATACCAGAGTTTGAGAGACTTCCCATCGCCATTGTTAGCTTTCCCCAATCCTCAGGGGTCAACGATCCTGTTCTGAGTCTTTGTGCATCGATATTCCCCTCTGCACATAACATCCTCATTACAAGTTGGTCTGCTCCCATCTCAAGACTAAAGATTGCTACATTTTCATCTGTCTTTGTTGCAACATTTTGTGCAATATTTAAGGCAAATGCTGTTTTACCAACAGATGGTCTGGCTGCTACAATGATTAAATCATTTCGTTGGAAACCAGCTGTCATCTTATCTAATTCAGTAAATCCGGTTGGTATCCCAGTAATATCTCCTTTACGGTCATGTAGCAACTCGATATTATCATATGTTTGTACGAGAACATCTTTAATATTTTGGAAGGCACCCGCATTTTTACGTTGTGCAACCTCCATAATAGTTTTCTCTGCTTCATTTAAAAGGACCTCAACCTCGTCCTCACGCGTATAACCATCTTGTGCAATTGTCGTTGCTGTACGTATTAACCGACGCAATATAGATTTCTCTTCAACAATTTTCCCATAATATTCAATGTTAGCCGCAGTAGGAACAGAGTTAGCAAGGTCTGTTAAATAAGAAACACCGCCAACCTCTTCCAAAAGATTCGCATCTGCTAATTCAGCTGTGACAGTTACTAAATCAACAGGCTCACCTTTATCTGATAATTCTAGCATTGCATTATATATTCTTTGGTGTGCAGCTCGGTAAAAATCTTCTGGAATTAAAAGCTCAGAAGCTAACGTTAAAGAGGAAGGCTGTAAAAATATAGCACCTAATACAGCTTGTTCTGCTTCAATATTTTGTGGTGGAATACGATCACCAAGTACCTCGTTTATGATGATCACCGTCCTTTAGTGTATTTATTGCTAATAGATTACTATCCTATAACTATGATTATATAAAACTCTTCAAGTATTAAGAATAAAAAAAAAGTGGTCAAGCTTCAAGACTAAATTAACTCTTTCCACAAAACCACAACTTCTTCCATATTATTACTGTTCTGTCACATGTACCTTTACTGTCGCAGAAACCTCCGGATGTAGTTTAACAGGTACATTTGTATATCCTAGTGAACGAATCGCATCAGGCAATTCAATCTTACGCTTATCAAGCTTAATATTGTGGCTTTTTTTCAATTCATCAGCAATTTGCTTACTCGTAATTGAACCAAATAAACGTCCACCTTCACCAGATTTTGCTTTTAATTCAACAGTTAATTCTTCAAGTACTGTTTTAAGTTTTTTCATTTGCTCTAGCTCTTCGATTGCTTCTTTTTCTTGTTTTTTCTTTTGAGCATTTAAAGAGCTAACATTTGCATTCGTTGCTTCTACTGCAAGTCCTTGCTTAATAAGAAAGTTCTGTGCATATCCGTCTGCAACATTTTTTACTTCTCCCTTTTTTCCTTTTCCTTTTACATCTTTTAGAAATATAACTTTCATGATTTGGTTCCTCCTTCAAGATATTCATCAATAGCATTCTTTAACATATCGCTTGCATCGTCAATTGAAATATCCTGCAATTGTGTTGCAGCGTTTGTTAAATGTCCCCCGCCATTTAGTGCCTCCATAATAAGCTGTACATTAATTTCACCTAATGATCGGGCACTTATGCTAATGCTTGATTCACTTCTTCTTGCAATGACAAAGGATGCAACCACATTATTCATTGTGAGAAGTGTATCAGCTGTTTGTGCAAGGGTCACTTGTTCAAAATATGAATCATCCTTCGCTATTGCTATCGCAATACCATTTTTATAGATCATTGTATTTTGAATAAGAGATGCTCTTCTAACATAATTTTCAATATCCTCTTTCATAAACTTATGGACAAGAACTGTATCTGCCCCTTTTCCCCTTAAGTATGAGGCTGCGTCAAATGTTCTTGAACCAGTTCGTAAGGTAAAGCTCTTTGTATCAACTACAATCCCCGCCAATAACGCTGTAGCTTCAATCATATTCATCTTTAACGGCTTTGGTTGATATTCTAACAGCTCGGTAACTAATTCAGCTGTAGAGGAAGCGTACGGCTCCATATAAACAAGTATAGGGTCTTTAATAAACTCTTCTCCACGTCTATGGTGGTCAATAACAATGACATGCTCGCTTATCGATAAAAGCCTTTCATCAATTACTAACGATGGTTTATGCGTATCAAGGATGATTAGTAATGTTTCATCTGTCATTATCTCAAGAGCCTCATCAGGTGTAATAAACCAAGACCATAGTTCAGAATGTTGTTTCACTTCATTCAATAGCTGAATGACTCCTGAATCAATGGCCACTTCGTCTAAAACAATAAATCCCTCTTTCCCATTCGCTTGAGCTACCTTTAATATTCCAATTGATGAGCCGATTGCATCCATATCGGGGAATTTATGCCCCATAATCATCACTTTATCGCTTTCTGTGACAATTTCTTTAAGTGCATGAGAGATAACACGTGCGCGGACTCTTGTTCTTTTTTCCATTGGGTTTGTTTTGCCACCATAAAATTGGACTTTTCCATTTATTTGCTTAATGGCAACTTGATCTCCACCTCTTCCAAGAGCCAAATCCAACCCAGATTGTGCTAAATCTCCAAGCTCCTGCAAAGATGATACACCTGTACCAATCCCTATACTTAAGGTTAATGAAACATTTTCTATTGTTGTCTTTTCCCTAACCTCATCTAGAATAGAAAACTTTGATTGTTCAAGTTTCGTTAAAATTTGTTCATTTAATACAGCTAAAAATCGTTCTGATGAAACCCGTTTAATAAATACGCCAAAGTCCTTTGCCCATTTATTAAGAAGGGCCGTTACTTTGCTATTTATCGCACTTTTTGTCTGATCGTCCATCGCTTGAGTAATTTCATCATAATTATCTAAAAAGATATAAGCTAAAGCCGTTCGCTCATCCTCATATTGCTTTTCGATTTGAATTTGTTCTGTCACATCAATGAAATATAATAACCGCTCTTCTCGCTTGATGATAACCTTGAACTTTTGATGGTCTAATGTGATGACCGCTTCAGTTTCGGCATCTTGTTTAAATAAAGGGAGTAATGAGTCATGAATCTCTAATAGATCCCTCCCAATTAAAGTATCTTCGTTCATAATAGACGTTATAAAGGGATTAGCCCATTCAATTCTGAAATCATCATCAATTAACATAATCCCAATCGGCATTTCCATTAATGCCTCTTCACCGACTTTTTTTAGACGATAAGAAAGAGTACTTATATAGCTATCCATTTCCTTACGATATTCAAGTACTGACTTTCTAAGAAAGAAAAGTGCAATACATAAACAAACTGTTACAATTATGCCTATAATCCAATTTAAGACGAAAAGAAATAGAACAGTTAATATTAAAATGCCTATAATTGCAATTAGAGAATAGCGAATCTGTGACTTTTCATAAAACATCGGCATTCGTTCTCATCAACTCCTCTCAAGCGGTGAATCCTCATTTCACTTTTTCGTTATTTTGTCACGGAGAGGGAAGCATAAATCAATTATACCTAAGATCCTCACAAGATAAAGGAATATTGGTATTAGAAACGATACAATTAAAATGATTACTGGTATTCCTTTAGAAAGCCCTTTCTTGTTGGCATAGTAAAAAATAAACGAGTATCCTTGAATGATCAGTAAAAACATTAAAATGTAATACAAGTTAACGATTGCGGTATAATAAAAGCCTTCTTGATTTCCTGGAATCATCATTAATATAGAAACCAATAAAAAGTACCAGATAACACTAGTCGGAAATTTTATATCTTTAAAATAAAAAATTGGCATTTCATATTTTAAGCGTTTTAAAATAGGCATCGAAATGTGATGGGTAATAAATGCAAAAATAATACCTCCAATGACAAAACAACTAGGAAGAAGAGTGATGAGTAATGTCAATGCTTCTTCATATGCCTTGAATTGCTTTTCAACATCAAGATTTGGATTAATCTCTGAAACCATTGCCTTTGATTGCTCCATCGAGTCCTTTAACAGTTGTAAGAAATCCTTTACTATATCTATTTCTAACAAATAGATACTCCCTACATAGACAATAATAAAGCCAACTGTATAGGCAATACTCCCCCCAATTATACCACCTATCACTTGCTTCCTTCTATAAAATAACCCCATAACTAAACCGCTTAGTCCAAACATAAAGGCAATTAATATATTTGTAACGGCACCAAAAAAGATAGAAAGTAAGCTACCTGCTATTAATAAAAAAATCGAGAGCGAGAGTCCGTGCCTTATTGTAAACATCATAAAAGGTAATGGGAGAACAAATAGTAATATTGTCCCTAAAAAAGGTATGTATATCGCTAGGAGCATTAAGATTAAAAAAAGTGCTAATAAAATTGCTCCCTCCGTTATCACATTAGCTCTTCTCAAAATATCACCTCTTTCTTGTCAATCTTATTAATGATCGGATCAAATATGTATAATTTCATTACAATTAACAAATATAACGATTCAATTCAATCATTATAACCAAAAAACTCCCTTTATAATCTTACCAAAGCTATATTCTAAAATTTTAGAAAATGGGCTTGAAGTACATTTTTGCAATGCCTTTTGGAGTGATTTGAATTGGATATTTTCTGAAGCGATGTAGCCGGAGAAAAGAGAATAGCATGTAGATTAAATAAAAAAGCACAGAAAGGATGTTTCCTTTAACTGTGCCTTTATATTATCTTATTCACCAGAAACGTATGGTAATAAAGCCATTTGACGAGCACGTTTAATTGCTACAGTCAATTTACGTTGGTATTTTGCGCTAGTACCTGTTACACGACGAGGTAAGATTTTACCACGCTCAGATACGAATTTTTTTAATAAATCAACATCTTTGTAATCGATGTGAGTGATACCATTTGATGTGAAGAAACACACCTTACGACGTTTTGCACGTCCACCTTTGCGTCCGCCTGCCATTGTCTATTTCCTCCCTTCACGTTAATTTTTTATTATTAAAACGGTAAGTCATCATCAGATATATCAATAGGTTTTCCATCATTTGCAAATGGATCGTCATCAAAGCTTGTACGACCACCTTGATTACGTTGATTTTGATCTGAACCGAATGGGTTTTGATCACCAGAGTTACCTGGGTAGCCACCACCAAAGTTGTTGTTATTGTTGTTAAAGTTATTATTGTTGCCACCGCTCGCGCTTTTTGGTTCAAGGAATTGAACACTTTCAGCAACAACCTCAGTTACATATACACGTTTTCCTGTTTGGTCTTCATAACTACGTGATTGTAGTCGACCATCAACACCTGCTAAACTTCCCTTTTTAAGAAAGTTAGCAACATTTTCAGCTTGTTTACGCCAAATTACACAGTTAAGGAAGTCAGCTTCTCTTTCACCTTGTTGGTTTGTAAACGTGCGGTTTACAGCTAATGTAAATGTAGCAACAGCAACTCCACTTGGTGTGTAACGCAGATCTGGATCTTTTGTTAGCCTTCCGACTAGTACAACTCGATTCAACATCAGAACCATCCTTTTTTATATATCATCTATAACATTTATTATGATTAATCTTCTTTTTTAACAACGATGTGGCGAATAATGTCTTCACTGATTTTTGCTAAACGATCGAATTCTTGAACCGCAGCAGCTTCAGAGTTAACTTGAAGTAACATGTAGTAACCATCGCGGAAATCATTGATTTCATAAGCTAAACGACGTTTTCCCCACTCTTTAACCTCAGTTAATTCCGCACCATTATCAGATAAAACACTGTTGAAACGCTCAACTAAAGCCTTCTTAGCTTCATCTTCAATATTTGGACGGATGATGTACATAATTTCGTACTTTCTCATCATCTTACACCTCCTTTTGGACTAAACGGCCCACAAATGGGCAAGGAGCAATTAAAATAAATTACTCACAATTAGGAATTATAGCAAATAACATCGAAAAGCGCAAGCACCTCGATCAGGCCCGACAAGCACAAGACGCATAGGAAAAGAAGATGTTGTTTATCTGCATTTCCTATGTGGCTTGTGACCTCGAGGGGATTGGTGCTGGAGCTAGACATCCCGAAATGCGCAAGCACCACACAATGGTTAGTCCGACAAGCTTAGACATAAAAAAAGGATTGAAGAGTTTTTTCTTCAATCCTTTTTGGTACAACCTTAAACGTTAAAACGGAAGTGAATAACATCTCCATCTTGAACAACATAGTCCTTACCTTCGAGGCGTACTTTTCCTGCTTCACGTGCTGCTCCCATTGTCTTTGCAGCTAATAAATCCTCATAGGATACAGTTTCAGCACGAATAAAGCCTCTTTCAAAATCGGTATGAATAATTCCCGCACATTGAGGTGCTTTCATTCCTTTTTTAAATGTCCAAGCGCGTACTTCCTGCTCGCCTGCTGTAAAGTAAGTTGCTAAACCAAGAAGGTGGTATGATGCTCTAATTAGTTGATCAAGACCAGATTCTTCAATTCCTAGCTCTTCTAGGAACATTTCCTTTTCTTCCCCTTCAAGCTCAGCAATTTCTGATTCAATTTTGGCACATACAACGATAACCTCAGCATTTTCACCAGCAGCAAAATCCCGAACCTGTTGAACATATTCATTACCAGAAGGGTCTGCTACTTCTTCCTCACTTACATTTGCAACATATAAAATTGGTTTGATCGTTAATAAATGCAATTGTTTAACATATTTAAGCTGTTCTTCATTAAATTCAATTGAGCGTGCAGGCTTTTCGTTTTCAAATGCCTCTTTAAGTTTTACAAGAACCTCATGCTCAAAAACAGCTGTTTTATCCTTTTGCTTTGCCAATTTTGCTACACGATCAATTCGTTTATCGACCGTCTCTAAGTCAGCTAAAATAAGTTCAAGATTAATCGTTTCAATATCAGAAATTGGATCAACCTGACCTGATACATGTGTAATATTCTCATCAGCGAAGCAACGAACAACATGACAAATTGCATCTACTTGACGAATGTGTGAAAGGAATTTGTTTCCTAAACCTTCCCCTTTGCTTGCACCTTTTACAATTCCAGCGATATCGGTAAATTCAAACGCTGTTGGTACTGTTTTTTTCGGTTTAACAAGCTCTGTTAACTTTTGAAGTCGCTCATCCGGTACCTCAACAATCCCTACATTTGGATCAATTGTACAAAATGGATAGTTTGCTGATTCTGCACCAGCTTGTGTTATTGCGTTAAATAGTGTTGATTTTCCAACGTTAGGAAGTCCTACAATCCCTGCAGTTAATGCCATATTCCCACTCCTCTATATTTATTCCCGATTACCAGGCTTTAAATCCCTCTCTTCACATATGAAGGGGTTTAAAATTGACCGCTACATTCGACAAGTCTTTAAGACATAAATGATCATAATATCCCGATGATTTATGTCTTAAAAATTGCTATAAAATAAAAAATCATTATTCTTGTACTAACGGAATAAAACAATTTAATTCTACTGCAATAAATCAATTAGAATTGCAAAAGCTTTTTTACGATTTCTATCTAATCTCCAACAATTATAGAGAGAAACGCTATAAAAGACAAGCAGCTCATCATTCTAGTTTACCTTTACGATATTGACTAAGCAATCATATAAAACACTACCTAAACCATTATCAGAATTTTCATCACGGGTAAGTTGATTTACTGAGCCACCAAATTGTTGCCACTGGCCTTCATCCACATTAATTGTCTTAAGATGTGCTCTTTTCATAATTTTTGCAGTTCCTGTGAGCTTTCCCCTATCATTGAAAATCATAACCTCATCACCTTCATGTATCTGCTGCTCACTAGCAATATCCTCAGAAAGTTCAATTTTTACAGTCTGTAAACCTTCAATTAAATGATAATGCTGGGAATGATTTGAACGTAAAGGATGGATAGATAAAAGCTGATATGGGTACTTACTTGCTAATGCAGGATTACTGAGCTTTGATTCTTTTGGAAGAATATATTGTGGCTTACCATTCATCCCTTTTTCCTCTGCGTACGAGGATGTAAATTCAAATTTACCACTTGGAGTTAGAAAATCCCCCGAGTTCCAAGGTACATCGTAGACAGGAAGTGGAAGTCTTTTTTCCTTTTTCAGACGTTCTAACGTAATTCCATGCTCCTTTAACAACGATAATCCCATTTCTAAAAACTCATCAATTGAATAATCAAATGCCTCCCCAAAGCCTAGGCGCTCTGCCAGCTCTGTCCATATCCATAGATCTGATTTCGCTTCACCTGGTGGTTCAACCAATCTTGCCCCATAGTTCACATAGTGATGGTACATTGAGGCATAATAAATATCCTCTTCCTCAAAAACAGTAGTAGTAGGTAATACATAATCAGCTACTTTTGCAGTATCAGTTAAGAAATGATCAACAACTACTAAAGTATCTACAGATGAAAAGGCTTGTCTCACTTTATTAGTATTCGGGACTTGAGTAAGTGGATTTCCACAAGTAACAAAAATCATTTTAATTTCGGGATTTTTGGCTTTTATTATTTTTTCTGCTTGTTCCATCATTGTAAACTCTCTTATAACAGCGTTTTGTTCTAATGACGCTAATTCACTATGCGCAAATTTTTGACCTACTTGTAAATTCCCAAAGTTGGCACCACCTCCGGGAATTCCAATATTTCCACTTACGGCAACTAATGCATCGATTAGACGAATCGTATTTCCACCATTCGCATATCTTTGCATACCAAGGCCTATATAAGTAGATGTTGGTCCATCATAGTAGACTTCAGCCAATTGCTTTAGGTCTTCATAAGAGATTTCAGTATTCGTCATGATTTCATCAAAAGAAAATTTGTTAAGTAAATCGATTAAATCATCAAAGCCTACCGTATGATTTTCGATAAAAGAAGGGTCGTGCATTTTTTCACTAATTAAATACTTCATAATACCGATAGCTAATAAGCCATCCATACCAGGCTTTATTGAAATATACTTATGAGCTATTTTTGCTGTCGCATTATAGATCGGATCAATAACAATAATTTTTGCTCCACTTTTCTTCACTTCTTGTAACGCCTGAAACAAATGCATATTTGTTCTCGCTACATTTCTTCCCCAAATGACAACATGCTTACTATTTTTAATGTCATCGGGTGAATGACTGTAGGAATTTCCGAAGTCCCATGTTTGAGCTTCGATACCCGACCCCCAGCAAATACTACCAACTAACTGGGTTACTCCTCCATAATGACGAAAGAAGCGCTTATCTAAGTTTTTTAATAGACCATTATTCGAATAATCATGACTATGCAATACCGCTGTTGGTCCGAATTCATTACGAATATTATCCATTTTCTCTGCTATTTCATTTAGAGCTTGTTCCCACGAAATTTCTTGAAAGACACCGTTCACTTTTTTCAATGGAACTGTTAATCTCTCTGGTGAGTTTGTTTTCGTTTCTAACATTCTTCCTCTACCACAGATTTTCCCCTTTGTAATAGGGTGTTCCTTATCTCCGTCTACCTTTATGACCTTTTGATTTTCAACTGTAACATCAAAACCACAGCTATCCCAACAGTTTAAAGGGCAGGATGATTTAAATACTTGCTTCATATCTTTTGCCCCCATCTGCTTACTCTTCATTTGTTTCAATATGCTTCACTAAAACTTTTTTCATTTTTCTAGCAAACTCTCGTCTTGGGATTAGTACGCTATGCTGACATCCCTCACACTTAATCCTTACATCCATTCCCATTCGGATGATTTTCCAACGGTTTGTACCACATGGGTGTTGTTTTTTCATCTCGACAACATCATATAACCCAAATTCCTTTTCTTGCATCGTTTACCCTCCACTTACTTGATCTTTTCTATTAACCATGACCATTCTTGGATATGGTATATCAAAGCCATGTTCTGCTAAGCGAATTTTTATATCTTTACGTAATAATCTAGCAATATGAAAATGTTTCATTGGCTCCGTTTCACAGGTAACTCTTAATACAGCCTCTGAAGCCCCAAACATTTGAATTCCTAGCAATTCTGGTGGGGTGACGATATTTTCATATTTATCAGTTACTTCTGTTAACAAGTCTTGAATAACACGCTCTGCTTCCTCAATATCTGTTTCAAGTGATACACTAATATCGACAACCGCAACACTATTATGAATCGAAAAATTCGTTACCTCTACAATACTTCCATTTGGAATAATATGAAGCTCGCCCGTCCAGGTCTTAACCTTTGTTGTTCGTAGCCCAATTTCCTCAACAGTCCCTTCAAAGGTACCAATTCTTATCGTATCTCCTACCGAAAACTGATCTTCAAAGATAATAAAGAAACCAGTAATAATGTCCTTAACAAGGCTTTGCGCACCAAACCCGACAGCTAATCCAACGATTCCAGCACCTGCAAGCAATGCTCCGACATTAAATCCAAATGTATCTAAAATCATGATTATGGCAATGAAATAAATAACATAGGTTAAGATATTTTCTAATAGTTTTGCAAGTGTATTTTCTCTTCTTTCTGAAATACGAATTGGAGATTTCCCGCGAAATAAAAACACCTTATTTATTGCAAGCTTCCCTACTCGTATGATGAGTCTTGAAAGAATAATAATTAAAACAATTTGCAATAACGAATTACCAATTGCTAACCATAGCTCTCCATTCGTTAAATAGTCATAAGTACTAGACCACATATCCTCTATTATATTCAACTTTATCACCTTTTTCTAATTCTACAGATTTTTGGCTGCTCATCCATTATTATAATAGCGTACTACTATTTTTAATAGTATTGGGTACTGGAAAGCTTTAAACAAACATGGATAATAAGGAAAAAAAAGCCTCAAAACATACCTTAATCCTAATCAAGGATACAAAAGGAAGTAAATGAGGCGAAAAGTTTATTTGCGATTGATTTTAAGTCTATTCATAATCGGAAATAATAATATTGTGATAAGTAAATATAAATTAATCAAGCCATATAACGGATATAAAATCGCAATCAAATTCGCAAATCCGAATTTTGTAAATGGTAACATGAGCAAAACTAAAAGAAAAGCCATTGCCCAATATGGCATTTTCGTTACCGCTTTAAATCGTGATGCAAGTCCAAAGATGCCTGATACTGCTGTTGTATAGATTGCCAGCCATAGAATAATCGACATAAATAAAAAAACAATAAACGGGTAGCCTTCTAATATTGCAAATAAAGGAATTTCATAATCAGAGAGAGAATCAGAAATTTCGATTAATGTTTCATTATAGATGAAAGAAATTGCTCCTAATACGATTCCACTTCCGATACTAGCTACCTTTGCCTCCTTAAGCTCCTTTATTTCCTTTCCAACTGCTGATAAAACAGCTATGAGTGGCAAAATATTTAGTGCCGTAAAGGTGAAGGCAACTGGCCAATTATGTTGTTTTGTTAAATCGAATTCCCAAGAATGTTGATGTGAAAATTGAAAGGATGCGAGAGCAAATAATAACCCTAAAACAAGCAGAGGAATGATGATCGTATTTAATTTGATAATTCCATTTATGCTTCCTAAAAAAAGGAGCACAACCGATATTCCAAAAAGGATAATACCGAGCCAATAAGGAATTAAAAATGCTTCAAGAGTTGCCCCTCCCCCAGCGATCATCACAATCGTTGTACTAAAGAGATATAAAACAATCAATAAATCATAAACATGTGCAAGCTTCTTTCCAACTAACCTATCCAAAACAGGGAAAAAATGATTTGTCTTCTCTTCATAGCTAATTTTCATAATGATATAAATTGAAATACTAAATACAACTGTAAAAATCAAAATAGCCAGTCCACTTTCGAACCCAAAAAACTCCCATATTTCTCTTCCTGAAGCGTACCCCGCTCCTATAGTTGTCCCTAAGATAAGAAACATCCATTTAAATCCTGATTTCATTTTTATCACCTCATAAGGCTGTCCAAATTTCAAAGAGCATGTATAGAAATACCTTTTCCTCCGTATACTGTTACTACTATGATGTGGGAGTGAAATCTATGAATCTTAAATCAGGACTTTTTCAATCAGATAAAAAGGATGAGCGGGTCTTTTATGAAGATGATAATGCATCTAAACAATTAGCAAATATGATGTTAACTTGTATGCCAAGGCTTTTTATTAAACCAATTATCATTGTTTGCATTGGCACTGATCGTTCAACAGGTGATAGCTTAGGACCATTAATAGGGTTTAAGTTAAAAGAGGAATTAGAACACTTCCATATCTACGGAACGCTAGAAGAACCTGTGCATGCTGTAAACTTAGAAGAGACGTTAACTTTCATTAATGACAAACATCATAATCCGTTTATTATTGCAATCGATGCTTGCCTAGGCAGACTAAAAAGCGTTGGTTATATCCAAGTAGCAAAGGGATCATTGAAGCCTGGTGCAGGAGTTAATAAAGAGCTGCCAGCAGTTGGTGATATGCATATTACTGGAATTGTTAATGTGAGTGGATTTATGGAGTTTTTTGTTTTGCAAAATACCCGATTACATCTAGTTATGAGTATGGCTGACATTATATCAAAAGGGATCATTGAAGCAGAAAAGCAATATCTTAATAAAAGATTATCGATTCGGAGAGATTGGTTAGCAAATAAAAATCAAGATTCTGCTATACAGTAATTGACAGTAGGGGGCCAAAAATTAATGCCCCTATTTTTATTTAGCTGTTTACGATAATTTGGATTGATTTCTGTTGTAGGCCACCTTAGGCTGTGGAATCAGTGAATTTACTCATTATTTTTCTTACACCTGTATGACTCTCATCTATTAATTTATTTTTTGCAAAAAAATTAAAACTCTCTTCGAAAAAAACCATCATATTAAAGATTTTGCAACAGTACTATAATGTTTAGTGCATTTACGATGCTTCCAACTAAAACCAACTTACTATCCCCTTATGAAAAAATCTCTTGATGCATTGTCCTTGTTAAATTTTGTTATTGATTTCCAATAATGGCTCGCTTTCAGCATGAGGTCGGAAGCCTCCTCGTATTTGCTCACCTGTTGGGTCTTCCTCCCGCACGCTTCTTTAAGCAGGAATCTCACGTATCCGTTCCAATCAACAAAATTCTTTAACATAGCCTCATACAAAAAAAAGACTGACTCTTATTTTTCAAGAGCCAGCATTAGCTAAAAATGAATATAAAAATAAAATACAATTAGCATTCTATGAAAAAAAGTGTAATTAAGATGGTTCCTTTTGTAACAGCTCTAAAATTCGCTCTAAATCATCCTGTGAGAAAAATTCAATTTCGATTTTCCCCTTTTTCTTTTGCTTTTTAATCGTTACAGAGGTTCCAAAATACTCCCTTAAATACGTTTCTCTCTCTTTAATAAAGATATCCTTTTCTGGTTTTTTCTTAGTTTCACGTGTAACATTTTCATTTAATTGTTGAACAATTAATTCTACCTGACGTACGTTTAGCTGTTCACGGATAATTTTTTCCACTAAAGGATTAAGTTTTTCTTTATTTTTTAACCCTAAAAGAGTACGCCCATGCCCCATTGAAAGCTTACCATCTGAAATGAGGGTTTGAATTTGTTTAGGAAGTGTTAATAATCTAACATGGTTCGCAATATGTGGTCTGCTTTTTCCCAGTCGTTTTGCCAATGCCTCTTGGGTTACATTTAATTGCTCCATTAGCATTTGATAAGCCTGAGCTTCTTCAATCGGTGTTAGATCCTCACGTTGAAGATTTTCTAGCAATGCCAGCTCCATCATTTGTTTTTCCGATAAATCTCGAACAACTGCTGGTACAGAAGTTAGATTTGCCTCTTTTGCAGCTCGAAAACGTCGTTCTCCTACAACAATTTCATAGCCTTTTATACTTTTCCGAACAACAATTGGTTGTAAAATGCCGTGTTGTAAGATAGATTGTTTTAATTCCTCGATTGTATCCTCATCAAATGTTTTACGTGGCTGATATGGATTTGGACGTATATCTTTTATTTTTAACTCTTCAACCTTTTCTTCTTCATTTTCTGGAAAAAAAGCTTGTAATCCCTTACCTACATTAAGGCCTTTTCCTAAACCTCTAGCCATTTACAACCACTTCCTTTGCCAAATCTAAATAAACCTCTGCTCCTCTAGATCTTGGATCATAAATAATGATAGGTTGTCCATGACTTGGTGCTTCACTCAAACGGATATTTCTTGGAATAATCGTCTGGTACACTTTATCTTGAAAGTATTTTTTCACTTCATCAATGACTTGAATACCTAAATTCGTTCGAGCATCAAGCATTGTTAATAATACGCCTTCTATCATTAAATCAGAATTCAGATGCTTTTGTACTAAACGAACTGTATTAAGTAGTTGACTTAGTCCTTCAAGTGCATAATATTCACATTGTACAGGTATCAACACAGCATCTGATGCCGTTAATGCGTTAATTGTTAATAATCCTAATGACGGAGGACAATCGATAACCATATAATCATAATGATGTTTAACTGACTCAAGAGCTCTTTTCAAACGTACTTCTCTGGAAATTGTTGGAACTAATTCGATTTCAGCACCTGCTAACTGAATTGTTGCTGGAATTATATCCAAATTTTCGACTGCAGTTGACTTAATGACATCTTTCACATCTATATCATCTACTAAAATATCATAAATACAGTGTTCCACTTCAGCCTTTTCAATTCCAATACCGCTTGTTGCATTACCTTGAGGGTCAACATCGACGAGAAGCACTCGTTTACCGATGTATGCAAGACAAGCACCTAAATTAACAGATGTTGTTGTTTTCCCAACTCCACCTTTTTGATTTGCAATGGCAATGATTTTTCCCACGATGTCACCTGCTTTCATTTTTCATTAAAATTGTACTAGTTTTAGCAGTTTCTATATTAGAGGCAAAAGCTCAAGTGCCGGTTAACGACATAAGAATGATATTTATCTTACTACCTTTTAAGTTACAAGCTATGTGGTGAAAGTTGAACGTTCTTTCCTGCTTTGCATAAAAGGATTGAGCTGTTTATTCGCTGCTTGGCGCTGAAGCTGGATGCCGTATGTTTCTCCGCTTTTCTAGTACTTTATCTTTCAGACCATAAAAAATTTATGTTTTGCAGCTACTATTTTTCACATTAACTACTAAACATAAAGTAAGACTATTAAGTTATGACCAACAGAGTTTCTCATACCTATCTTTAACTTAAAGGTAAGTTCATCCTGCTAGTTTCACGTGAAAAAAGCAAATATATGTCTAATCTAGTTATAGTCTTTTATATACTAAATAGTTAGATTATCATTTTATTATTTTATCATGAAACATGTAGAAAGGTTTGAATTTTTTCTTAATTCTTCTCCCCGGATAAGTATAAGTTAGAGTAGTTTTTTGCTCAACATATAGTATTTAGAAGGAAAAATGATGATAATCGATGAGGAGATTCTTTTATTATATATTAGAAAAAGACCTGTCATGTATCAGGCCTTTTTCTCAACTTTTATTCGTACTATTGTATATAAAATAGGAAGTCCATAATTTCATTAAAACTTATTTAGGAATTTTTATTGTTAATTGAATATATTCTTCAAATTCTTCTTCTTCAGTATTTAATTTTACACCACTATCCTCAACCATTGATAAGGATTGGCGAATTGTATTCATAGCAATTCTCGTATCTCTACTAAATGCTTTTCGTTTCGGTTTTGGCTTTACTTGATTTTTTTCAAGCTGCTTAACAACACGATCCTCTGTTTGCTTTACATTTAATTGTTTTTCAACAATTTCTGCTAGAAGCTTTGTTTGTAATTCAGGATCCTTCAGAGGAATTAGTGCGCGTGCATGCCGCTCGGTAATTACCTTTTGTAAAAGTGCATCCTGTACTTCTTGTGGGAGTTTTAATAGACGAAGTTTATTCGCTATCGTAGATTGCCCTTTTCCTAGTCGCTGTGCTAATGCTTCTTGTGTGAGGTTATGCAATTCTAGTAATTTAGCATAAGCAATAGCCTCTTCAATAGAAGACAGTTCTTCCCTTTGAATGTTTTCTATTAATGCAACACTTGCAGTTTCAGTATCATTGAAGTCCTTAATGATTGCCGGAATTTCTTCCCAACCTAATGTTTGAACAGCACGCCAACGTCTTTCCCCAGCAATTATTTCATATTTATCATTTATTAAACGAACTACGATCGGTTGAATGATCCCATGTGTTCGAATTGTTAACGCTAACTCATTAATTTTATCATCAGAAAAAACTGTACGTGGCTGGAATCGATTTGGGACAATATCCTTAATTGGAATATTTTTAACCTCTTCCTTTTGTTGTTCATCATCTAGTTCTTCTTTATCAACTTCACTAACAACGACTTGTTCTTCCTCTTTTTCTCCCAAACTGAAAAAACGAGAAAATGGATGCTTCATGAGCCTACACCACCTTTAAAAACTACCATTAGTAATATTCTCTATTTCTTAGACATTTCCTGCTAGACACAAAAAGTTCAAGTAAATGTTCCACATGAAACATTTACTCTATTGGAAGCTTATTTGGAGTGCCTGGCTTTCTAGGATACTTTTTAGGTGTTTCTTTTACTTTTTCAATGACGAGAATTGTTCTTTCCCCATTATCCTGTGGAAGGTCAAAATTATATGTTTGTTGGACCTTTCCTCCTAGTACTTGAATTGCCTTTTTACCGCTATTTAGTTCTTCATGTGCAGCGGAGGCCTTCATCGCAATAAAGTTTCCTCCTTTTTTTGCAAGAGGAAGACAAAGCTCACTTAAAACTGAAAGTCTTGCAACCGCTCTAGCTGTCACAACATCAAATGATTCTCGAAACTGCTTATTTTGCCCAAATGTTTCAGCACGGTCATGGAATAATTGTATATTAGGTAACTCAAGCTCATTTGTTAAATGTGATAAAAAGTTTATTCTTTTTTGTAAAGAGTCTACAATCGCAATCTGAAGATGTGGAAAGCATATATGAATTGGAATGCTAGGGAATCCTGCACCCGCTCCTACATCACAAATCGAGAGAGGTTTTGAAAAGTCAAAGTAAAAGGCTGCAGATATAGAATCAAAAAAATGTTTTACATATACTTCATTTCTTTCTGTAATAGAAGTTAAGTTCATTTTTTCATTCCATTCTACTAGCAATTTAAAGTATAAATCAAATTGGTTCATTTGCCGCTCAGAAAGATTAATCCCCTTCTCAGCTAGACTTGATTGAAATAATCCTATATCCATATTCAAAACCTTTCTCCTTTATTGATTCGAAACTCTCGCAATTCTCCCTTGTTCAAGATAGACAAGAAGAATCGAGATATCGGCAGGATTCACACCAGAAATACGTGAAGCTTGGGCAACAGATAAAGGACGAACTTCTTTTAATTTTTGTCTCGCTTCTGTTGCTAGACCATTTATTGCATCGTAATCAATATTTTCCGGTATTTTCTTATTTTCCATTTTCTTTAATTTTTCCACTTGTTGCAATGATTTTTCAATATATCCTTCATACTTAACTTGAATCTCAACTTGTTCCGCTACTTCCGGATCAATTTCTCCTTCTGGAGGTGTAAGTTGTTTAATATGGTCATAAGACATCTCTGGACGCTTCAATAAATCCGCTGCTCTTATCCCGTCCTTCAACTCACTACCACCAACTGATAATATCAAGTTTTGCGTTTCTTGATTCGGTTTTATAATAACAGATTCTAGTCTTTGCTTTTCCGCTTCAATTGCTTGTTTTTTTATTTCGAATTTTTCAAAACGCTCGTCAGAAATTAAACCGATTTTTTTACCAACCTCTGTTAAACGTAAATCAGCATTATCATGTCGTAAAAGAAGTCGATATTCTGCTCGAGATGTTAACAATCGATAAGGCTCATTTGTACCCTTTGTTACTAAGTCATCAATTAAAACACCGATATAGGCATCTGAGCGACTTAAAATAACTTCTTCTTTTCCTAATGCTTTTTGTGCAGCGTTTATCCCCGCCATGATACCTTGACCAGCTGCTTCCTCATAACCTGAAGTACCATTAATTTGTCCAGCTGTGAAAAGTGAACTGATTTTTTTTGTTTCAAGAGTCGGCCATAATTGAGTAGGAACAATTGCATCATACTCAATAGCATATCCAGCTCTCATCATTTGAACGTTTTCAAGACCAGGTATAGTTTTTAACATTTGCTGTTGAACATCTTCAGGCAAACTTGTTGATAATCCTTGAACATAAACCTCTTGGGTATTCCTACCTTCAGGCTCTAAAAATATTTGGTGACGAGGTTTATCATTGAACCGAACTACTTTATCTTCAATAGATGGACAATAACGTGGCCCTCTACCTTTAATCATTCCAGAATACATTGGTGAGCGGTGTAAATTGTTATCGATAATACGATGCGTTTCCTCACTTGTATACGTTAACCAGCATGGTAATTGGTCGGTAATAAATTTTGTTGTTTCATATGAAAACGAACGAGGGACTTCATCCCCTGGTTGAATTTCTGTTTTACTGTAGTCGATTGAGTCACTATTAACACGTGGTGGAGTACCAGTTTTAAAACGCACCAAATCAAAGCCAAGCTCTTCCAAATGCTCTGAAAGCTTAATTGAAGGCTGTTGATTATTTGGCCCACTTGAATATTTAAGCTCCCCTAATATAATTTCTCCTCTTAGGAAAGTTCCTGTTGTTAAAACAACTGATTTCGCAAAATACTCTGCTCCAGTTTGTGTTACGATTCCTTTACAAACTCCGTCCTCTACGATTAAATGGTCGACCATCCCTTGAATTAATGTTAGGTTTTCTTGTTTTTCTAATGTTTTTTTCATTTCATGCTGATACGCAAATTTATCTGCTTGTGCACGTAAAGCACGTACTGCAGGTCCCTTTCCTGTATTCAGCATTCTCATTTGAATATGGGTTTTATCTATATTTTTACCCATTTCTCCACCTAATGCATCTATTTCACGAACGACAATCCCTTTTGCAGGTCCACCTACAGATGGATTACAAGGCATAAATGCTACCATGTCTAAATTGATTGTAATCACTAATGTTTTAGCACCAATTCTTGCAGAAGCAAGCCCTGCTTCACAGCCTGCATGTCCTGCTCCTACAACAATTACATCAAAATCACCGGCATGATATGTCATATATTACCCCTCCTTTTTTTGTTTATCTTAAAATTTTATCTTTCAATGATATATTGATTCTTACTTTCCAAGGCAGAATTGAGAAAATAGTTGATCAATTAAGCTTTCATGAACAGCATCACCAATGATTTCACCTAATTGCTCCCAACAACGAGTCAAATCTATTTGAACAATATCAATTGGAACTCCAGCTTCAATACCTATTAACGCATCATTAATCGACGTTTGTGCAGCAGTTAATAAGGCAATATGTCGAGAATTTGAAACATATGTTAAATCACTGCTTTGTACATTGCCTTCGAAAAATAATGTACCAATTGCATCCTCGAGCTCGTCAATCCCTTTTTCCTCTAATAAAGATGTAGTCACAACTGGTCTACCAGCAGCAAGCTCTTTCACCTTTTCAAGATCAATTTTTCTTTCAAGGTCTGTTTTATTTATAATAATGATCGTATCCATTCCTTTGACTGCTTCAAAAAGCTGAAGATCCTCTTCAGTTAGTTCCTCATGATAATTTAATACATGTAAGATTAGGTCTGCTTCCTTTAACACTTTTCTAGATCTTTCGACACCTATCCGTTCTACTATATCTTCAGTTTCACGGATACCCGCCGTATCAACTAATCGAAGTGGAACTCCACGAACATTTACGTATTCTTCAATTACATCCCTAGTCGTTCCTGGAATATCTGTTACGATCGCTTTATTTTCATGAACTAAACTATTAAGTAATGAGGATTTACCTACATTAGGTCTTCCAATAATTACGGTTGATAAGCCTTCTCGTAATATTTTGCCCTGTTGGGATGTTTGTAATAATTTATTTATTTCATTTTTAACAAAGGTAGCTTTTTCAATTAGCATCTGATGTGTCATTTCTTCAACATCATCATATTCAGGATAATCAATATTCACTTCAACATGTGCTAACGTTTCTAAAATTTCCTGTCTCAATTTTTGGATTAATTTTGATAATCTACCTTCCATTTGTCCCAACGCTACATTCATTGCCCGGTCAGTTTTTGCTCGAATTAAGTCCATAACGGCTTCGGCCTGAGATAAGTCGATTCGTCCATTTAAAAAAGCCCGTTTTGTAAATTCACCGGGTTCCGCCAATCGAGCACCGCTTTTTACGACTAGCTGCAATACACGATTTACAGTCACCAGTCCTCCATGACAATTTATTTCTACAACATTTTCTCTCGTAAATGTCTTTGGCCCTCTCATTAAAGAAACCATTACTTCCTCAACAATCTCTCCAGTAGCCGGATCAATTATGTGACCGTAATGAATGGTATGGGAGTCAACCTCAATAAGCCGCTTGCTTTTTGGCGACTTAAATATTTTATCTGCAATTTTGATTGCTTCCTCACCACTCAATCTAACAATTGCAATTGCTCCCTCCCCCATTGGAGTTGAGATTGCTGCTATTGTATCTAATTCCATTGCTACGATCACCTCTCTATTACCTATTACTTATATACAAAATGATTCATTCTGTTTAGCCAAAAATTTAAGATAGCATAATTTCTCTTTATTTAAAAGAAAAATGATCATCTGTTATCCACAACTAAGTTCCCGTTTCAATATTCCTTTTTCTATTTTAACTTATCCACATGTTAATAACAATATTTGCTCACTAGTAAATAACGATGCAATTTTTCAAGCAGAGAAAAACATATGATCAAAATATGTATCTTTGTAATTTGGAGACAAAAAAAAAACCGACCCGTTAAATCGAGTCAGTTTTTTGTGTCGGTTTAATAACTAAGTAACGATTAGGCTCTTCACCAACTGAAGCTGTTTTTACTTCTTTCATATCAGATAGTGCAGCATGAATGATTTTCCGCTCATAAGACGGCATCGGTTCCAAGGAAACTTCCTTCGATGTTTTAATCACTTGTTTTGCAATACGTGTCGCTAGTTGTGTCAGTGTTACTTTTCTTTTTTCTCGATAATTTTCAGCATCAACAGTAATATGAAGATGTTGTTTCGTATATCGATTAGCAACAAGCTGTGCCAAATATTGTAAAGAATTCAGCGTTTGTCCTCTTTTTCCAATTAAGACAGCCATTTTTTCCCCCGATAGATGAAAGGTAATATTTTTACCAGACTGCTGCTTGGAAATTTTCGCATCAATCCCCATTTTTCGAATAACATTAGTAAGGAAATTTTCTGCTTCTTTTACTGGATCTTTGTTTAGCTTTACGAATACCTCTGCTTGTTTTTTACCAAAAACACCCAAAAATCCCTTTTTACCTTCTTCAATAACATCAATCGTTACTTCTTCTTTTGTTGCTTTTAACTCTCTCAATGCCTTCTCTACTGCTTCATTGACGGTCAGTCCGGTAGCAGTTACCTCTCTCACTTCTTGCGACCCCCGTCTTTTGACTCTTTCAAATCTGGTCCTTTAATAAAATATGTCTGAACGATCATAAACAAGTTACCTACAACCCAGTAAAGTGAAAGTGCAGCTGGGAAGCTAATAGCAAACACAATAATCATAATTGGCATAATCCAAAGCATCATCGCCATTTGTGGATTTTGATTTGCTTGTCCTGCCATCATCATCTTTTGTTGAATAAATGTTGTCACTCCTGCAATAAGCGGAAGAATAAAGTATGGATCTTTCTCTCCTAAATCGAACCAAAGGAAATTATGTTCAGCAATTGCTCTCGTCCGCATAATCGCATGATAAAAACCAATTAAGATTGGCATTTGGATGATTAATGGGAAACATCCAGCTAATGGGTTCACTCCATGCTTTTGGAATAAAGCCATTGTTTCCTGCTGTAATTTCTGTTGAGTTTGTTGATCCTTTGAACTATATTTTTCTCGTAATTTTTGCATTTCTGGCTGAATTGCTTGCATTGCTTTAGAACTTCTCATTTGTTTAATCATTAAAGGTAAAATCGCTAAACGAATAATAATTGTTACTAAAACAATTGCAATCCCATAATTGTTACCGGTTATTTCTGCAAAGTATGTAATGACTTGTGATAAAGGATATACGATATACGAATTCCAGAACCCTTCACTTTCAGAAGTTATCGGTTCATTTACTTCAGTACAACCTGATAATAGGGTTAAAACACCTACTAACCCCAAGATTAAAAGTAAGCGCCTCTTCAAACCTTTTTTCCTCCTAACCAATTAATAGATACAAGTACGTAAAAAGAAAGAAAAAGTTTCACATATTTTATATATTATCACTTTTTTACTCTCTATCTATATTTTCAACTAGTTTTTTTATTCATTAACTTTCGACCGATACATTTTACCTTTTCGAAATAAGTGATGTAAGCTGCTTTTCACCTCATGGTATCCCATATCAGCAACTGGTTTTCTTGCAATAATAATATATTCTCGACCACCAGCAATTTTATCTTTATCTTCTAAAAAAACTTGGCGTATCAATCGTTTTATTCGATTTCTCGTTACAGCGTTGCCAATTTTCTTACTTACAGAAAGCCCGATTCGGAATTCCCTTTGTTCCGGCTTCTGTAACATATATATAACAAATTGCCTATTTGCTATAGATTTTCCTCTTTTAAATACTGTTTGAAAATCTTCATTTTTTTTAATACGGTACTTCTTTCTCATTTGGTTCACTCCGGTATGTTCCGCTTTCTTAATTTAAGGCAGAATTCTCACCATCATTATTTCTGAATGTCCGTCAATTTAAACAATTCTTCTTATTATATCAATTAATTACTTATTGGATATTTGATAATTGATATTTCGCTTTCCAGTAAAAAAACTCTACTCTTTCTTATCTGTTAAACTTTGTTGTTGATTTCAACTGTAGCCATTCGCTTTCCGAGGGTGGTTCGGGAGCCTCCTCGACGCAAGCGCCTGTTGGATCTCCCTTTAACACGCTTCTCCCGCAGGAGTCTCATGCCCTCCGCTCCAATCAACAATAATCTTTAACATAGCTATTGAAAAAAAAGACCACTGATTTTTCAGTGGCCTATGCTGATAATACTTTTCTTCCTCTGCGACGACGGCGAGCAAGAACTTTACGTCCATTAGCTGTGCTCATACGGCTACGGAAACCATGAACTTTACTACGTTTACGTTTATTTGGTTGATAAGTACGTTTCATATATGACACCTCCCTGAGGAATAACAATTAAAGACAGTCTTATTAATTATAGTGATCAACTAGTGGAATTGTCAACCTTTGTTATTAGGAGTATACAAAATACAAGCAAAACTCTTTTCATTTGACACTGTGGATAATATTTCGACACTTTTCTTTTCTATCCACATTACTTATCGACAAGTTTTTCACAACTTTATAAATTGTGGACAAATTATTTTAACAATAGATTAGTTATGTGGATAAGTTTTCGAAAATCGTTGCATCTCTAAATTTATTTTGATATTATATTTGTGTTTTCACTCTTAATATCTTCTGTGGATATTTCCTTTATCCACAATTTGTGGATAACATGTGGAAAAGTTATAAACACCTTGTGTAAGTAGTTGTCCACAAAACTATATTTTTGTCGAAAAGACGCTTTTCTACTATATTATATGTTTGTACACATTTTTCGCAATTGTATGTTTATACATTTATATACTAACCTTGTACAAATGTTATACAAAACAAGCAGGGCACTTGGGTAAAGGAGGGACAAGACACTAAATGGAGAATATTTCCGAACTTTGGAGTAAGGCTCTTGATGAGATTGAAAAGAAAATAAGTAAGCCGAGCTTTGAAACGTGGTTAAAATCTACTACCGCACATAGCATTAAAGGCGATACTCTCACAATTACAGCCCCTAATGAGTTTGCTCGTGACTGGTTAGAATCAAGATACTTACACTTAATCGTTGATACCATTTACCAATTAACAGGAGAGGAATTCTCAGTAAAGGTTATTATTCCCCAAAATCAAAAGGATAATGACTTTGTTCCTAATTCTCCTATAAAACAAATCAATTCTCACGATGATGAACAAATTGAATTGCCTCAAAGTATGCTTAATCCAAAATATACTTTTGATACATTCGTTATCGGTTCCGGTAATAGATTTGCACATGCAGCATCGTTAGCAGTAGCGGAAGCACCAGCTAAAGCCTATAATCCATTGTTTATTTATGGGGGAGTTGGACTAGGTAAAACCCACTTAATGCATGCAATTGGACATTATGTCATTAATCATAATCCTTCTGCAAAAGTTGTTTATTTATCCTCCGAAAAGTTCACGAATGAATTCATTAATTCAATTCGTGATAATAAAGCCGTTGACTTTAGGAATAAATATCGTAGTGTTGACGTTCTCCTTATAGATGATATTCAGTTTCTTGCTGGAAAAGAATCAACACAAGAGGAATTTTTCCATACGTTTAATACGTTACATGAAGAGAGCAAGCAAATTGTCATTTCCAGTGACCGCCCTCCTAAAGAAATTCCAACATTAGAGGATCGGCTTCGCTCACGGTTCGAATGGGGATTAATTACAGATATTACTCCACCAGATTTAGAAACAAGAATTGCGATTCTACGAAAAAAGGCTAAAGCTGAAGGCCTTGATATACCAAATGAAGTCATGCTTTATATTGCCAATCAAATAGATTCGAATATTCGGGAACTAGAAGGAGCATTAATAAGAGTAGTCGCCTATTCTTCGTTAATAAATAAAGATATTAATGCTGATTTAGCTGCAGAAGCTTTAAAAGATATTATTCCGAATGCTAAGCCTAAAATTATTTCGATAAGTGATATCCAACGCATTGTTGGACAAGAGTTTCAAGTTAAATTAGAGGATTTTAAGGCTAAAAAGCGAACAAAATCTGTTGCATTTCCTAGACAAATTGCTATGTATTTATCAAGGGAATTAACAGATTCCTCCCTTCCTAAAATTGGGGAGGAATTCGGCGGTCGAGATCATACGACAGTCATCCATGCCCATGAAAAAATATCAAAAATGCTTCAAACTGACGAGCAATTACAAAGGCAACTTAAAGATATTACAAGCCTATTAAAGGGAAACTAGTCTATCTTTAGCTTAAAGAGTTCGAAATTCTTTATGTTAAACTTAGAATAATGTGAATAACAAAGAGAGATATATACACAGTCTGTCCACATGTGGATAGACTGTGTTTCCGTTCGTTCGCTTAGTTATCCACATGTTAACAGTCCCTACTAGTACTTCTATTATATTTTTAAATAAAATAAATATACCAATTAAATCTCAAAAAGTAGGAGGATGTATGATGAAATTCGTGATACACAGAGATAAATTAGTTCAAAGTGTACAGGATGTTATGAAAGCTGTATCTTCAAGAACTACTATTCCAATTTTGACTGGGATTAAAATCGTTGCACATTCTGAGGGAGTTACATTAACAGGGAGTGATTCAGATGTTTCGATTGAATCATTTATTCCTACTGAGGAAGATGGAAACGAAATAGTAGAAATCATTCAAACAGGAAGTATTGTTTTACAAGCTAGATTTTTCAGTGAAATTGTAAAGAAACTCCCTATGGATCTCGTAGAAATTGAAGTTGGAAACCATCATTCAACAATTATTCGTTCTGGAAAAGCAGAATTTAGCTTAATAGGTTTAGATGCTGAAGAGTATCCACTCTTACCACAAATTGAAGAGGAGAATCTTTTCAAAATACCTACAGACTTATTAAAAACAATGATTCGTCAAACAGTTTTTGCAGTTTCGACATCAGAAACTAGACCGATTTTAACCGGTGTAAACTGGAAATTGGAAAATAATGAGCTAATATGTATAGCGACTGATAGTCATAGATTAGCTTTAAGAAAAGCTCCAATTACTGCTGAAAATCAAAGCTCCTATAATGTCGTAATACCAGGAAAAAGCCTTAATGAATTAAGCAAAATTCTTGATGATACGAATGAATTAATTGAAATTGTTATTACAGAAAACCAAGTATTATTTAAAGCGAAAAATTTACTTTTCTTTTCAAGGTTATTAGATGGAAATTATCCTGATACATCTCGATTAATCCCAAATGAAAGTAAAACAAATATGACAATTAATTCTAAAGATTTTTTACAAGCGATTGATCGTGCATCATTATTAGCTAAAGAAGCCCGTAATAATGTTGTTAAACTTTCAACATTATCTGGAGGAACAGTTGAAATATCATCAAATTCGCCAGAAATCGGTAAAGTTAGTGAAGAAATTCAAACAGCAGAAATTACTGGAGAAGAATTAAAAATCTCCTTTAGTGCAAAATATGTAATGGATGCATTAAAAGCATTAGAAGGAACTGAAATAAATGTTAATTTTACAGGAGCAATGAGACCATTTGTTATCCGCGCAACAAATGATGATTCAATTTTACAACTTATTTTACCTGTAAGAACATATTGAACGATTAGAAAAGTGACTGATTCATTTCAGTCCTTTTTCTTTATTACGAACACCTAAATGAGTAAAAAGTCCCGACTCCTGCGTTAATATTAATCGGATTGTCTGTCTGGAATGGACAATGTCGAGGAGAAATAGGTGGATTGTACATTTGGGCAGTTTTTTAGTATTATTAATAGTTAGTGACTTCTAACGAAGGGTGGTTACCATGGCGAAACCAGTTAAAATTGATGATGAATATATAACATTAGGGCAATTTTTAAAACTAGCAGATGTCATACAATCAGGTGGAATGGCTAAATGGTTTTTAGGTGAATATGAAATTTTTGTAAATAATGAACCTGAGAATCGTCGTGGTAAAAAATTAAGAGATGGAGACATCATTTACATTCCAGATTTTGGCACATATATTGTGAAAAATTAAAGTTGGTGCACAAAAATTGTTTATAAAAGAATTAACATTAAAAAATTATCGGAATTATGATGATTTATCGATAGAGTTTGAAAATAAAGTAAATGTTATCCTTGGTGAAAATGCACAAGGAAAAACAAATGTTATGGAATCAATTTTTGTACTTGCTATGGCGAAGTCACATCGTACATCAAATGATAAAGAATTAATTCGTTGGGACAAAGAATATGCTAAAATAGAAGGTAGTGTGGAGAAATACAATCATTCAACTGACCTTCAATTAGTCATTGCCAAAAAGGGCAAAAAGGCAAAATTGAACTTTATTGAACAAGAGCGGTTAAGCCAGTATGTAGGGGCTATGAATGTGATTATGTTTGCACCAGAGGACTTAAACTTGGTTAAGGGTAGTCCGCAAGTAAGAAGAAGATTTATTGATATGGAAATCGGGCAAGTATCATCGATATATCTTCATGATTTGAGCCGTTATCAAAAAATTATGCAGCAAAGAAACAATTATTTGAAAATGCTGCAAATGAAAAAACAAACTGATCAAACGATGCTTGAAGTACTAACCGCTCAACTTAGTGAAGCTGCTGCGAAGATTATTAACAGAAGATTAAAGTTTATTCATGAACTACAAAAGTGGGCTCAGCCAATTCATTCAGGAATTAGCAGAGGCTTAGAATCATTAACAATTAAATATAAAGCGTCAGTTGATGTATCAGAAGATCATGATTTGACAAAAATGATAAAAGTATTTGAGGAGAAATTTTCAAAAATAAAAGAGAAAGAAATTGAACGAGGAGCAACACTTGCTGGGCCACATAGAGATGACCTGCTTTTTTATGTTAATGACCATGATGTGCAAACATATGGATCGCAAGGACAGCAAAGAACAACTGCATTATCGTTGAAATTAGCTGAAATTGATTTAATTCATCAAGAGATTGGAGAATACCCAATTCTTCTACTCGATGATGTATTATCAGAACTTGATGACTTCAGACAATCTCACTTGCTAAATACTATTCAAGGCAAAGTCCAAACCTTTGTAACGACGACAAGCGTCGAAGGTATTGACCATCAAACTTTAAAAGAAGCTGCGACGTTCCACGTTGAGGCTGGAAAACTTTCAGTCGAAAAAAGAGGTGATTAACTTGTATATTCATCTTGGTGACAACTATGTTGTCCCATCTAAGGAAGTAGTCATGATATTGGATCGTCAATCCTCTCAAGCTTCAACTATTGTTACAGAGTTCTACGAGAAGCAGAAAGCAAAAATTGTAAAGCTTACGAACGGAAAAGCGAAATCAATTATTGTAACAATAGATAAAATTTATTTTTCCCCATTGTCATCAAGTACATTAAAAAAACGAGCACAACATGCTTTTGATATAAATTAATTATGTGAAGAGTTAGCTAAATGCTAAGCTTTAGGAAAAGTGTAGGTGAATGAATATGGCGATTGAAGAAAATCAGGCACAACAAGCCTATGATGAAAGTCAGATTCAAGTACTAGAAGGTTTAGAAGCAGTACGGAAACGTCCTGGTATGTATATTGGTTCTACTAGTGGAAAAGGGCTTCATCACCTTGTATGGGAAATTGTCGATAACAGTATTGATGAAGCGTTAGCAGGATTTTGTGATGAAATCAATGTAATAATAGAAGAAGATAACAGCATTACAGTAAAGGATAACGGCCGAGGAATCCCAGTAGGAATTCATGAAAAAATGGGTCGACCAGCTGTTGAAGTTATAATGACCGTACTACATGCCGGAGGGAAATTCGGTGGTGGAGGTTATAAGGTTTCTGGTGGTCTGCATGGTGTTGGTGCATCTGTCGTAAATGCTCTATCTACAGAATTAACTGTTACAGTTCACCGTGAAGGGAAAATCCATTTTCAAAAGTTTGAGAGAGGTGTCCCTGCTGCTGATTTAGAAGTAATTGGAGAAACGGATATTACAGGAACAATTACACACTTTAAGCCAGATCCTGAAATTTTTACTGAAACAACTACCTATGATTATGAAACTCTTGCGACACGAATTAGAGAGCTAGCTTTCTTAAACCGTGGATTAAAAATAACGATTGAAGATAAGCGAGAACCTAAACGTCGTGATGAATTCCATTATGAGGGTGGAATTAAATCATATGTAGAACATTTGAATCGAACTCGTGAAGTGATTCATGAAGAACCTGTTTATATCGAGGGAGAAAAGGATGGAATTACGGCTGAAGTAGCGATTCAGTATAATGATAGCTACACTAGTAATATATATTCTTTCGCTAACAATATTCATACGTATGAAGGTGGAACTCACGAATCAGGTTTTAAAACAGCTTTAACTCGTGTTATTAATGATTATGCAAGGAAAAATAAAATCTTCAAAGATAGTGATGATAATCTTTCTGGAGAGGATGTACGTGAAGGGATTACAGCAATTATTTCGATTAAGCATCCTGATCCGCAATTTGAGGGGCAAACAAAGACGAAGCTAGGTAACTCAGAGGTTCGTGCTGTAACAGACTCAATTTTTTCAGAAGCGTTTGATAAATTTTTATTAGAGAATCCTTCGACTGCAAAGAAAATTGTCGAAAAAGGACTTATGGCAGCTAGAGCACGATTAGCAGCTAAAAAGGCCCGTGAATTAACGAGAAGAAAGAGTGCGTTAGAAATCTCTAATTTACCTGGTAAACTTGCAGATTGCTCTTCAAGAGACCCAAAAATAAGTGAGTTGTATATCGTTGAGGGTGATTCCGCGGGTGGTTCTGCGAAGCAAGGAAGAGATAGACATTTCCAAGCAATATTACCTTTAAGAGGTAAAATTTTAAACGTTGAAAAGGCAAGGCTTGATCGAATTCTTTCTAACAATGAAATAAGATCGATTATCACTGCGTTAGGAACAGGGATTGGTGAGGATTTTGATCTTTCAAAAGCTCGTTATCACAAAATTGTAATCATGACCGATGCTGACGTCGATGGTGCACATATTCGAACATTACTATTGACTTTCTTTTATAGATATATGCGTAAAATTGTTGAATCAGGTTATATCTATATTGCACAGCCACCACTATATAAAATTCAGCAAGGTAAACGCATTGAATACGCGTATAATGATAAGCAATTGGAAACTTACTTAGCTGAGATGCCTGAGCATCCTAAACCAGGTATTCAACGTTATAAAGGTTTAGGGGAAATGAACCCAGGACAGCTTTGGGAAACGACGATGGCACCTGAGACAAGAACGCTACTTCAAGTTACGTTAGAAGATGCAATTGATGCAGATGAAATATTTGATACATTAATGGGTGATAAAGTAGAGCCGCGTCGAAACTTTATTGAAGAAAATGCACAATATGTTAAAAATTTAGATATTTAAGGAATGCACCTCATTTTACGGTGAGGTGTTTTCTTATAGTAAGCTGTATAGTGTGACATAATGTTAGACTAGCCTGGCTTACAGTGAAATATACAAGGAAATTAATGTGTAATCTTGATCTGTTATTGATATAATGAAGGGTAGACTGTTATTTTGAAAAAATTGTACGGCTACTTCTTATATTAATTTAAGTATATGACAAAGATGGATTAAACACTCGTGCATTTCAATTTAATTGGGTATGTAGAATCTATTTAGAATGAAAATAAGCCACTCCCAATTTAAATGTGAATTGACTAAGGGAGGTTATCTTAGTATGTCGGAAAATGAAAAGTCACATGTAATTGAAAGAAATATTAGTAGTGAAATGCGTGAATCATTTTTAGGGTATGCAATGAGTGTTATTGTTTCTCGTGCATTACCTGATGTTCGTGATGGTTTAAAGCCAGTTCATCGCCGCATTCTTTATGCGATGAATGATTTAGGTATGACCTCTGATAAACCATTTAAGAAATCCGCTCGTATCGTTGGTGAAGTAATTGGTAAATATCACCCACACGGTGATTCTGCTGTTTATGAAACAATGGTTAGGATGGCTCAAGACTTTAACTTTCGTTATATGCTAGTGGATGGTCACGGGAATTTCGGGTCTGTTGATGGGGATTCTGCAGCTGCAATGCGTTATACAGAGGCAAGAATGTCAAAAATATCAATGGAATTAGTCCGTGATATTAATAAAGATACAATCGACTATCAAGATAACTATGATGGATCAGAAAGAGAGCCAGCTGTTCTACCAGCAAGATTTCCAAATTTACTTGTTAATGGAGCGACTGGTATCGCTGTTGGTATGGCGACGAATATTCCACCACATCAGCTTGGAGAGGTTATTGATGCTGTTCTAGCGATTAGTAAAGAGCCTGATATGACAATACCGGAGTTAATGGAAATCATACCTGGACCAGATTTCCCTACTGCAGGGCAAATTATTGGTAGAAGCGGCATTAGAAAGGCATATGAAACGGGTCGTGGCTCAATCACTCTTCGTGCTAAGGTAGAAATTGAAGAGAAAGCATCCGGCAAGCAGGTTATTATTGTTAAAGAAATTCCTTATCAAGTAAATAAAGCAAAACTAGTTGAAAAAATTGCTGAGCTTGTACGTGATAAAAAAATAGACGGAATAACAGATTTACGAGACGAATCAGACCGTGAAGGTATGCGTATCGTAATTGAAGTGAGAAAAGATGCTAACGCGAATGTTTTATTGAATAATCTATATAAACAAACCGCATTACAAACTAGCTTTGGTATTAATATGCTAGCATTAGTGGATGGTCATCCAAAGGTTTTAAATATAAAACAAATGCTATCCCATTATCTAGATCACCAAAGGGTTGTTATTAGGAGAAGAACAGCATTTGAATTAAGAAAAGCAGAAGCACGTGCACATATTTTAGAAGGGTTAAGAATAGCTCTTGACCATTTAGATGCAGTTATCTCGCTTATTCGTAATTCACAAACAACTGAAATTGCAAAAAATGGATTAATGGAACAATTCTCTCTAAGCGAAAAACAAGCGCAGGCAATTTTAGATATGCGTCTACAAAGACTTACAGGTTTGGAACGTGAAAAGATAGAGGAAGAGTACCAATCACTTGTTAAGTTGATTGCTGAATTAAAGGCAATTTTAGCTGATGAAGAGAAAGTGTTAGAAATTATCCGTGAAGAGCTTATTGAAGTAAAAGAACGTTTCAATGATAAACGACGTACTGAAATTGTAGCTGGCGGACTTGAAAATATAGAAGATGAGGATTTAATCCCTGTAGAAAATGTTGTCATTACATTAACTCATAATGGCTATATTAAACGTCTTCCAGTTTCAACTTATCGTAGTCAGAAACGTGGAGGTAGAGGGGTTCAAGGAATGGGAACAAATGAAGATGATTTTGTTGAACATTTACTTACAACCTCTACACATGATACGTTGCTATTCTTTACGAACAAAGGGAAGGTGTATCGTGCAAAGGGATATGAAATTCCTGAATTCAGTAGAACTGCAAAAGGATTACCGATTATTAATCTGCTAAGTGTTGATAAAGGTGAATGGGTAAATGCGATAATTCCAGTGTCTGAGTTTGTTGATGATTGGTTCTTATTCTTTACAACAAAAGAAGGAATTTCTAAACGCTCTCCTTTATCTCAATTTGCGCATATTCGAAATAATGGGTTAATAGCTGTAAATCTACGTGAAGAAGATGAGCTTATCTCTGTTAAGCTAACTGATGGTACAAAAGATATTATTATCGGTACTAAAAACGGTATGCTTATCCGTTTCCCTGAAACTGATGTCCGTTCAATGGGACGTACTGCTACAGGTGTAAAAGGTATCTCTCTTGATGAAGAAGATGAAGTTGTTGGAATGGAAATACTTGAAGAAGGTGTAGATATTCTCATTGTTACAAGCAATGGATACGGTAAAAGAACGCCTTCTCAAGAATATAGAGTTCAAAGTCGTGGCGGAAAAGGCTTAAAGACATGTAATATTACAGATAAAAACGGCCATGTCGTTTCTGTTAAAGCAGCAACTGGTGAAGAAGATGTAATGCTGATTACAGCAAGTGGTATAATCATTCGTATGGATGTTGATTCAATTTCAACTATGGGACGAAACACACAAGGTGTTAAACTTATTCGCTTAGATGATAATGTCTCTGTTTCAACAGTAGCGTTGGTAGAAAAAGAAGAGGAAGAAACTGAAACAGAAGATATTAATGAAAACACAACAGAAGGTACAATAGACAATACAGAAGAAAATACAGAAGAGTAAATAGAATAGTTATTTCCTTTTGTTAAGCTGGTGGGAGCATAAACCCACCAGCTTTTTTATGTAAGGTAATATTAGTGAGATTGTGACATAAGAACTAAAAAACTTTCAAAAATCAAACAAAATGAATGAAATCACTTTAAAAAATAGACACATTTTCCTAGTGAATCTATAATGTAAATAGGAGGTGGAGAAATTGAAAATACGCGTAAACCAATTAATTGAAGGAAGTATTTTAGTTGATGATGTTCTTTCGGCAACTAATAAGCCTTTAATCCTAAGAAATACAGTTGTTACTAATCATATTATTGCCGTTTTAAATGCCTTTTTAATAGATGAAGTGGAAATCCAAGATCCACCAGTAAATGGTCAAGAAGTGCAGGTTGAAGGAGAAGAAAAAATCCATATTGATAGAAAAGAGATGGGAGTAAAAGTAGAGCGATCCTTTTATAAACAGTATATAAGTGCTGTAAACTCATATAAGCAGCTATATATAGGATGGCAGTCAGGCAGTCAAATGGATATTTCAAAGGTGAGGCACATCATTTTACCTTTAGTAGAGGAATTATTAACTAATAATTTGGAGGAGACTTTTAAGCTCTATCATTATTCTACTAAAGAAGATTATCTTTTCCATCACTCAGTTTCTGTTGCTTTACTAAGTGCATTCTTAGCCAAAAAATTAGGATATAAGCAAGGGGATATTAACCAAATATCGATAACTGGGTTACTTTGTGATAGTGGCATGGCTAAGGTAGATGCAGGAATAACTGCAAAAAATATAACACTTACGGAAAAGGAATATAGAGGAATTAAACAACATCCTATTTATAGTTATCAGTTATTGAAAAATGTAATGTCAATAAAAGAGGGTGTTAAAATAGGGGTTTTACAGCATCATGAAAGAATAGATGGAAGTGGTTATCCCTTAGGGGTAAAAGGCGCTCAATTACATCCATATAGCAAGATTGTCGCGTTAGCTGATACATATCAAGCGATGGTATCTGTCAGACCTTATCGGAGTAAGCAATCCCCTTTTAAGGTTTTAGAGCAAATTATCCAGGATGATTTTGGACGATTTGATTTAAGTATTGTTACTGAATTAAAAAAAGGGCTTCTTAAGTTTTCAGCTGGTACAAAAGTGAGACTATCGAATGGACTATCTGCTGAAATTGTTTTTATTGATGAGCAGTATCCAACGAGGCCGATGATTAAGATATTAGGCAAGGATGAAATAATAACACTGAAGGATAGAAGAGAACTTTATATTGAAGAACTTATTTAAAAAAATGCTTTGTCTGTGTTGACTTAGAATAATAAAGTTGGTATACTTCTAAAAGTCAGCTAATCGGAGCTGATTTAAAACTCTTATAAATATAAAAAAATTATTGACAAAATTCGATAATATATGATATATTTAAGAGGTCGCTTTTGAGCGATAAAAGTTCTTTGAAAACTAAACAAAACCAAGCGTGCCAACGTTAATTTCGATTAACACAAAACGTACTATTAAGTACACAATGAGCAAGTCAAACACTTTATTGGAGAGTTTGATCCTGGCTCAGGACGAA
>JAPSLL010000095.1 GCA_031180805.1 Bacillus sp. (in: firmicutes)
TGCATAATTTCATATATTCCCATGTTATTAACTAAAATATCAACATTGGGAAATTTTTTTACTAATGCTTCTCGTTGTTCGGAATCAACAATATCAGCTGTAGCATTTTGAGGTGAAGTGGCTGGAAAAGCTGATTTAATTTCCTTTACAGTTTTTTCTACCTCTTCATAACTACGTCCATTTATAAGAACGTTAACTCCTTCTTTGGCCAGTTCTACAGCTATTGCTTTACCTATCCCTTTTGAGGAACCTGTAACTAAGGCTATTTTATTGTTTAATCCCATTTCCATCATATACTACTCCTTTGCTTTACTTTTCATTTAAGACGTTTTCAACTTATCGAATTTGTACTTGCATATTCAGTTCTCCAATTCAAAGGGGTATTTCCTTCCCAACCTCGAAAGGCTCGATAGAACGAGCTCTGATCTTTATACCCTACAAGAAAAGCCACTTCTTTAATATCTAAAGATGGATTTGCTAAATACTCCCTTGCCTGTTCATGGCGGGCTTCTCTCAAAAGCTGTTTGAAGCTTGTTTGTTCGTCAGTTAGCCGGCGCTGTAAAGTACGTTCGCTCATTCCTAACTCACTTGCTACATGGTGTATTTCTAGTCGTTCTTCTGTTAAATTGCGTTTCAATATCCACTTAACTATCTCTGTTATAGAGTGACTTTGTCGCTGTTCTTCCAATGTTTGGTCTAGGACAGGCGTTAATATGTCCAGTAATTCAGCATTGTAAGAAGCAAATGGACGATCCAAATCTACTCTATGCAATGTCAATCTGTTACACTTATTACCCATTTGAATAGGACAGCCAAAGTAATCTTCAATTCCTTTTACTTGATTCATTGAATGTTTAAATTCTACTAATCTCGCTTTTAAAGGCAAACCAGTACCTCGTCGCCCTAGCTCTAGTAAAAATGCAAGTGTAGTTCCAACAAGCAAAGGTGGACCAGGTTGATCAGTATCCAGCCATTCCACCTCGATTGTACAAATTTCGCCTTCCTCCACAATTCGAATATTTTCAGGAGGGCACATTTCTTTGTAACGAGCCATTCTCTTTAGAGCATTCCTATAATCACGAGCATGGTAAGCTGCCAGTACTGACGGTGGATATTGAGCTGTTTCAAATACTATTGGAAGCTTAATGATCCCATCTTCCATGTCACCGATAATATCGGAATATGCTTGCCAAATTGCAAAATATTGCTCAGTAGTAACAACCGATTCAGTGATTACAGTAAGCGGCATTTTTGCTTTCCTAACCACATCTTGAGCCATAATACCAAGTTGATTGAGTCCTGCCCAAAATCCATCTGGTATTCTAATACGAGTATGTGAAGTCATTTATTACACCCTCTTATCATCAACACATTAGGTTTGTTAACGAGATAGTTATTTCATTTTACTTATATAATACAGTTCTGTAACTAACATAAAACGACAATATGCTAGCAATAGACGTCAAATAATTAATGAGCTACTTGTATAAGATAACTTTAACAAAAAAAAGAAGTATAACTTGAAAAATATAGTTAGTTATTTGCAAGAATTAATGACCTATTTTAACAATCATTTTCAATTCTGAATTTCTATTATATGTACATGGAACAAACCTACTTCGTTTGTTCAATAAGAAATGCGATACCTCTTACTAAAGTATCCCACCCTGTAGGGTTCCATGAAGGATAACGTAATTTTCCTTCTTTCATGGTAGTGAAGTGAAATTATGACTCTCCATTACTACAACAAAGTCTTCGCCATTCTTCCCTTTAATGATAAAAGGGAAGAAACGGGTGAACATGGTAGTAAAAGGAACCAACGATGAAGTAGCGCGGAAATTCAAAATACTCTACAATAAAATCAGACACCTAATGTATACAACATACCAAAAAATTCTTCTATTAAGAGAGGCGGTATGATTTAAAATGGAAACGGCTAAAAAGATTACGGTAGAAACAACAGTTCACATCCCAGTAGAAACGGTATGGAAATATTGGACCGAGCCAGCACATATAAAAAAATGGAACAATGCTTCAGATGAGTGGCACACACCAGTTGCTGAGAATGATTTGAGAGCAGGAGGGAAATTCCTTTCTAGAATGGAAGCGAAAGATGGCAGTTTTGGGTTCGATTTTAGCGGAATCTATGATGAAGTGATTTTACATGAGGTTATTGCTTATACACTTGGTGATGGAAGAAAAGTTAAAATTACTTTTAAAGGTCTAGAAAACGGAACAGAAGTAATTGAAACCTTTGACGCTGAAACTTCCAATCCAATTGAGTTTCAACAACAAGGATGGCAGGCAATTCTAGATAATTTCAAAAAATACGCAGAGCAAACAACCATTTAAATAGAACGAAGAGAATTTCTAGTTACATTTTTATAATTCAAAAAAATAAATGGCAGTATTCATGATAATTCAATAACCATGAATACTGCCATTTTTTTAGTCCTTAGGTAGATGTTCTATGTACAAAATCCAACAACATCAAATTCCATTGCTACAGTTTGTATTAGTCATACAATGGACTGGATAGACACAGCTTTAATCCATTCACGTGAATTTTTGTTAAATTATCAGGTCTAGCTATTCGTTGTTTTCTACTTGACCTTAAATATTCTGCCTAACTAAGTGAGACTAATAAAGTGATGATTCTTATTGAAGTATCGCTACCCCTTATTTGAGAAACGATTTTCCTTCATATAACTTTTTTTAATTTATTTATTACTTTTGTTAACATAAAAGTTACTCCTTTTTTTTCATCCAATTAAATAGGTATCCATCTCAGGGTGATAAAACAGATAGGCTCCTGTGGCACCTGCATGTCCCCAGACATTAAAAACTATTGGCATGAGAATTGGAACTGTTTTGAACTGCATAATGCCATATCCATAATCTATTCCTACACCATACCTCACTTTATCATTCATCATCTTCTCAAGCGTTTCCTTTTTCACTAATGGATAGGATACTAACATCAAATAACAACATTTCCGAACGACTTATCTGATAACTACAGTGCCAAACAGTTAGACCAATGTAAAATATCCCTTGTATTATCCTTAGGGTATTTTAATTTTTCTCTACTTAACTACTAAAAATGTCTTGTACATAAATAATCTAGGTTATAATATGGAAAATAAGACATACCTTTTTTTTGAACACTTGGAAATACTTAACAACGCTGTTATTACTTTGGATAATAGCTGGTTAATTCAAATTTGAATTAGAAAGGAAATGATTAAATGAACAAAAAATCATTTGATAGTTTTAAGTGGATAAACGAAAGCAAGGCAGAATATAGTCAAGATACATTGATTATTGAAGCACCTGCCAAAAGTGATTTTTTCTGTAATAATGGTGTTGTTTCAGAATCAGGGGCATCTCCACAAAATCTATTAAATGCTCCGTTTTATTATACTGTAGCAAATGGAGATTTTGTTATGCGTGTCCAAGTCACACATGAATTCAAGGATATGTATGATGCAGCATGTATTATGGTCATGCAAGATTCCAACATCTGGGCAAAAGCATGCTTTGAAAAAACGGACTTTGATACGCATGCTGTTGTTAGCGTTGTCACAAATCATACATCAGATGACGCAAATGGCTGTAACATTGAAGGAGATACAGTATGGCTACAAGTAGCAAGAGTAGGTAATGCTTTCTCTTTCCATTATTCATTAGACGGGATTAAATTTGATATGATGCGTTTTTTCAGTTTGCCAGTTGATAAGACAATCAAGGTTGGTTTAGTCGCTCAGGCACCGATCGGAAATGGCGGAGCCCGCATGTTTAAAAACTTTTCATTAGTGAATAAATCAATTAAGAACATTCGTGCAGGCGAATGAATCTAAGATTATGTGAAATATCATTTCACGTAATCTTAGATTCAGAGAGTTTTACGATAAAAACGTGAAGAAGGAAACGCCTTTAGAGTAGCAGTTATTCCATGTGTACTTATTTTTCCAACATACAAATTTTACTTTTAATTCGGAAGCACAGTTCAACTTCATTCAAATAGTAAAATGTACTTGTCTGATGTAAAAATTATTATACTGGAATGCTGCCCTTTCTTGGATAAAAAAGCTGCAAAAAGCAGCTTGTTCTCCAATGTTACCGGTAATTGTTATGGTTCGGTTTAAACAAATCCTCATTTGAGCTTCTAACCAAAGAAAAATTGTCAACATTGTAATGTCCATGAAGTGTTTCATTGTGGTGAAGTATTATTTGCTTTGCCGGAAGTATATTAGAATCAGATGTGGAATGTCCATCCCCAACTAATGTTACATCAAAATGATTGATAGTTGCGGTTCGCACAGCAGTGTCAATACAATGTTCTGTTTTACACCCCATTATGATTAAATGTTCTATGCTATAATGTGTTAGCTGTTCAAGTAAAGGAGTGCCATAAAAAGAATTTGTTGCTTTCTTATCAATGAATAAAGAAGTTGAAGGCACTTTAATATCATTATGGATTTGGAACCCTGGTCCTACTCCTGCAGCAACATCCAAATCTCTAATACAAATAATTAACGCATCTGCACTAATTGCCTTTTCAACTACAGTATTTATATTACTGATCAGTTTTTCTTTTTCAAAAATACCTTTTTCTTCATTGTTACCTTCAATTAAATCTTGTTGAGCATCAATTATGAGTAATGCTTGTTTCAATAAATATCCCCCTTAAGTAGGTATCAATTACATTATTTTTATTATTAACTATTCATCATTAATACTTCTATTCCTTCTTTTGTTAAACTGCACCCTTCGTATTATAAGGTTAACCAGATTGCTAAATATCTCTGGTTAACCATTTTTTATATGTTCTTCTTATTTCAATAGTAGCCAAGATAGAACAAGTTTTTATTTTCATTCACCCACTGAGCAAATGTTCTTGCAGATTTTCCTGTGACTTGTTTGATTGTTGGAAGAACGGTATAAATTTGTTTTGGAGGGTTCTTCCCCATTCCTATGATAAAATAATCAATAAAATCATCGTCGTATCCTTTAGTTTTCCACTCATTCTTAACTTCCTCTTCTGTAAACATTACGAATAACATAATATTGATACCCCCCTATTCAGCAGGATGGATGATAGATATTAAAAAATTCCGAATCAATGAAACAAAAAAAGACCTCTTGAAAATGGAGATCTAAGAATTTTTAGGTGAATTTAAATGTTCGTATTTGATTAATTTTCTAAAGAATAAGGATAATCCTTCAATGTGCAAGGTGCATTCTCTAGTCTCTTCATCCACCATCGCTAAATTTAAACCAAAAAAACAAAGTAAAATGAAGAACAACAAAACAACAAATTGAATCCGACAATTTAAACAAGATAAACCACAGTCAGTTATAGTAAGTTACTTAACATATGTTAAAGTAACTCTCCCCGCTCCTTTTTATTGATTTATTACATTTTTGGAGCTTCCATACCAAAATTTGCCCATTCTTCTTTTGAAGGGCCATATATACCTGGAACTGTTAACCCTGCTTGTCGCATTAAAACTGTCATTTGTCCACGATGGTGGTTTTGATGCAGAATCAAAAATAACAATAGTGATCCATTTGGAATTTTTTGACCTAAAAAGTCTATACATTCTTCTAAGTCTTTATTGCTCCATTGAGCGTTTAATGACTGTATAAAAGAATTACTAGCTTGCAGGTAGCTGTCTGCTATAAACTGAGCTGAATCTGGAACAGGCCAATCTTCTTTGGGAGCTTCAAAAGTTAAATTTGTATTTGATGCAATGATGCGAATGGAAGCAACCATATGCCATGCTATACGTCCTAACGTCCAATTCTGTGAGGTAATTTCCTGTTTAAGCGAGTCATCAGTTAGTTTTTTTAGTAATTTATGGGTAACCCCTGATTCATATTCCCAAGATTTCGAAAAATGGTCTATAGTTATGAACATAAAAAAACCTCCTAAGTTTTACCTAATCAATTCGATAAATATTCGGATTTCCCTTTCATTATTCTTAAAAAACTAGAGATTTATGATAACTTTTACCTCATCTATACTCCCTCAGTATCGATACTCCTCCCATTTTCCATTTTGCTTCAGTTAACCTATTAAACCCATTTCTTTTAGAAGGTTATACCAGAATAGTTCAATCGTAGTTAAGTTCAAGAATTCGCAACTCCACTGATTTTGGTACAAAAAAATCCGAAGGTCTGCTGGGAAAAGATCGCAAAATCCTCGGAATGGAAACGTAAAATCCCCCCTTCAACTAACTAAAATCCTACCACTATGGCTTTTTATCATAATCAGTCCATAACTAATTTATTAATCTATTTATGTAAATCTAAATTATTTTCGTATAACAATGAAAACATCTCCATATTTACCCTAGATAATCGCTTCA
>JAPSLL010000096.1 GCA_031180805.1 Bacillus sp. (in: firmicutes)
TCACCATCTGCTTTTGAAAAGGCTTCTAACAATTTTGATCGAAGTCCTGATTGCATGTTAATAGCCACTCCCTTATTGCATTTCTTTCATTAACTACTTTATTCGTTACAACCGCCATCTCAATTTTGCTTAATGCAGCTGATACCCATGGGCCTGGATTTTGTTTTACTATTTGAATGACGTCATGACCAGTAACTGCAAGCTCACCTCGTTCTTTAATCGGAAGCATTGCGAAGCGTTGTTGAATTTTTCGTATCCGATCATTACAGTTTGTCCATTCCATAAGAACAACACGTAGTCTTTCGACTGATACAGCTAGCACTTCCCCTGCATCATATAACTGTTCATCGTCCCAGTCCTTATCCTTAAGCATGTCAATAAATTGAATTCTCCTCTGTACATCTTTCATTAGTTTGACTGGCAGCTTCCAACCTCTTAAAAAAGCTTCTATAGAAAGAGGCTTGATTAGATATGTTAGCAGTGTCCAAAATTCTTCCTTTGTTCTTAAAAAGGAAAAATCGTATCTAGAGAGCTTCATCAATTCTTGCCCCTTCTCAATTAAGCCAGGCAAAAATTGATGAATATTCAAATCAACAATTAAGTGAAGGGCTTTTTGATAATTAGTCCCTTTAAGCAATTTATCAAATTCAATTGTCTTTCTTTCAATCGAAATTTTAGATAATAAATAACAGTAATTCTTTATAGCTGTTAAGGTAGTAGGACAAAGCGCAAAGTTTAACTGGCTAACAAATCGAACAGCCCTTAGCATTCGAAGTGCATCTTCTGTAAATCTTTCGGACGCCTTACCAACTGTACGAATAACTTGCTTTTTTAAATCTTCTCGACCATTAAAATAATCATAAAGAGTTTCATTACTATCCATTGCCATTGCATTAATTGTAAAATCTCTTCGTTTTAAATCTTCTTCTAATGAAGTTATGTATGTAACAGAATTCGGACGTCTAAAATCCTCATAGCCTGATTCTGCACGATATGTAGTAACTTCGTACGGTAAATTGTCAAAAAGTACAATAATCGTTCCGTGTTCAGCACCAACATCAATTGTATGGTTAAATATTTGTTGGATCTCATCTGGTTTCGCGCTAGTTGCAATATCGATATCACCAATATCTCGATTTAAAAGATAGTCACGTACTGCCCCACCTACGAAAAAAGCTTCGTAACCATTATCATGTAATTTTTTTAATATTGGTTTAGCTTTTAGAAATGGTGTATCCATTTTAATACTCCTTACTTAAGCGACTTCCATTATTTTTCCATTGAAAGCAATTCATAATACAGCGATTCATATTGCGAAACAATCTTTTCCGAATGGAAGTTTTCATGAGCAATGGTTATCGCATAGTTAGACATTTTTTTGTGAAGATTTTCATTTTGTAACAATGTTATAGCTTTAAATGCTATTGCTTCTATATCACCTATTTCACAAATATAACCAGTTTCCCCTTCATTAATTACTTCAGGGATTCCACCTGCATTTGTTCCGATGCAAGGTACCCCGCAAGCCATAGCTTCTAATAGCACTAATCCGAAGCTTTCCTTTTCAGATAATAATAACATAAGATCACTTAACGAATAGAGCTCCTCTAAATTATCCTGCTTGCCTAGGAAAAGCACCTTATCTGTAAGTCCTAACTCCCTCACTAATCTGCTGACAAATGTCATTTCTGGACCGTCACCAACTAATAATAGCTTTGACTTTACTTTTCTTTGAATTAATTGAAATGAATAAACAACATCCTGTACACGTTTCACTTTGCGAAAATTAGAGACATGGATGATAACCTTTTCATCAATATCAATCCCGAATTGGCTTTTCAAATGCGACGCATCTCTTTTATGATACACTCGTTCATCAATAAAATTATAAACAGTCTCAATCTCTTTTTTAGGTTGAATAAGTTCATCTGTTTGTTTCACTAATGAATTCGATACTGCAGTTACCTTATCAGATGATTCAATTCCAAATCGTATTAAATCTGTTAATGATTGATCATACCCTAAAACAGTAATATCTGTTCCATGAAGAGTTGTTACTATTTTTAAATTTTCGTCAACCATTTGTTTTGCTAAGATTGCACAAATAGCATGTGGAATTGCATAATGGACATGTAATAAATCCAATTCCTCACGTTTTGCAACTTCCGCCATTTTACTTGCAAGTGCTAAATCATATGGTGGGTATTTGAAAACAGAATATTGATTTACCTCCACTTCATGAAAGGTAATGTTGCAATAAACCTTGTTTAAGCGAAAAGGTAAACTAGATGTAATAAAATGAATTTCATGTCCTCGTTCCGCAAGGAGTTTTCCTAATTCTGTTGCAACAACTCCTGAACCACCAACAGATGGATAACATGTAATACCAATCTTTAATTTTTTCATTTTGCTTCTCCAATAAAATCTTCTTTTAATAAAAGTGGTTGTTTTGATTTAAATCCCTCTGCATATTTAACACCCACTTGCTTACCATAAAGCCTTTCTCGACTTTCTACTGTTTCAATATATCCATTTGTTAGCGGTGTGTCTACTGAACGGTCTCCCTTAATAAATTGACTTTCATATGCAGTAAGACTTGCAATTTTCTTATTAATTGTTTCAGTAATATCAATGACAAAATCAGGGCTTTGAAAACCATTTATCATATAATAAAAGACATTCTGCACACGATGTGGCGGCTGTTCCAGCGTATCTCGATATTTTCGAATACCTGACGAAAAAACTGCCTCTTCTACTAATCTCGCACAGTTCCCATGATCTGGGTGGCGATCTTCGAAATAAGGAACGAATATGTAAGTAGGCTGATACATCCGTATCACTTTGACAATTTCTTGTATCGCAGGTTCTGTTATATAAAGTCCACGATCTGGTAATGATAATTGGATTCTTGTTGTAATGCCAAGAATTTCACCAGCCCTTTTTGCTTCTTCCTGACGAATTGAAACCGTACCATTTGAAGAAAGTTCAGCCTTTGTCAAATCACAAATTCCAATTTTGTAATTTTTATCAGAATATTTGGCAAGTGTTCCCCCCATGCCAATTTCCACATCATCTGGATGAGCACCAAATGCGAGTATGTCTAGCTTATTATTCATATTTCTCTCCCTTTTTCATAAGGTTTTAGATGATCTACATCACGTATAATAGACCAAATAATTAGCCAATTTCAAATGATACGTCTTATTAAGTTTTTAGATAACTCTAAACTTTTGTTCTTATTCACCATTTGCCCCTATTATGTCAGCTCCTGTTATTTGATATAAAACAAAAATAACAGTGTTACAAAATAATCTTTTAGATAATATATAAATTTCCTTATGTAAATTATGTTCACTCTTAGTAATATTGCTTAGTTTTATAAGAAGGATAGTCGTTATAATAAACGATACGGGCAGCTTTAAAACTTTCTTCCTTAAAAAGTTTGAACTGCCCGTAAAAAAATATGAAATTATTCTTGGCCATTTTAAAAACTATATTGTTTTTAAAATTGGTTCTGTTAAACTTTATTATTGATTTTTGCTTAAGGTATGTATTCACTCCAAACAACATTAAAATTTAATATAATCCATAAAAAATAAGCTTAATCCTTGGTTCATATCCGTTTCAATTATCATTCATTCGATTGAATGACTTCCCGCCAGTTTAAGTCTCCACGATTAAGACCACGTACTAACATTTCAGCTGTCCCCATATTTGTTGCAAGTGGAATAGAGTATACGTCGCAAAGACGAAGTAATGCTGAAATATCTGGTTCATGTGGTTGCGCAGTTAACGGATCACGGAAAAAGATAACCATATCCATATCATTCTTTGCAATAAGTGCTCCGATTTCTTGATCTCCTCCAAGCGGCCCTGATTGAAAACGATGGACATTTAAACCACTTGCTTCCTGAATACGTAATCCCGTTGTCCCTGTTGCAAAAAGTTCATGCTCCTCAAATATCGGCTTGTATGCTAATACAAACTGAACAAGGTCTGTTTTCTTTTTATCATGTGCAATTAATGCTATTTTCATTGTAAACTCCCCCTTTTATTCGATAATGTTTTCTAATCCATATACTAGTAAATCGACCTTCATTACACTCTCAACAGCAAGCTTAACTCCTGACATGAATGAAGCCCGGTTGTATGAATCATGCCGTATTTTTAATGTTTGTCCATTCCCACCAAATAAAACTTCTTGATGCGCAATTAAACCAGGTAGACGTACACTATGAAGTCGAATTCCATTATATTCCGCCCCTCGAGCACCAGCAAGAATTTCTTTTTCGTTAGAATGACCTTGCTGTTTCGTTTCTCTAACAGCAGATATCATTTCCGCCGTTTTTAGACCCGTACCAGATGGGGCATCTAGCTTTTGATCGTGATGCTGTTCAATAATCTCCACATCTTGAAAATATTTAGCAGCCATTTGAGAAAATTTCATCATTAAAATTGCTCCAATCGCAAAATTCGGAGCGATAATTGCACCTATTCCTTTTTCTACTGTTAATTCCTGCAGCTCTTTTATATCCTCTTCAGAAAAGCCAGTTGTTCCCACAACAGGTCTAACCCCATTTAGTAACGCCTTCTTCGTATGTACCTTTCCAATTTCTGGTGTTGTCAAATCGATAAGAACATGTGGATTCGTCTCAAAAAAACATTTATCAATATCTGTATAAATTGGTACATCTACATCAAATCCATCTAAATCTTTTAAACTTTTCCCTTCGTACTTATGATCTACGACAGCAACAAGAGTGAAGTTTGTTGTTTGCTCTACAAGATTTACTGCTTCACTACCCATTCGTCCACGAGGACCTGCAATAACTATTTTGATTTGTTCCATTGTTTAATAACTCCTTCATTCCTCAATTTTCGTCCATCTGTCTTTATCCCTTGTTTTAAACTTTTTCATTACAATGTCATGGGCCGTTTCTAAATCTATGTTTAAAGAATTGGCTAGACAAATTAAAACAAATAATACATCTCCCAGTTCTTCTTCAATGGCTTTTTCTGTTTCACTGGCTTTTTTCGGTTTTTCACCATAGTAGTGATTAATTTCTCTCGCTAACTCTCCAACTTCCTCTGTTATACGAGCCATCATTGCTAATGGAGAGAAATATCCTTCTTTAAATCCGCTTATGTACTCATCCACTTCACGTTGAAGGTCTTTCATTTTCTTTTGCTCCATTTGTATCACCTCATCTACTTTCTATTCAATGTTAGCTAATACGATAAAGATTTACAATTATTTCGTAATCATTTTTTGAAAATTTGCACCTTGACATTCTATCAACTATAATGTAAATCGCCATGAATTTTTTGGAGGTGCTACATGAACGGTCATTTACGTGTAAAAAATATTCTTTTCATTTTAATCGGATCTGCCATCTTTGGCTTCGGCTTAGTTCACTTTAATATGCAAAATAACCTAGCTGAAGGTGGTTTTACAGGTATTACACTTATGCTCTTTTTCCTTTTTCATATTGATCCATCTATCAGTAATTTAGTATTAAATATTCCGTTATTTTTTATTGGTTGGCGAGTACTCGGGAGAACCTCATTTATTTACACAATGATTGGTACCGTAAGCCTATCCTTCTACCTATGGATATTTCAAAAATATCAAATTTATATGCCACTAAATGAAGACCTAACACTTGCTGCTTTATTTGCTGGGGTATTTCTTGGTATCGGTTTAGGTACAATTTTCCGCTATGGCGGAACAACAGGTGGCGTTGACATTATTGCACGCTTATGTCATCGCTATTTTGGCTGGAGTATGGGGAAAACCATGTTCATGTTTGATTTATGTGTCATTGTTTTATCATTAATTACATACCTTTCTTACAAAGAAGCAATGTATACACTTGTTGCTGTATTTGTTGGTGCAAGAGTCATTGATTTTATGCAAGAAGGAGCCTACGCTGCCAAAGGAGCAACTATTATTTCACAATACCCTGATAGAATAGCAGAGAGAATTATGAAAGAAATGGAACGTGGTGTAACTATTTTAAAAGGTCAAGGTTCATTTTCGAAGCAAAACCTAGATGTATTATATTGTGTTGTAGGTAAAAATGAAATTGTTCGTTTAAAAAATGTTATCAATTCTGTAGATCCTCATGCATTTGTTGCAGTAAGTGATGTACATGATGTTTTAGGTGAGGGATTTACACTTGATGAAAATAAAAATCCATTACAGCGATAGTCTTTACATACTGAAT
>JAPSLL010000097.1 GCA_031180805.1 Bacillus sp. (in: firmicutes)
GAAGTCGTAGTTTGACTTCGCAGGAGAGTGTGAAATGACCGTAGGATTTGGCTTCTGGAGCTAGATATAAAGAGCGCAAAACTAAGTGAGTGAATGAATATAATATCGTTATCTAGTTTTGAAGGAATATATTATTCCTTATAACTTTATATGAAGTAAAAGGGTTTCGAGGAACGAACAGTTCAAGGAATCGATTGAGGAGGCACCGGAGCGTACATCGGTACGTGAGGATGCTGACGAATGAGATGACGCAGAAATGTGAAGTTCATCGGAAGCCGTAAACTAATTATCTGGTGATGATGGCGAAGAGGTCACACCCGTTCCCATGCCGAACACGGAAGTTAAGCTCTTCAGCGCCGATGGTAGTTGGGGGTTTCCCCCTGTGAGAGTAGGACGTCGCCAGGTAAGATGAAAAAGATCAGTAGAAATACTGGTCTTTTTTTGTGTGTTTAAATAACAACCGATGGTTTAGAGGGGAACGTAGAGACAATGTATACCTACTAGCCTGAGGCTTGGGAGAAGCAAGAAGGTCGTAGGATGCGCAGAGAGAGAAAACCGGAATGTGCGTTCTTTGGGCACATGAGGATTTGAACGAACAAGCTTCGGAAGAGATTCGCCGCTTATCGCAAGGCGAAATCTGAACACGGAAGTTAAGCTCTCTGCACCGATGGTAGTTGGGTAAGACGTTGCTAGGTAAGATGGAAAAAGATCAGTAGAGATACTGGTCTTTTTTTGTTTAGTTTAAGAACAAATAGGTTTAGAGGGAAATGTAGAGACAAAGTATACTTACTAGCCTGAAGGTTAGGTGGAAGCAAGAAGTCGTAGGAAGCACAGAGAGTGAAAACAGAAGGGTACTCTCATGATAAAGAGAAGTTAACAAACAAGTAAAAAATATTTATAAGTCATATAAAGTATCTGTATTTTTACTGGAAAAAAATACAGATAATATATTCTGAAATAGAGTGTTAGAATATAATAATCAGTTATACATAATTATACCTTTTTAAACATCTTTTGGGTATTTATACACATAATGGAGAGAGTGAGAAAAAGTGAAACTTAAGACAAAAAGTCTCTTAGTTGTTGGATTTGTAATGGTCCTCTTTCTAGCGCTTCTATTGACAACAATTCGTCCCATCGTTTTAGAAGATGCTATAAAATTAGATGAAAATGAAATTCAAAAGGAATTGGATACAATTTATAACCAATTACTAGCTAATATGGATATGATTAAAAGAACGAATTTAGATTGGTCTGTATGGGATGATACTTACTTATTTATAAAGGATAAGTATCCAAAATATCCGGAAGTAAATCTTCAAAAGCATACATTTGAAAATACTATCCTTAATTATATGATTTTTTTAGATGATAAGAACCAGCTAGTCCATCAGGTTGGCTATGACCTTGCCAATAAAAAATTCTTAAAGTTAGACCAAGACTTTTATATAGAATTCCTTACAATAGCTAAAGCAAATAACAATGGAAAATCACATCTCATCACAACAGAATATGGGTTAACTATTACTTCGAGTGAATCTGTTTATCCTAGTAGCGGCAAGGGTGATTCAGTTGGTACATTAATTGTTGGTAAAATTATTGATGACAAGGTAATAGAAGAATTAGGAAAGTCCCTTTCTATACAACTATCATTAAAAAAAGTGAAAAATCCGAGCAATTTAAGGACAAAAGTAGAGACAATAAATGATAAGAATATTAGAGGTTCACTTTTCTTAAAAGATTATGCACAAAATGTAGATTATGAACTCACCTTTGTTGAGAGAAGGAGTCATTATATACAAAAAAAATCAGTTGTTAATCAATTGACGATATATTTACTTTTTACTAGTTTAATTACAATTCTATTAATCTTATTTTTGTTAAATCGTTTTATTGTTTCACGTATTGGGAAATTATCCCTACAATTAAATCAAATTCAAGAAAATAAAGAGGTTACATCTAGAGTAACGGTAAGTAAAGTGCATAAAGATGAGCTATCAAAGCTTGAAAATACAATCAACAGAATGCTAGCATCACTCGAGGAAAAACATAATGATGTAATAAAGCTCGCATATTATGATCAGCTTACAATGCTCCCAAATCGATATTATTTATATGATGAATTTACTAATTTGATTGGGGATGAACAAAGTAAGCTCGCTGTTTTATTCATGGATTTAGATGGATTTAAACGTGTAAACGATTCCTTAGGTCATGAAATTGGTGATAAATTACTTATTTCTATTACTGATAGGGTTTCAAGGTTGATAAAAGAAAGAAATGGATTAATGTCAAGGTTTGGCGGGGACGAATTTGTCATTTTAGTACGGTATGCTCAAATAGAAGATTTGCGTTTATTAGTAACGAATATTATCAATAAGGTAGGAGAAGAAAATCATTTTAGTTCATTAAAAACCTCGGTTACAGCTAGTATAGGAGTAAGCATCTATCAACAGGACGGTATAACTCTAGAGGAGTTATTGCAGAAGGCTGATATTTCGATGTATGAAGCGAAAAGAAAAGGGAAAAATCAATTCCTATTTTATGAAGAGCTTGCTGTAGATAGCGATTATAGAGATATTCTTGAATTAGAGAATGACTTAAAATTTGCACTTCAAAAGAATCAGTTAGAATTACATTATCAACCGATAATATGTAGTATAAATCATAATGTTGTTGGGGTTGAAGCACTTATCCGTTGGAATCATCCAACAAAGGGGATAATTTCTCCTAATTTATTTATTGCTGTAGCAGAGGAAACTGGATTAATGCCGAAGCTAGGTGATTGGGTATTAATTGAAGCTATAAAACAAATAGGATCACTACACCGAAAAGGCTTTAATCATCTTGTGTTATCAATTAATGTATCAAAAACACAAATGAAAAATCATCACTTTATTCATAAAATTGATGAAGTATTAGCTAAATATAATTTTCCTCCTTCAATGCTTCAAATTGAGATAACTGAAAGTGATATAAGTGCATACTTGAAGGAAATTTTAGTTTTTTTAAATGAGTTAAAAATGCGAAATATTATTGTTGCCCTAGATGATTTTGGGGTTGGAACTTCCTCGCTTTTATTTTTAAAGGAACTCCCAATCGATGTAATAAAAATTGACCAAAATTTTATTAAAAATGTTCCTAAGGAGGAATTTGATACGATTTTGTTATCTGGTATTTTTAAAGTCATTAAGGCTTTAAATAAAGATGTTGTTGTAGAAGGGATTGAACAGGAGGAGCAACTTATATACATTACTTCTCAAATTAGAACGAAAATTCAAGGATTTTATTTTAGTCGTCCATTACCTTTCAATGTCCTTGAAAATAGATACTTCAATATTTAATGCATTATGTTGATAATGAAAGTCTGCCAATAAAGGACAGGCTTTTTTCTATTGTATTTGAAAATGATATATCTTGGTTCGATAGGAACTCTTATATTTTTAGTTTTGTACAGTAGCTTTGTTATCAGTTATTACCTGGGTAATAACAAATGTTTGAAAAAGCCTATAAGGATAAAGTATTGCAATAAACTAAGTGTAGAAGTAATAAGGTAAATTCATACAGAAATTAAGGAGCTATTATGAGCTATTTTATTCCAACCCTATAATTTCTTAAGGATGTAGACTATTGATTAAATTAGATTTTATATATTTAACAGTTACCAACTCTTTTTTATCCTAAATAATCAATCGGATATATTAATGTCCTTAAAAATACAGTTTAACAATAACTATACAGCTAAAGTCTATCTGATGGAGTTTGAACATTAGGGATACAAATTCTAAGGTAAGTAAAGTAATAATTATTACTTTTAAGAATAAGTATATATAGATAGTTTTGACAACGCTTACACAAATAACTTCCTGATAACTATCAAATGTATAAATAAAAATAGCAGGAGGGATTTGGATGATTTATTTACAGCCTGGAACAGAAGGGGCAAAAGTAAGTTTTAAAACAAGATATAACAATTATATTGGTGGTGAATGGTTACCACCTGTGAAAGGGGAATATTTTGAGAATGTATCTCCTGTAAACGGAAAAGTATTTTGTGAAATCCCTCGTTCAACTGCAGAGGATATTGAACTTGCGTTAGACGCAGCTCATGCAGCGAAAGTAACATGGGGTGAAACGTCTGTAGCTGAGCGTGCGAATCTATTAAACAAAATTGCGGATAGAATTGAACAAAATTTAGAAACGTTAGCTGTTGCGGAAACGTGGGATAATGGTAAACCTATTCGTGAAACATTAAATGCAGATCTCCCACTAGCAATTGATCACTTTAGGTATTTTGCTGGCTGTATTCGTGCTCAGGAGGGTAGCATTAGTGAAATTGATAAGGATACAGTAGCATATCATTTTCAGGAGCCATTAGGAGTAGTAGGGCAAATCATTCCATGGAATTTCCCAATTTTAATGGCCGTTTGGAAACTTGCGCCTGCTCTTGCTGCAGGAAATTGTGTTGTTCTTAAACCTGCAGAACAAACTCCTGCAAGTATTTTAGTGTTAATGGAACTAATAGAAGACATTTTACCAAAAGGTGTCGTAAATATAGTCAATGGTTTTGGGGTAGAAGCAGGGAAACCACTAGCCTCTAATAGTCGTATTGCAAAAATTGCTTTTACAGGTGAGACAACCACTGGCAGATTGATTATGCAATATGCTTCACAAAACTTGATTCCTGTAACCCTCGAGTTAGGTGGAAAATCTCCGAATATATTCTTTGAAAATGTGATGTCAAAGGATGATGATTTTCTTGATAAAGCAATAGAGGGGTTTGTGCTGTTTGCTCTCAATCAAGGTGAAGTCTGTACATGTCCTTCACGCGCACTCATTCAAGAATCAATCTATGATGAATTTATGGAAAGAGCTTTAAAACGTGTTAATCAGATTAAACAAGGTAATCCACTAGATACAACTACGATGGTTGGTGCTCAGGCGTCAAATGAGCAATTAGAAAAAATTCTTGCATATATTGATATTGGTAAACAAGAAGGAGCTCAAGTATTAACCGGTGGGGAACGGAATATTTTAGAAGGAGATTTAAGTGAAGGGTATTATGTAAAGCCTACAGTTTTTAAAGGGAAAAATAATATGAGAATTTTCCAAGAAGAAATATTCGGACCAGTTGTATCTGTTACTACATTTAATGATGATAGTGAAGCACTAAGCATAGCTAATGATACATTATATGGATTAGGGGCTGGAGTTTGGTCGAGAGATATTCATACTGCTTATAAGTTTGGCAGGGGTATTGAAGCAGGGCGTGTATGGACAAATTGCTATCATGCATATCCAGCGCATGCAGCGTTTGGTGGATACAAAATGTCTGGAATCGGAAGAGAAAACCATAAAATGATGCTTAGTCATTATCAACAAACAAAAAATATGTTAGTAAGCTATACCTCTACTAAATTAGGATTTTTCTAAATAATTTAAACTGACTTCCGCATCATTTTGTGGAAGTCAGTATTATTAGGAGGATGTTTTCTGATGGGAGATGTTGAAAAGGTAATCTGCACAAAAAAGGCAAAAGAGTTAATTGCAAAATTAAAAAGGAAGCATGGTCATTTAATGTTCCATCAATCTGGTGGATGTTGTGATGGTAGTTCACCAATGTGCTACTTAATGGATGAATTCTTAATAGGAACTGAGGATGTCTTACTAGGATATATAGAAAATTGTCCTTTTTATATCGGAAAAGCACAGTATGAATATTGGAAGCATACACAATTAATAATTGATGTAGTAGATGGCAGAGGAGGGATGTTTTCGCTTGAAGGACCAGAAGGGGTTAGGTTTTTAACAAGATCGAGAATTTTTTCAGAAGAGGAAAGAAAACAGTTATAATTACTTTTTAATAAGAACTAGTTGTAATAAAGATATTTATTATAAATTATAATTTCTAAAAAACTTTTTTAGAATAGTTGACAAACAAATATAATTAAGTTATTATTAGATTCTTCCTACGAAAGGAAGTTTCGAATGTTATTTCAAAAAATTAATTCGAAAAAGTTATTGACCTTTATTGGTTGATGTGATATATTAATAAAGTCGCTTCTGAAAAGAAGTTACGGAATGAATGTTCTTTGAAAACTAAACAAAACCAAGCGTGCCAACGTTAATTTCGATTAACACAAAACGTACTATTAAGTACACAATGAGCAAGTCAAACACTTTATTGGAGAGTTTGATCCTGGCTCAGGA
>JAPSLL010000098.1 GCA_031180805.1 Bacillus sp. (in: firmicutes)
AACGACGGATTTCCGTCGTTTTTCATTTATTTATCAGATTCATTCACTTCATTAACAATCTTCTGAAGATCACGTTGATATTGCTCAAGTCTATGTCTTTGGGTTTCTGATGCATTTTCCAAGGCATTATTTATTTGCTGGTAAGCTTCATTCACTTCTTCTGATAAATGCTTTAATTGTGTACCATAGTCAGCTTCATCCTTAATAACACTATTATATGCTTCTAATGCATCATTTGTTCCTTGTTGTGCAGCTTGAAAAGATTGTTGCTTATCTTTATGATATGGCATCTCTCATCACGGCCCTTTCATATTCCAAGTATAAAACCATGTATTAGTATGTTTCAAAGCATTAAAATTATTCACTTAGATTTAGAATGTTTTCCCTTCATTTGACTCATTCTAAAATGACAGGAGGGATAAAATATGACAAATAAAAATGATGGAAAAGATATGCGTAAAAATGCGCATAAAGGAACGAATGCTTCACAGCCTGAGCCATTAAGTGGTTCGAAAAAAGTTAAAAATGCCAACCATACAAGACAAAAACATAATGCTGGTCATGATATGTAAGGAATGGAGTTTATCCATTCCTTTTTTCAAAATTAAAAAATATGCTTTCTTGCACAATCATACTTAGATTGAATACTTTATTAGTTAAAGGGGGTAAAAGTAAGTCTATTATGGAGGGCAATTATTATGAATGAAAAAAAGAAAGCAAATCCAATGAATATTAATGGGATTGAAGAATGGATGACCCAATTTTTCATTGATCCATTTACATCATTATTAGATGAAACAACTTTTAGAATAGATTTATTTGAAACAAATGATGAATATATTATTGAGGCTGAACTTGGTGAAAATATTGTCAAAGAGGATATCCACATTGAAGTTAAACGTGAAAAACTAATCATTTCAATCATTGGTAACAGAAAAAATACACAAGTTGAAGATGAAAACAAATGTAGTCGCTCAATTACTCTTCCATTTTCCATAGATAATAAAAAAGTTGTTGCTAATTTGCTTAACGGCATTTTAGAAGTAAAAATCACAAAAAAAGGTTATCACCCTATAAAACAAACGATTCAAATAAGTAGCCTTTAAGAAAACGCTTACTTAAATTATATATAAAAGACAGCCGATTCGCTGCCTTTTATTTCTCTTCTATATGAATATTTTAATTCCTATTTTTGTACATTTATTGTAATACATTTTAATTCTTGATTACCACAACGTAAGCAAGCTTTGAATTCTTCGCAAAATAACATACATCTAGAACAATAATATCTTTTCATAAGGAATAAACCCCTTTTTCTACTATATATGTTATTAGCTTATCTATGTTGTCATTCTTCAACCAAATGCTCATAGCTATTATGATAAATATGGTTTAGCTTATCGATTTTATAAATATAAAATTCGTGCTCTGATTCTTCATCTAAATGATTTTTTTCTTTGTAAACAATTAATGCCTTTTTCGCCTCTTCTAACGAAGTAAAAATCCCAAGAATATTAGAGCTTTCTCCACACTCAGCACATCCTAAATCTAACACAATATAGTACATGTTTAACACCTTCTAGATTCATTATAGCTTAACTATACCATGTACTTCATAATCAATTCCACTAATCGTACTTTTCATAATAATCTAACTTATATCATTTTTCCTTCGATCGATACGTACACCTGGAAAGCTCATAAGAAGTATAATTCATACATCACACATACAATATTCTCCTATTAAGTCGACTTTCTTTTCAACTAACCTACACTAATATCAATAAATAATAAGCTTTAAAATTAAAAAAGATGGACGATAATTACACTAACCCTTTCCCACATTATATGTGAGAAAGGGTTAGTGACTTTTTACCATCCATTAAAAGAAATATTAAACTGTAACATTTGATAATGTTTCTAGTAAGTATTGATTCACTAATGATTTTAGTCTTTCTTGTCTTCCAGATTGGTTTTTAATTTCTGTTAATTGAAGTGCATATGCTTCTAATTTACGTAAATCAGTTTTTCCTTCAACAATTTCAAGGCCAATACCTTCTGTATAGCTACTGTAACGTTGTTCAATAAAATCTTCAAGAACTCTGTCTTCAAGCAATTTATTTGCCACTTTAAGGCCAATGGCAAAGGTGTCCATTCCAGCAATATGAGCATGGAATAAATCTTCAGCCTCAAATGAACCTCTTCTTACTTTTGCATCAAAGTTCAATCCACCTTTTCCAAGACCACCATTTTTCAAAATTTCATACATTGCTAAAGTTGTAGAGTATAAGTCTGTTGGGAATTCATCTGTATCCCATCCAAGCAATGTGTCACCTTGGTTTGCGTCAACAGAACCTAACATATTGTTAATGCGTGCAACATGTAATTCATGTTCAAACGTATGGCCTGCTAGAGTAGCGTGATTAGCTTCGATATTAAATTTAAAGTGATCTGCTAAGTCATATTTTTGTAAGAAAGCTAATCCTGTAGCTACATCAAAATCGTATTGATGTTTTGTAGGCTCTTTTGGTTTTGGTTCAATTAAAAATTGTGCATCAAAACCAATTTCCTTTGCATAATCAATTGCCATGTGGAAGAAACGAGCAAGGTTATCTTGTTCAAGCTCCATATTTGTATTTAATAAAGTTTCATATCCTTCTCTTCCGCCCCAGAAGACATAGTTTTCAGCACCAAGCTCTTTACCAACTTCTAAAGCCTTCTTAACCTTTGCTGCAGAATATGCAAATACATCAGCATTATTAGTAGTAGCTGCCCCATGAACATATCTTGGATTTGTGAACATATTTGCTGTATTCCATAATAGCTTTGTTTTACTCGTACTCATATATTCCTTAATCATTCCAACAATTGTATCCTGATTTTTATTTGTTTCGAGTAATGTATCTCCTTCAGGAGCAATGTCAACATCATGGAAGCAGAAAAATGGAACATTTAGTTTTTCAAATAATTCAAATGCTGCTTCTACACGTGCTTTTGCTAAATCCATGCCAGAAAGATGATTCCATGGACGAATTGCTGTACCTACACCGAATGGATCTGAACCATCTGCGTTAAATGTATGCCAATAAGCAACAGAGAAACGTAAAATTTCTTCCATTGACTTACCATTAATAACTTCTTCAGGATTATAATACTTAAATGCTAAAGGATTTTTTGATGAAGCTCCTTCATACTTAATTCCATTAATGTTTTCAAAATAAGCCATTATGATTCCCCCTAAATGTAAATGTTCTATTGAACTACTTCTGATATCGCTTACAATAAACATTTCCTATCAGTCGTTATTCAAATAGAAATTTCTTTCCTTAAAACTATCGTACCAAAAAAAACTTAGTTTGTCTATCGAATAAACTAAGTATTTTCCCTTTTTATCTATTCTTATATAAAAACGGACTAAATAATGCACATTATTTCTAATATTAGGTATTGTTCTATCATTATTTTGCTTTAAAACTATGCTTTTTCCTTATTACACCAATCCATTAAATGAATATAGTATAGAGGAAGGAGTGATACAAATGAGAATCATACACGGTCCTACAGAAATCGCTGGACAAATTGGAATATTAACAAAGTATTTACGTGAAAATGGCTATCATGTTGGTGGTTATAATTGGTTTCATACCTATTTAAATTACAATAGCAATATTATCAATACTGATTTATATGAAATCACAAAGGCACTCCCTACCTACATCGACCATTTCGATTTATTCCATTTTCATAATGGGGAAACATTTATGCAAGGATTTACTGATTTACCTCATATTAAGCAAAAAGGTAAGAAGATGATTATGCACCATTGGGGAAATGATGTACGAACAGAAAGTTTAACAAAACAGTTAAACCCTTATCCCCTCCCTCCAAGTTACTTTTCGGATGAAGAGATTCGTGAGAGGTTATTAGAAATATCAGAATATATTGATACGGCAATTGTTCAGGATTATGAAGTATTACCTTATGTCAAAGACTATTATAAAAACGTTCATGTCCTACCTCTTGCTTTTGATTTAAGTAACACCCAACCTTCTTATCCTAACATTAATAACAATAGTCCATTGCTCATTCATGCGCCAACAAACCGTGAATTTAAAGGATCCGCATATGTAGAACAGGCTATAGAAACGCTAAGAAGCAATCGAACGTTTACCTTTAAAATGATTGAGAAAATGAACCATTCTGAAGCATTGGAAGTCTATAAAAAATCTGATATTATTGTCGACCAATTATTATGTGGAACATATGGAATGCTTAGTGTTGAAGCAATGGCACTAGGAAAAGTAGTTGTTGGCTTTATTCGTGATGATGTGCGTGATAAATTACCATTAGATTTACCTATCGTTATTGCAACACCTGAAAACCTCCATGAAGTATTAGATGAACTAATTACAAATCCTAAACTTCGCCATGAAATAGGAAAAAAAGGAAGGAAATTTGTTGAAAAATATCATTCAGTTGAAAAAGTTGGTCAAAATTTAATAAATATATATAAAAATCTTTAATCATTACTCTCTAAACATAGCAATTAAATTAAAAATAGAGAATTGGAGGGATTTCATGATACATGAATCTGTCGTAATGGGTACAGACGTCTCCCTCGGGGCGAATACTGTAATTGAGGAAAATGTAGTCATTGGAAATAATGTTAGAATCGGACACAATGTTACGATAAAAGCAAATACTACTATCGGGAATGGGGTCCAAATTAATGATTTATCAATTTTAGGAAAAGAAACTTCAACAAATAAAAAAATGGCTAGGAAACCACAAAAAAATACAACTCCTCTTATAATTGAAGATGATGTAAAAATCGGATGTAGTTCGGTTATTTATCGTAATGTACTATTGAAAAAGGGCGTTTTTGTAGGAGACTTATCTAGTATACGTGAGAATGTAACTGTTGGTGAAGACAGCATAATCGGCAGAAATGTAATGGTAGAAAACAATACAACCATTGGAAAAAGAGTAACAATCCAAACAGGATGCTATATAACAGCTGATATGGAAATTGAAGATGAAGTATTCTTTGGACCATGCTGTTCAACTTCAAATGATAAATATATGGGAATGGGTAACTTCAAACATCAGGGGCCAATCATAAAAAAAGGAGCAAAAATCGGTAATAACGCTACACTACTTCCTGCAGTTATTATAGGTGAAAATGCAATTGTAGGGGCAGGAGCAGTCATTACAAAGGATGTACCAGCAAATAAAACAGTTGTTGGTAATCCTGGTCGGTTATTAAATTAGTTAATTCATAAGCTATTGTCTATTTACAATAGCTTTTTTGAATTTTCTTTAATTAATTATTAGTAATAGTATTTCAATAATGACCTTTTTCATACTATTATCCTATTTAATTCAAGAAAATTATTACAAGCTCTACCTGGAAATTCATCTAATGAACTTTTAAATGTGCTTTAAACTTAATTCATTTGACTGTTTCAGTTACTGTTCAATCTCATATTATATACCATGCTTTAATCCTTTTGGAAAAAGCAAATATATATAAAAGGAGGTTTCTCTTTTTGCCTATCGATAATATATTCGAGAACGGTGATTTCGAAACAGGCTCACTTAGTCCATGGTTTTCATTTAATGCAACCATTACTTCGCAATATTCACATTCCGGCTATTACTCTGCATTGTTATTAGGAGGAGAACTAAACTCGTATATAGGTCAGTATGAGGAAGTCACGCCAGGAGAAACACTTGAGTTTCTGGTCTCTCTTGCAAAAATTGGCCCTAATCCTTCTCCACCAATCTCAATAGTTGTTTTATACTATGATGAATTTTTTAATTTCCTTGGAACCGGGTTACTAGTTAATATAGTTACTAATAGATTACCAAATGTTGAGAATAATACGTGGATTGAATTATACAAAACGACAATCCCAGTCCCTCAAGGAGCAACTCAAGCGTTATTAGTAATTAATAAATTACCTTTAGCTGGTAGTGCCGATGTATTAGTTGATGATGTTGTTTTAATTGAAACAGCCTCAGAACAAGGTCCTGCTGGTCCTACTGGTCCTGCTGGTCCTGCAGGTGTTACTGGTCCTACTGGTCCTACTGGTCCTACTGGTGTTACTGGTCCTACTGGTGTTACTGGTCCTACTGGTGTTACTGGTCCTACTGGTGTTACTGGTCCTACTGGTG
>JAPSLL010000038.1 GCA_031180805.1 Bacillus sp. (in: firmicutes)
AACGACGGAAATCCGTCGTTTTTTGTCTGTTTAGAGCATTATTATTGATTTTTCTTTCGTTTCTTATTGTTTTGCTTTTGGGCAGCTGTAAGTGGTTCGTTTTGCATTTCCTCATTATAACCCGCTCCAACACCTTGAGCACTTGCATCATTCATACCATTAATGACATGGGTTGCTCGACGCTTCGCCATTTGTACGTCACCTCCAATAATAGAATTGCTCAAATTCACTGAATACATTCTAAGTCTTTAAACTTCTTAGGTGCTGAAAAATAATAAAAATACAAAAAACCATGTATAAAATTTACTTAATTTTTGATATAGTAAAAAAGTAAAACTAGTGCGCTTTCATAAGGAAAACTTATACATATCAATAACATCATTGTTATTTACTTATGATACTAGTTGTATTAAGATTGAATTGTGCGAAATATTTAAAAATGGGGACCATCCTTCGACAAGAGTCGACCTTGATTTTAATAAGGGGGAGAAAGTTGAAATGACTAATCAAGTAAAAACGAACCAAGACACTTTCCAAGCACGTAAAAACTTTACTGTTAACGGAAAGACGTACAATTACTATTCATTACAAGCATTAGAAGATGCTGGTATTGGGAATGTATCCCGATTACCATATTCAGTAAAAGTTCTTTTAGAATCTGTTTTACGTCAAGTTGACGGAAGAGTTATCACAAAAGAGCATGTTGAAAATTTAGCTAAATGGGGAACAAATGAGCTAAAAGATATTGATGTACCTTTTAAACCATCTCGTGTTATATTACAAGATTTCACAGGTGTTCCAGCTGTTGTTGATTTAGCTTCACTACGAAAAGCTATGGCTGACTTAGGTGGAGATCCTGATAAAATTAATCCTGAAATTCCAGTTGATTTAGTAATTGACCACTCTGTTCAGGTTGACAGAGCTGGAACGCCGGATGCATTGAAATTTAATATGGACCTTGAATTTGAACGTAATGCAGAGCGTTATAAATTTTTAAGCTGGGCTAAAAAATCATTTGATAACTATCGTGCAGTACCACCTGCAACAGGTATTGTTCACCAAGTTAACTTAGAATATTTAGCGAGCGTTGTTCACGTTGTTGAAAATGAAGATGGAGAATATGAAGCATTTCCAGATTCATTAGTTGGTACTGACTCTCATACAACGATGATTAATGGTATCGGTGTACTTGGATGGGGTGTCGGTGGAATCGAGGCTGAAGCAGGAATGCTTGGACAACCTTCATATTTCCCAGTTCCTGAAGTTATCGGGGTTAAATTAACGGGTGAACTTCCTAATGGAACAACTGCAACTGATTTAGCTTTAAAAGTAACACAAGTATTACGTCAACAAGGTGTAGTTGGTAAATTCGTTGAATTCTTTGGCCCTGGTGTAGCTCAGCTTCCACTTGCAGACCGTGCAACGATTGCAAACATGGCTCCTGAATATGGAGCAACTTGTGGTTTCTTCCCAGTAGATGAAGAAGCATTAAATTATATGCGTTTAACAGGAAGAGATGAAGAGCATATTCAAGTAGTTGGAGAATATTGCAAAGCAAACGGTTTATTTTTCACTCCAAATAATGAAGATCCAATTTTCACTAAAGTTGTTGAAATTGACCTTTCTGAAATCGAAGCAAACTTATCTGGTCCTAAACGTCCACAGGATTTAATTCCACTTTCTGAAATGAAAGAAAAATTCCATGAACATTTAGTAGCACCAGCAGGTAACCAAGGCTTTGGTTTAGAGGCAGATGAAATAAATAAAGAAATCACGATTAAATTTAATAATGGTGAAGAAACAAAAATGAAAACTGGGGCAATTGCCATTGCTGCAATTACAAGCTGTACAAATACCTCAAACCCATATGTATTAGTTGCTGCTGGTCTAGTTGCGAAAAAAGCAGTTGAATTGGGCCTTGAAGTACCTAAATATGTAAAAACTTCATTAGCACCTGGATCAAAAGTTGTAACTGGTTACCTTGAAAATTCAGGATTATTACCACATCTTGAACAACTTGGATTTAACCTTGTTGGATACGGATGTACAACTTGTATCGGTAACTCTGGTCCACTAGCAGATGAAATTGAAGAAGCAGTAGCTGCAAATGATTTATTAGTTACATCTGTACTTTCAGGTAACCGTAACTTCGAAGGACGTATTCATCCTTTAGTAAAAGGGAACTATTTAGCTTCACCACCTCTAGTTGTGGCATATGCATTAGCTGGAACTGTTGATATTGACCTTCAAAATGATTCATTAGGAAAAGATAAGAATGGTAATGATGTATTCTTTAAGGATATTTGGCCATCAACTAATGAAATTAACGAAGTAGTTAATAAAACAGTTACACCTGAGTTATTTAGAAAAGAATATGAGCAAGTATTCGATGATAATGCTCGTTGGAATGAAATTGAAACAACTGATGAAGCGTTATATGTATGGGATGAGTCATCTACATACATTCAAAACCCACCATTCTTTGAAGGCCTTGAAGCTGAGCCAGGTAAAGTAGAAGCTTTACAAGGACTACGTGTCGTAGCTAAATTTGGTGACTCTGTAACGACTGACCATATCTCACCAGCTGGTTCAATTGGTAAGGATACTCCAGCAGGACGTTACCTACAAGAAAACGGGGTTTCTCCAAGGGAATTCAACTCATATGGTTCTCGTCGTGGTAACCACGAAGTAATGATGAGAGGTACTTTTGCAAACATTCGTATTAAAAACCAAATTGCCCCTGGTACAGAAGGTGGTTACACTACTTACTGGCCAACAGGTGAAGTAAAATCAATCTATGATGCTTGTATGGACTACAAACAAGATGGCACAGGACTTGTTGTGTTAGCTGGTAAGGATTATGGTATGGGAAGCTCACGTGACTGGGCTGCAAAAGGAACAAATCTTCTTGGGATTAAAACAGTTATTGCTGAAAGCTTTGAGCGTATCCACCGTAGTAACCTTGTATTAATGGGTGTTCTTCCACTTCAGTTTAAAGAAGGGGAAAACGCTGATGTACTAGGATTAACTGGTAAAGAAACAATTGAAGTTGCAATTGATGAATCAGTTAAACCACGAGATTTCGTGAAAGTGACAGCTACAGACGAAGCTGGAAACAAAAAAGAATTTGAAGTATTAGTTCGCTTTGACAGTGAAGTAGAGATTGATTACTATCGTCATGGTGGAATTCTTCAAATGGTATTACGTGATAAATTAAAAGGATAAAAATCCAAACAGATAAGGAACGATATTTTTTCGTTCCTTTTTTTATTTATAATACTATGTCTAAATTCTAAACGTTTTGTAAATTCATTGTTCTTTTCGATGTTACATGATTAAATAAAAATATATGTCGTTATATTTGAGGAGTTTTTCGATAAATTTGATTCATGATGCGATTTAAATAGGGCCGTTCACTATACAATACTTTTATGTAGTTGTCCTAATTTCTTTTTTATTTACATATTTTATAATGGATGCCTTTTTAACAAAAACAAGTTTAAAACAATTCATTAGAAACAATTATTGGGTATGTTATGACTAATAATTGGATTTATTTAACTGGTGGCACTAAAGGTATTTATTCAGGGTTGTTAGTATGTTTTCTTTTTTTAGTATTGCGAATGAAAAAAGAGAAATTAGGTTTAAAATTATTGTTTTTGTTTATCGTTGTTTCTGTGATTTCTTTTTATTTTATATATGAATTGATGAAAATTTTTATTTTATCTATCGTTTAATTCTTTAGGTGTATTTTCTAATATAGTGTGTATTTGTTTTTTATGTAGGAGGTATTGTGATTCACCATGAAGAAAATTTTAGCCATTTCGATTTTGGTTTTTCTAATTGGATATGCAATTTATTATGCTATAAATCCGAATAATTCAAAAGAAGGAGTTGCAAAGGGGGACTCTGCACCTGATTTTGAATTAACAACTTTGGATGGAAAAGAAATGAGTTTATCGAGTTTAAAAGGAAAAAAAGTACTGCTTAATTTCTGGGCTACTTGGTGTCCGCCATGTCGAGCTGAAATGCCAGATATGCAAAAATTACAAAATCAATATGGTGATGACGTTGTTGTCGCGGCTGTCAATTTAACGAATAGCGAACCTAGTGTGGACACTGTAAAGAAATTTATTAATGAATTAGAACTAACTTTCCCTGTTTTATTAGATGAAAAAGGAAAGATTAACAGCCAATATGAGGTATTATCCTATCCTACATCCTATATCCTAGATGAGGAAGGGATTATTATAAATAAATTTGTTGGCGCAATGTCATTTGATCAAATGGAAGAATTACTTAAACTAAAAAATAATTAGCTTTTACTTTCTCACAGTTGGACTAGCTGTGAGATTTTTTTTATAAGGAAATAAAGTTATCACATTTTCGTTTATTTTCTAAAAATTGTATTAAATCTAAATAAATATGGACATCCTTTTATTCATAATAGTGGAGGTGATATTATGCGAAAAAATAAAAAGAGAACATTTGAGGAATTAGTTTTGGAAAATAAACAGGCTTTATTAAAAGATCAAGAGGCGCTTAGTCGTATAGAGGAGCGTTGGGAGGAAAGAATGATTAAGCGATTAGATTAACAACCATTACTAGTTATTTAGAGGTGAGTATTGGGTATTCTACTCTTTGAGGGGGGATAACAATGACAAACTCTAATATGAAGCAAGCCCACTATACACCGAGCCATCTTGGTACAAAGCCAAGAGCATTTGGTAATAATAAAGGTAAAAAAATGCAGGATAAGTCAGGACATCATGCACAGGTCATTCAAACAAAAGGTGAATAGTAAAAAACTGTTTTGTTAGATGAATAACAAGGTTTAACCGTAATAATTCTTGGCAGCAGAGCAAATCATTTATCCTTCTTAGAGTGATAAATGAGGTTTAAAAATCCTTTTTAAGAACAGACTATAATTGGCTTTGTAAAAGTCAAACGAGAAAGGATGATTTCTGTTGGTAAACCAAAATAGACCAAAACCTGATGACCGTAGCGATAATGTAGAAAAACTACAGACAATGGTCCAAAATACGATTGAAAATATTGAAGAATCTCAAGATACAATGCAATTCGCTTCAGAAAAAGACCGTGAATTAATCCAAGAGAAAAATGAGCGTCGTGAAGAGGCAATCCAGGCAATGCGTGAAGAAATTAAGGATGAGGCACAAGATCGAGAAAATGGTTTTCGTTAGACTAGACATGAAATCAGGCTTTATGCCTGATTTTTTTATGAGTTTAATTCTTTAGCTTTTATCTTTAGTGTAATTATAAAAGTCGTTTTCATTCATAAAAAAAAACGTATATGATAAGATTTATTTATGTAAAGCTACAAAGCAACAGCAAGGAGAGAAAAACATGCTAGTATCAAAAAAAGAAATTGAAGTAAGATATGCGGAAACAGACCAAATGGGTGTAGTGTATCATGCGAATTATCTCGTATGGATGGAAGTAGGGAGAACGAAATTAATTCAGGATTTAGGCTTTTCTTATGCGCAAATGGAGGAGGACGGTATTATTTCTCCCGTTATTGATATAAATATTTCCTATAAAAAGCCGCTTCGGTATGGAGAAACAGCTATTATTCATACTTGGATTGAGGAATATAACGGAATAAAAAGTGTTTATGGATATGAAATATTTAATTCTGATGGTGATCTTGCTGTTCGAGCGACATCAAGTCACGTATGTGTACAAAAGGATACGTTTCGACCAGTGAAATTCAAAAAATTATATCCAAATTGGCACGAAGCTTACGAAAAGGCAAAGAAATAAACTATGGCGTTTGGGATTACACGCAAAGAACTAACAGCTTGGAAAGAAGCAGTAAAAAGAGGAGAAATTGCTTTCTTAACGCATTATTGGTATGATAAGCGTTTTCCAAATTGTCATTCTGTTACAAAAGTTAGCTGCAATGATGTCAATAAACTTATTCATTGGGGAGAACAATTTGGTTTAAAAAAAGAATGGATTCATTACTATAGCGATTATCCACATTTTGATTTGCTCGGACCAACTCAATTTGAGATTCTTAAGAAATCTGGATTAGATGACCATATCGTACGGTTTAAATTAACGTTGGAAAATGATTAAAAGCATACAAGCTTATATAGTGGTACATAATTTCTAAAATTATATGCATAAAAAACTGATTGAGTAAATTCATTAGTTTTTTATGCTTTTTCTGATTGCATAAATTGAAAAAATTCAACTTACATTTAATTATAGTTCTAATGTATTAAATATCTCATTAAACTGAATTTTTATTAAACATTTAATATAATCAATTTTATCTTTATAAGGATAAATGGGTTTTTGTGGTAATTTTTCAATGGGTGTATAACAAAAATTTGCGATGATGTCAGAATGTAATGAATGTGGATCTGCTGTTGAACAAAAAAGTAATGAAACTTTAAACGAAAATAATGGATACCTAAAAGTTTAAATCATTGTTTTTTGTAAATTTATTAATAATGGGGGGATAAGTGTAATATTAATAGTTTAATATTAGATAGAGATATTTTAAATAACAAAGAGGGACAAAAGCAAATTTGCCCCTATCCCTCATTGTTCGTTAATTTACATAATTAAAAATTGGTTCATTCATTTCCTCATCTAAATCAACGAGAAGATTGTGATTATCAAAGTACCATAAGTCGCGATTTTCAATAAAGAAAGTTATTCCATCTTTTTTTAAAGCTGCACCGATATCATCAGGTGTTTGTTTTGCTACACCGAGAGAAAATCCCTTTTGAACATTACTACAACCACCATATCGAACAAAAAATTGTACGGTATCTCCGTCTTGGAGATCCAGTTCTTCCTTATACCAATGAATCGCCTTATCGTTAACGATAATTTCCACCTGTAACACTCCTTTATTAGAGAATGTTCATACGTAAATGTACTAAATTACTGAAAATTTTATATAACTTAATTATAATATAACTTTGTCTAACAAACCAGAGAAATGGGTATTTGGTTATTACATTCTTGTGAATAAAGTTCAGTTCATAAAAATACCCCAAAAATTAGTGTTTTTACTCTAACATTTTGGGGCATTATATTCGTCAAGCTCTTTTAGCTTAAGCTATTTTCGTAAACATTGCTAATTTTTATTAGTTGTTCTTTCGTTGAATTTATTATAGAAAAGAATCTTAACTTATAACCATTTTATTTTAGGTTCAGTTTTATTAATTATTCGTTTAATATTTGAACGATGTCGATAGATAACAAACAATGTTAATAATGAAACGACAATAATTAACCAAATGTCTTTTATCACAATGCTATAAATGATTCCAGAAACACCAGCTAGCATTGAGGAAAGGGAAACATATTTTGAAAGATAAAGGACAATAAAAAAGAAAATAACTAACGTTAAAAATAGCAATGGTTCATAACAAAGCAATACACCCGCAGAGGTTGCTACTGCTTTTCCACCTTTGAATTTTGCAAAGATTGGATACGTATGACCTAGAACTGCAAATACCCCAGGTAATAAAAGTGAAAGATCTTCTTGTCCAAAAAAGATTGGAAGAGCAGCAGCCAAGGTTCCTTTTAAAATATCCGCAATTGTAACAATTAAACCAGCTTTGATCCCAAGAGTACGAAAAGTGTTCGTACCTCCTAAATTACCGCTTCCATGCTCACGAATATCTATACCATAACCAACTTTTCCAACGATTAGACCTGATGGTATCGACCCAATTAAATAGGCAAGAATAAAAATAATAGCTTCAATCATGATTGTACTCCTTTATATAATCTTCTTCTATTTTAGCATGACCAGATAGAAAAACACTATTAGAGAATAAAAAAACATAAAAACAACTTCGTAAGTATTAGCAGGCTTAAAAATTATCATGAAAAAACTGGTTGTAATTTCGAAAACTTGTTATGATAATAGAAAAGGGGTTAAAAATATGACAATGGAATACCCGACACGACAGGAAATCGGTGATATTTTAAAAGCAAGCAAAACAATCGCGGTTGTTGGCTTATCTGATAATCCTGAACGAACATCTTACATGGTAAGTAAAGCAATGCAGGATGCTGGATATAAAATTATTCCCGTTAATCCAACTGTTGATACCGTTCTTGGAGAGAAAGCTGTTGCGTCTTTAAAAGATCTTAAGGGGCATATTGATATTGTCAATGTTTTTCGCCGTTCAGAACATTTATATGATGTTGCAAAGGAATTTTTAGAGATTGATGCAGATGTATTTTGGGCACAATTAGGTCTTGAAAACAAAGATGCCTATGATCTTTTAAAAAAGAACAATAAAACTGTTATCATGAATCGTTGTATAAAGGTAGAACATGCAATGACGAAGTGATATTTGATTCTTTTTGAAAAAATCCTTGTAAAAACAAGGATTTTTTACTTTATAAGCAGAATAAAGTTTGCTAAATGTTAAATACCATATACAATAAAGCTTGGATACGAAAGAATTTTGATATAAATCATCATTTTCATTTCTCATATGAGGACAGCTTTAACAAACATAAGGTTGTCGATATAAAAATTATTGTATAAAATACTTAAACATGAGTTTTTACTTGAAGAGTTAAATAGTATGAATATTTGTATTAAGTTATTCATGTTTAGTTCAAGCGTAAAACGAGTGTAAAATATAAACGATGTATAGCTAGCTTCTTTTGGAGCTGCAGTTTATTTTATTTATACTTCGCTTTAGCAGTGCGCTGGGATTTTCTCAAGTAATGCATTTGTGTATGAATTGAAAGGGGTTTAGTCGTTTGGGTAAGCAACAACAGTTTGATTATAATGATGATGCGATTCAAGTTCTTGAAGGACTAGAGGCTGTACGAAAACGTCCTGGTATGTATATCGGGAGTACAGATAGTCGAGGATTGCACCATCTCGTTTATGAAATCGTAGATAACTCTGTTGACGAGGCTTTAGGAGGCTACGGAGATCATATAATTGTTAAGATTCATAAGGATAATAGTATCTCTGTACAAGATAAAGGTCGTGGAATGCCAACAGGGATGCATAAACTTGGAAAACCAACACCTGAGGTTATTTTAACTGTCCTTCACGCTGGAGGTAAATTTGGTCAAGGTGGTTATAAAACAAGTGGTGGTTTGCACGGTGTAGGTGCATCTGTTGTTAATGCACTATCTGAGTGGTTAGTAGTTACGATTCATCGTGAAGGATCTATCTATGAACAACGGTTTGAAAATGGAGGTATCCCAGTGACGACCCTTTCCAAGAAAGGGAAGACAACGAAAACGGGAACTACGATACATTTTAAGCCTGATCCTACGATTTTTAGTACAACGACTTATAATTATGAAATATTAAGTGAACGACTAAGAGAATCTGCGTTCTTATTAAAAGGATTAAAAATTGAGTTAATTGATGAACGAAACGATCATAGTGAGGTTTATCATTATGAGACGGGTATTGAAGCATTTGTTACGTATTTAAACGAAGAAAAGGATGTCCTTCACCCTGTCGTATCATTTGAAGGAGAGCAAAATAGCATTGAGGTAGAATTTGCTTTTCAATTCAATGACGGATATTCGGAAAATATTTTGTCATTTGTAAATAATGTTCGGACAAAGGATGGAGGTACTCATGAAGCTGGTTCAAAAACAGCTATGACGAGAGCCTTTAATGAGTATGCTCGAAAAAACGGATTGCTGAAGGAAAAGGATAAAAATCTTGAAGGATCCGACATAAGAGAAGGACTAGCTGCGATTATTTCTGTCCGTATTCCAGAAGAGCTGCTTCAGTTTGAGGGTCAAACAAAAGGTAAGCTAGGGACAAGTGAAGCACGTGCAGCTGTTGATGCAATTGTGACGGAAAATCTAACCTATTTTCTTGAGGAAAATCCAGATGCAGCAACACTTTTAGTGAAAAAAGCAATTAAGGCTTTTCAAGCAAGGGAAGCGGCGCGAAAGGCTCGTGAAGAAGCTCGAAGCGGTAAAAAGCGTAAGCGCTCTGAAACGACTTTAAGTGGTAAGCTAACCCCTGCACAATCACGTAACCCGATGAAAAACGAATTATACTTAGTTGAGGGTGATTCTGCTGGAGGTTCAGCTAAACAAGGAAGAGATCGTCGTTTTCAAGCTGTCCTACCATTACGTGGTAAAGTAATTAATACAGAAAAAGCAAAGCTATCTGATATCTTTAAAAATGAAGAAATCAATACAATTATATACGCTATTGGCGGTGGAGTCGGAGCAGAATTTTCCATTGAAGATATCAATTATGACAAAATTATTATTATGACAGATGCTGATACAGATGGAGCACATATCCAAGTATTGCTGTTAACATTCTTTTATCGTTATATGAAACCATTAATTGAGCATGGAAAAGTATTTATTGCACTTCCTCCGCTTTATAAAGTAAGTAAAGGAACAGGGAAGAAAGAAGTAATCGAATATGCTTGGTCTGATGAAGAGTTGCAAGGTGCTATTTCAAAGGTTGGTAAAGGGTATATGATCCAACGTTACAAAGGTTTAGGGGAAATGAATGCAGACCAACTATGGGAAACAACAATGAACCCTGGAACAAGAACACTCATTCGCGTAAAAATTGATGATGCTGCACGTGCAGAACGTCGAATTACAACACTTATGGGTGATAAAGTAGAACCTCGTAGAAAATGGATTGAAAGCAATGTTGCCTTCGGTCTTGATGAGGATACGAATATATTAGAAAACGAACATTTATCGGTCGCAGAGGAGGTATAATTTATGGCAGAGTCAGTTGAAATTTTTCGCGATTTACCTCTTGAGGATGTACTAGGTGACCGTTTTGGCCGTTATAGTAAGTACATAATTCAAGATCGTGCTCTTCCAGATGCCCGTGATGGCTTAAAGCCTGTTCAAAGACGTATTTTATACGCAATGCATGTTGAAGGGAATACAAATGAAAAAAACTTTCGTAAATCAGCTAAAACAGTAGGGAATGTAATCGGTAATTATCACCCACATGGTGATTCCTCTGTTTATGAGGCAATGGTGCGAATGAGCCAGGATTGGAAGGTTCGGAACGTACTAATTCAAATGCATGGAAATAATGGAAGTATCGATGGAGATCCACCTGCAGCCATGCGTTATACGGAAGCTAGATTATCGGCAATTTCATCAGAGCTGCTTAGAGATATTGAAAAAGAAACTGTAGAATTTGTACCGAACTTTGATGATACGAGCATGGAACCAGTTGTCCTACCAGCGATGTTTCCAAATTTATTAGTTAATGGTTCCACAGGGATTTCTGCTGGTTATGCGACAGATATACCGCCACATAACCTTGGCGAGGTCATTGATGCGGTTATTAAACGGATGGATAAACCAAACTGCACTGTTGATGATCTTATGAAAATCATCAAAGGTCCTGATTTCCCTACCGGAGGAATTATTCAAGGGATAGATGGAATTAGAAAAGCTTACGAAACTGGTAAAGGGAAAATTATCGTTCGAGGTAAAGCAGCCATTGAAGAAATACGTGGTGGTAAACAACAAATCGTCATTACTGAAATCCCTTATGAAGTGAATAAAGCAAACCTTGTCAAACGAATTGATGAATTCCGGATTGAACGAAAGGTTGAAGGGATTGCAGAGGTTCGTGATGATACAGATCGTACAGGTTTACGTATTGTCATCGAATTAAAAAAGGATGCCAATGCTGAAGGTGTATTAAACTATTTATATAAAAATAGTGATTTACAAATTACGTATAATTTTAATATGGTGGCGATCTATAATCGTCGCCCTATGTTAATGAGCCTCCCATCAATTTTAGATGCGTATATTGGTCACCAAAAGGAAGTTGTGACAAATCGCTCAAAATATGAACTACGAAAAGCACAAGAGCGCCAGCATATTGTTGAAGGTTTAATTAAGGCATTATCAATATTAGATGAGGTAATTTCAACGATTAGAGCATCAAAGGATAAACGCGATGCAAAGAATAATTTAATCGAAAAATTTGCATTTACAGAGGCTCAATCGGAAGCAATTGTTTCCTTACAGCTTTATCGTTTAACAAATACCGATATTACAGCGCTTGAAAATGAAGCAGAAGAGCTTGATAAAAAAATCAAAGAGCTTACAAGTATTTTAAGTGATGAACATGTTTTATTAAAGGTTATTAAAGATGATTTAAGACGTGTCAAAAAGGCATATTCAGATGAAAGACGTTCAGTTATCGAAGCGCAGATTGAAGAAATAAAAATCAATCTTGAAGTAATGATTGCTTCGGAGGATGTCATTGTAACGGTAACAAAGGATGGATATGTGAAGCGTACAAGCTTAAGGTCCTATGCTGCATCTAATGGACAGGATTTTGGGATGAAGGATACCGATAGATTGCTTTCTCAAATTGAGATCAATACGACAGATGTCGTTTTACTCTTCACAAATAAAGGAAACTATTTGTACTGTCCTGTTCACGAATTACCAGACATTCGTTGGAAGGATATCGGTCAGCATATTGCAAATATTATTCCAATAGAACGTGATGAAGAAATACTTAAAGCTATACCAGTTAAAGATTTTGAAGAACATGCATTCCTTACCTTTATTACGAAGTATGGAATGGTGAAAAAGACAGAATTAAGCCATTATAAGGCACAACGATATTCGAAACCATTAGTGGCAATTAATCTTAAAGGTGATGACGAGCTCATAGATGTTCATCTTACTGATGGTAACCATGATTTATTTTTAGTAACTCATTTAGGTTATGGATTATGGTTTGAAGAGGAAGAAGTAAGTTTAGTTGGACCACGAGCTGCTGGCGTAAAAGGTATTAATTTGAAGGACAATGATTTTGTTGTGAGTGGTAATATTATTGATCGGACGAAGAAGGCATTTTTAGTCGTTGCAACTCAAAGAGGTGCAGTGAAAAAAATGAATTTAACCGATTTTGAAAAATCGTCACGAGCAAAACGTGGGTTAGTAATGCTTAGGGAATTAAAAAATCATCCTCATCGAATTGTTGGAGCGGAAATTACGCAAGCAAAAGGTGACTTCTATCTTGAAACAGAACAAGGGGTTATTGAAAGTATCGATATTTCATCGTTACGACCTAATGACCGCTATAGTAACGGTTCTTTTGTAATAGATGAACAGGAATCAGGTTCTGTAAGTCATGTTTGGTTTATTGAAAAGACCGACAATAAAGAAGAATAAATAAGGATGTCTAAATGAAAATCCCCTCTTATTGATTAGAAAATAAGAGGGGATTTTTTAGAACATCCTTTTTATTATTTATTTCTAACGTACTCAGTTAATGCATGCACGATTTCAATTCCTTGATAAGTTAATAAACTTAATGCAGTAAGTGAAAATAATGCTACTGGAATCAATCTTAAAAGTGTCATCATTGATTACCTCCTTATTAGTAAGATAAGTTAGGTTAAAATACAATGATGATTTGAATAATAGGAAGATTGATAATAAACTGCCTTAAGAAATAATTTCTGTATGAGCAAAGTTAGAACAGAAAGTAACAAAGTTAGAAGAACGACTATTACAGTAGCTTGTTCTAAATTCTCAATAAAAAGATTTCCTAAGTAATCGGGATGCTTCTTCTCATCCTGATGATGGTCAACAGTTGTGAACGAGACTTCGTTTTCAACGCCCACTACGCCTCCATGACTAACAGAATGATGATAGTGAGACATTGAAACGATTTGATAGCCCACAAACATACACATTAGGACTAAAAGAAAGCTTACATACTTTGTCAGTTTCAATGGAATCACCCCTTTATCGAGTAATAAAACTATTTTAATCCTTTTTTTCACGTTTGAAAAGTATTTTAATTGTCTAATAACATCGATTTTTTGTAATTTATTGTTACATAAGCCCTCATAACTATATAAACCTAACAAAATCTGATATTTGAAAAGTTAATTAGTAAAGAAAAATGATGAAGAAAAATAGGATTAACCCATTACTTTGAAGGTTAATCCTAAATAAGAAACTAAATCATTAATACTTGTCAACTATTTCTTTTAACAAGGAAACATGTCTCCGATTTGTATCGATTATGTTTTCAACTATACGCTTGCTTTCTAAGTCTAAATCACCTTTTACAATTTCCTCAGAGTATTCAATCCCATAGTTATCAATTCCTTTAAAAGCATCCTTAATCATTCCTTCTGAACTGTTTGGTAACATGACCTTGTGCATAAAGGAATGGAAGGAGCCAGTTAAACCTTCATCATCAGCAGGAACTCCGCCTAAATTTTGGATTCGTGCAGCTAATACTTGTGCATTTTGTTTGATTTCTTGCTGCATAGATTGGAAAGTGCTTTTTACAGACAAATCGTCTGTACTTTGGATATAATGCTCCATTGAACGTATTCCCATATAAGTCCCTCTTAAAATGGTATTTAACTCTTCGATAATCGTCTCATTATTCATTTAGGCACATCCTTATTGTTTTGACTTTAGAGCTACATATCAATAGCATTAGAACTTATTCGTTTATTATGCAATTAAACAGTAAAATGATTCAAATAAGTCTGAGAAAAAACAAAATGATGGATATGTTCATGCATTTAACTCGATAAATAGAAAAAAGCAACGAGTTATCAAAACTCGCTGCTTTTATTTCTTATTTGATGAAACTGATATGTTGAAGAAATTGAATTTACAATTATTTCGGCAAATCCGATTCCTTTTTTGGTATAAAATCAAAGATTACATCTGACTCAAAGCTATCCACTAGTCGATTGAGCCAATCATAATAGTCTAATGCTTTATGGAGCTTTTCAATATCCTGAGTTATTTGAATTCTAAGATCCTCGGATATCGTAGGTGATTCAAGTAGCTTATTTAGTTCCTTTAATGATTTTTCAATTGCAGAAACATTAATGTTAACACCATTGCGCCATTTTATTGTGAAAAAATCAATAAAAGTTTGGTACCAATCTTCTTCAGCTACATATAAATCTTTTCGATTTCCCTTTTTCCATACTTTATCAACCATATGCAAATCCATTAAGTGTCTTACCGACGTACTCATACTCGTTTTGCTCATTCCAAGTTCGTTTTTCATTTCATCAAGTGTCATCGGTTGATTTTGAAAATAAAGAAGACCCCAAAGTCTACCTACTGAGGGAGTTACTCCATATAAATTCATATTTTGTGATATGGCCTCAATGACTCGTTCACGAGCCCTTTCATGTTCTTCTTTCCCTTGCAAACCCTTTCACATCCTATTAGTGATTATATATACAGACTACATTTAAGTGATTTGAAAGTAAAGACTAAGAATTGGGAGGAATATCGAGGATTTATAAGGATATGGAACGTTAAGTCTGTACAGTTTTTTCTGTACAAAGTTTACGAAGGTAAATGCGAGTATTTGCGCTTTGTAATCTTTTTGTAATATTCCTATACTTATATAGGTACAGTGTTCGTGACAAAAAATAAAAGGAGGGTTTGCCGATATTGATAGTACGTCGCGTTTTTTAAAAGTTTAATTGAGGTGAAAAAATGATTAAAGATAATAGTTCGGCAAAAATCTCTGTAAGAGAAGTTTCGAAAATCTTTGGGAAGAATACGAAAAAAGCTGCTCAGCTTCTAAAACAGGGAAAAACTAAGCAAGAAATTTTAAAAGAAACAGGTTCAACTGTTGGGGTGAATCGCGCTAATTTTGATGTTTATCCTGGTGAGATTTTCGTCATTATGGGTTTATCAGGTAGCGGAAAGTCCACATTAGTTCGGATGTTTAATCGATTAATAGAGCCAACAAGTGGTCAAGTTCTTATTGATGGGGAAGATATAGTTGCAATGAATAAGGAAGCCCTACGAAATGTCCGGAGAAAAAAAATGAGTATGGTTTTCCAACGATTTGCTTTATTTCCTCATCGAACAGTTCTAGCAAATACCGAGTATGGTTTAGAAATACAAGGGATAGATAAAGAGAAACGTAGAAAACTTGCATTAGATGCACTTAAATTAGTTGGTCTTGAAGGATATGAGGAGCAATATCCTAGTCAGCTAAGTGGTGGTATGCAACAACGGGTTGGACTTGCTCGTGCCTTAGCGAATGATCCTGATATTTTATTAATGGATGAGGCCTTTAGTGCACTTGACCCATTAATTAGAAAAGACATGCAGGACGAGCTGTTGGATCTTCAAGCAACAATGGAGAAAACAATCATATTCATTACACATGATTTAGATGAGGCATTACGAATTGGTGACCGTATTGCATTAATGAAGGATGGAAATATCGTTCAAATAGGGACACCAGAAGAAATCTTAATGAATCCTGAAAATGATTATGTAGAACGTTTTGTTGAAGACGTCGATTTATCAAAAGTTCTAACAGCCGGTCATGTCATGAAGAGAGCCGAAACAATACAGCTTGAAAAAGGTGCTAGAATAGCGCTCAAGGTGATGAAGGATCATCAAATATCTACAGTTTATATTGTCGATAAACAGAAGCGATTGATAGGAGCAGTTACAGCGCAGGATGCAAATCAAGCAATTGAAAAAGGTCTTCCGTTAGAAGAAGTCATTACAAAGCAGCTTGTAACTGTATCTGAGGATACGTTACTTGTTGATTTATTTGATGAGGTATCAACAGCAACAATACCAGTTGCTGTTATAGATGAGGCTCATCGCTTAAAAGGAATTGTTATAAGAGGTGCATTGATTGGTGCACTATCAGGTAATGAAACGTATATTAACGAAGCTGATAAAGTAACCGAGCTCCCTTTAACAGTTGAAAGGGAGGTAGAATAAAATGGGAAATTTATTTCCAAAGTTACCAATAGCAGATTGGATTGACGTACTAATTGAATGGTTAGTTGACCATTTTGAACCGTTTTTTGAAGGGATTGCTACTGGCTTAGAATTTTTTGTAGAGGGTATTGTGTTAGGTTTAGGATATATCCCAGTCATTATATTAGCACTCCTTGTCGGCTTACTTGCTTGGAAAGTCTGTAACTGGAGAATCGCTCTCTTTACATTAATCGGATTATTATTAATAGATAATCTAGGGTATTGGGAAAATATGCTTGATACGATAGCATTAGTGATTACTTCTGTTGGTATTTCCATTATACTTGGCGTTCCGATTGGAATTTGGGCATCCCAAAGTAGGAAAGTAGGTAAGGTTGTTACACCGATTTTAGACTTTATGCAAACGATGCCTGCGTTTGTATATTTGTTACCAGCTATCTTTTTCTTTAATATCGGAGTTGTACCAGGAGTTGTTGCATCAGTTATTTTTGCGATGCCACCAACAATCCGTTTAACGATCTTAGGTATTAAACAGGTTCCAGATGATTTAATTGAAGCGACACAAGCATTTGGTTCTACAACAGGACAAAAGCTACTAAAGGTTCAATTGCCATTGGCTTTACCGACTATTATGGCCGGAATCAATCAAAGCATCATGTTAGCATTATCAATGGTTGTTATTGCATCAATGGTTGGAGCACCAGGATTAGGAGCAGATGTGTATCGTGCTGTTACACAATTGCAAACTGGAACAGGGTTTGAAGCTGGTTTGGCAATCGTAATCATTGCGATTATTTTAGATAGAATTACTCAAAATATCGGGAAGACAAAAAGGGGAGGAAATGTATAATGTTTAAAAAAATAGCAACAGTTTCATTGGCATTAGGTTTATCTTTTAGTTTAGCTGCTTGTAGCGGAGGGAAAGATGCAAGCTCTGATTCAGCTAATTCTGGTTCTGTCGGTGAATCAGTTGATTATAAAATAACAGGAATTGACCCAGGTGCTGGAATTATGAAGGCTACTGCAAATGCTCTTGAAGAATATGAACTATCAGATTGGGAGCTAATTGAAGGTTCAGGGGCAGCGATGACTGCTTCTCTAAAAAAAGCATATGATAAGGAAGAGCCGATTATTATTACCGGTTGGACGCCACATTGGATGTTTTCTAAGTTTGATTTGAAATATTTAGAAGATCCGAAGGGTGTTTATGGCGAAGCTGAAGACATCCACTCAATTGCTCGTAAAGGACTAGCTGATGATCTTCCAGGTGTTAATAAAGTATTAGATCAATTCCATTGGACTCCTGATGAGATGGGAGTTGTGATGAGCAGTATTCAAGATGGCACATCACCTGAAGAAGCGGCAGCTAGCTGGGTAGAGGATAATGCTGATAAAGTAGCAGAATGGACAAAAGGTGCTGAAAAAGGTAATGGTGATAAAGTCAAGCTTGCATATGTTGCTTGGGACAGTGAAATTGCAAGTACGAATGTAGTAGCTAAGGTTCTTCAGGATTTAGGCTATGAAGTAACATTAAGCCAGGTTGAAGCAGGCCCAATGTGGGCTGGAGTTGCAGATGGTAGTATAGATGCACATATTGCCGGATGGCTTCCATTAACACATGCGGACCAATATAAGAAATATGAGGGTCAGTTTGAAGATCTAGGTGCAAACCTTGAAGGTGCTAAAACAGGTTTAGTCGTACCAGAATATATGGATATTGATTCAATTGAGGATTTAAAATAAGCAATTGATTATCGATTACCCACGTACAACATGTATGTGGGTAATTTTTTTATTTACAAAATATAAGAATTCAGCCAAGATAGATGTAGATAAAAAAGAGGTGGGAATATATGTTCGAATTACATAATGTTAAGTACAAGGATATTCTCGATATAGAGAAAATGACTATCCCTGAGCAAAAGATTACTAGTTTAGTAGGTCAAAGCGGAGCAGGAAAAACGACTTTATTAAGAATGCTTAATATGATGATTTCACCTGATGAAGGTGAAATATATTATCAACATAAAAATCTTAATGAAGAAGATGCCATATCACATCGAAGAAGAGTTGTTATGGCATCGCAGCAACCAACTATTTTTGAAGGAACCATTCGTGAGAATCTCAATATTGGATTAGTATTTTCTGAGAAGTCGCCAAAAGATGATCGAGAACTTAAAGAGTCGTTGCGTATTGTGTCATTAGCGAAAGAGCTTGATGAAGAAGCAGGGACTCTATCTGGTGGAGAGAAGCAGCGGCTTTCATTGGCGAGGGTATATTTAATGGAGCCTGAAGTATTTTTGTTAGATGAACCAACGTCAGCGTTAGATGAGGAGACAGAGCATTTAGTTATGCAAAACTTTATTCAATCCGCAAAACAAAAAAATCAAACAGTTGTTCTAATCACTCACTCTCCACAGATTGCTAATACATATTGTGAGAATAAAATAATCTTAAAAAGGAGGGAGGGGATAGTATGACAAATGTAATTAAGGATATTGAGTTTTGGAGGTTAGCTGTAGGTTATGTATTTATGCTTCTCTTAATTATATTTGTTAAATGGCGCGGATTGAAACGGGAAATTCAAATCATGGTATCGACAGCGAGAATGACATTACAATTGATTTTAGTAGGGTATATATTAACTTATATTTTTGAGAATCCAAATCCGTTTCTTATTCTACTCATCGTTTTATTAATGCTAGCTTTTGCTATATATAATACGTTTAAGCAAGTAGGGAGACCATTGAATAAAAAAATGAAGCAAATCATTGCGATTTCCATTATATCTGGATCGATTATCACACTTGCGTACTTTAATTTTGTTGTTATACATTTTGAACCATGGTATCAACCACAATACTTAATTCCAATCGCTGGAATGATTATTGGAAATTCAATGACTGGTATAACACTCGGTGTTAAACATTTAATAGATGGGGTTCATAGAGAAAAACAATTGATTGAAGGTGCGATGATGCTAGGGGCAAAACCAGAAGTAGCAACGAAATCAATCGTTAATTCGGCTTTTGAATCAGCAATTTTGCCGACGATAAATAATATGATTGGTATGGGGATCGTCTTTCTACCAGGAATGATGACAGGGCAAATATTAGCCGGAATCAGTCCACTAATAGCAGTAGAGTATCAAGTTGCTGTTTTATTAGGCATTTCAGGTAGCGTTGCATTAACAATGGTTATTTTTACCCAATTTGGGTATCGAACATTTTTCAATCAACGTAATCAATTTATAGGGTAGAAGTGGGAATTAATTTATTGATAATACAAAAGTTTAAGAAGGAAGGTAAGTGGGGCTTATAATATAAAAGGGATTGTATAATTTCGCCGAGAATTATTGTTCACTTACCTAAAAATGGTCTAATTAATAAAATTAATCCATAAAAATTTAATTTTTGTAGTCTATGATTGTAGTGTTACAATTTGCAGAAACAACGAATTAAAACAAATTTCTCATTTAATTCAGTGAAACAATAAGAATTAAACATTTAAAGGAAAACGGAATATTATTTTTTAATTTTTTCTGTCTCAATCTCTTAAGTTAACTTTTGATATGAGACAGAAACTGAATACTTCCATTAACTTCCGAGAATATATATTATGTAAACTAATATAAAAAATAGACCATAATTAATGGTCTTTCGGCATGTCCATTTTATCAACGGCACTTCGCAAATCATCGTTTTTAATATGTGTATAGATCATCGTTGTCTGGATTGATGAATGACCTAGCTGGCGTCTCAGCTTTGGGACATCATTTATCTCTGCGTGATATCTCGTTGCAAATGAATGTCGTAATTTATGAACGGATAATGCAGGTTTTCCAAAGGCATTTGCATATTTTTCAATCATTTTTTCGATTGATCGTGCAGTTAATCGTCTTGATTTTCCTTTAGGACCCATTGGAGCTGCGACAAATAATGCTTTATTTGTTTTTTCAACATGATAACGTTTTTCTCTAATCATTAAATATTGCTGTAGGTCATCCATAGCAATTTTACTAAAGAAAACATATTGCTCTTTATTACCTTTACGAATGACACGTGCAGAGTATTTGTTAAAATCAATATCATCAAGATCAAGGTTTACAACTTCAGATAAGCGAAGTCCTGAGCCTAATATTAATGAGATTATAGCTGTATCGCGTTCTTGATTAAATGTATAAAAGTTTACTAGTTTTTTATTGTCTTTTACGATTTCACGATAATCATGGGCAACAAACTGGCGGAAATTCTCATATTCATCTCCTAATAATATTTTACCTTCCATTTTATTAGCCAGTGTTTCCATGCTTTGTTTAAGCTCATTAAATTCTATTTTAGCCATCACATTTCGCTGGATATAAGGTTTCAAATCTCTTGTTTCGGCAATGTTTTGCAAATAATTAAAAAGCGATTTTAAGGCCGAAAGCTTCCGATTTACGGTAACTTCTTTGTTATGATATCCATATTGAAGCGCATTTAAGAAGCCTTCAACTTGCTGTACTGTTAATGTTTCTAATAGCTGTAAAGGTATGTCCTTTAGATTACCGGTAAATAGATGCTCAGTTATAATCCATTGAAAAAAGATTTTGTAATCATGACAATAGTTTAATAATGATGCTGCTGAAAGCTTTCTTCGTTTATGGTCGATATATTCTGCAACATACCACGGTAAATCCTTAAGTAATAAATTTAATTTTTTATGATGTAATTGTGATTGTTCATTCATAAAAATGCACCTCGAAATGTATTTAATCTTATGATTATTTTAATTGTTGCAGTTTATTACGTCAAATTTATATTTTACGTAATAATTTGAATGGAGAGATTTTAGAAGATTCACTATAGCTTATTGCTATTAACTATTTAAATTCATAATCTCTAGCATTGTTTTCTATCCCATCAAATCCTACCTTACCTCCTACCTTTCCAATTAATTGATTTTATTAAAATGGTTTTTCATTTCTTATTTCACTAAAGTTAGTAGTTTTCTTTATTATTCATAATCAGTCTAATTCTCTTCTTCAATAGAAATGACATTCCAATCTCTATTTTTATACATTTGTTTTTTACACGTTTTCTTTTAAAAGAAACTTTGGTAGCTTATGCAATTTCTTTTATTAGATCTCCTCCTTTTATTGTGATGAGCAGTTTTGTTTAATCAGCTGTTGTTCAATTACAGATAATTGCATAATTTTTAATTAATGGAAAATAATAGTTAGCATTAAACGGTTCATTCCGTTTAACTACTATATATAACTTTTAGGAGACTTTTGATGCCTAAGGAAAGAATAAGCTCACTCCAGTTATTTTTTGTCATAGTTTGCTTTCAAATTGGAAATACCTTTATGTACAATATTGGTTCTGGTGCAAAGCAAGATGCATGGATAGTCTTCCTCCTCTCTATGCTAGGTGGATTATTTTTAATGTACGTATATATAAAATTATGTGGATACTATCCTGGTGATTCATTAATAGAGTTGATTCCAAAAATCATTGGCAAATTTTTGTCATATCCGATTATTTTAGCTTATATTATCTATTTCACTTATCTTGCTGCAAAGGCATGTCGCGATTTTGGAGAACTAATATCTGCGACGATTTTAGATGAGACACCAATGGAGGTTGTCATTGGCAGCTTTATGATATTAATGATTTATTGTTTACGTGGAGGTGTTGAAGTTTTTGGCCGTATGGGAGAGGTAGTGTTCCCTGTTTACATTATTGCGATAACGGTTGTATGGATTTTATTATCAACTGTCGATCAATTTACGATTGAAAATCTCACCCCGGTATTAGGTAATGGGATTAAGCCTGTATTAAATGAAGTATTTCCAACCGTTTTAACCTTTCCGTTTGGTGAATCAATTATTATTACGATGTTTTTCCCTTTTCTAGTAAAGGGTACAAATCTGAAAAAAGTAGGATTTGCCGCTATTATGATGACTACCTTTTTATTAATTATGAATATTATCATGGTGATAAGTGTTTTAGGACCAGAAATATATCGGGATCAATTTTTCCCACTCCTATCTGCTACAAGAATGATCTCGATTGCTGATTTTTTAGAACGATTTGATGCCTTGATTATATTAATGATGGTTGCTGGTGTTTTTTTTAAAGTAGGTGGCTGGACATATGGAGCTGCAGCAGGAATTGCACAAGTACTTAAGCTGAAGCATAATCGTTCAGTACTATTAGGTCTAGGCTCGGTTATAGCACCTTTGTCCCTAATTATTTCTTCAAATCAGATTGAATATAATAATATCGGTTTAGAGATTGTCCCTGTCTATTTTCATATTCCGCTCCAAATCATTATCCCACTTCTTTTATTAATAATAGCCAGGATTCGTAACAAAATGAATAAAAAGAAGTCAAAATGAACGTATTTTACAGGAGCTAATTGAGGAGGACTTCTATTGCATCTATTTAAAAGAAAGAAAACATTAATTAAAAGACCTCTTTATCAAGAAAAACATATTCATGAGCATAGTGATATGGGGGATATTTCAACTATTCTTGAAGATACTCTTGAACAAATTAAACAATTATTCAATGGCGCAGAAGATTTTTCTTTTCGTGAGTTTAAAATTCATAATACTATCTCTGCTGCAATTATTTATTTAAATGAATTAGTGGATATGAAAAGGATGGAACATCATGTCATTAATCCCTTGTTAAATCAAAAAGATGGACTTCATCAAGAGAAGATTCCAACATTGGATGATATTTTGGCAGACATCAGTGCAGCACAAATCGAAAAAGATACCTCTTATCAAAAAGTAGTTGATTATATCCTGTCTGGTGGTACGGTTCTATTAATTAATGGGTATAATCAAGCATTGCTGATTGGTGAGCATAAATTTACCCAGCGATCTATAGATGAACCTTTATCAGAGGCGGTTGTTTTAGGTCCGAGAGAAGGATTTAATGAAAATATTCGCACTAATATTAGCATGATTCGCAGGAGATTAAAAACGACTAAACTTAAGTTTGAAACGTTGAAGATTGGAAAATTATCTAAAACTGACGTAGCGGTTGTTTATCTAGAAAATATTGCGCAAAAAACAATCGTTGATGAAGTAAGGCAACGATTAAAAAGAATTGAACTCGATGCTATTGAGGATAGTGGGTATATATTAGAATTTATTGAAGACGCTCCTTATACGGTGTTTCCTCAAGCCTTACAAACGGAACGGCCTGATCGAGTTGTCGGGAACATCCTTGAAGGGAGAGTAGCGATTCTCGTTGATAATAGTCCCTTTGCATTAATTGTTCCTGTCACCTTTTTTCAAATGATGAATTCTCCTGAAGACTATTATGGAAGATTTGTGATGACATCCTTTATTAGAGGTATTCGTTATTTGTTTTTATTAATTGCGTTACTATTTCCTGCAATTTATATTGCTGTGACAACCTTTCACCAGGAATTATTACCAACAAATCTTTTATTTAGTGTTGCAGCATCAAGGGAGAAAGTCCCCTTCCCTGCCGTTGTTGAAGCATTATTGATGGAAATAACCTTTGAAGCTTTACGAGAAGCGGGGTTAAGGCTGCCAAGGCCAATCGGTTCAACAGTAAGTATTGTCGGTGCATTAGTAATCGGACAAGCAGCTGTTGAGGCCGGAATTGTTTCAGCTCCATTAGTTATTGTTGTTTCGACAACAGGAATTGCTTCGTTTATGTTCCCTAACTACGCTTTTACAGGTGCAATTCGGCTTCTTCGCTTCCTGATGATTTTTTTAGCAGCTATATTAGGATTTTATGGCATTTTGCTAGGAGTCTTCTTTATATTAGTACATCTTGTAAAGTTGCGTTCGTTTGGTGTCCCTTATTTAGCACCGATTGCACCTTTTAATTTAAACAATATTAAAGATATCTTTATTCGAGTTCCATGGTGGAAAATGAACGAACGTCCAGAACAAACAGGAAAACGAAATTTGAAGCGGTTTGGAGAAAAATAGATATATTTGTTGGGGTAGGTTAGGATGGTGCTTATGAGGACAATAAAAGTCTTACTTTTATTTATTATAACGATATTTCTTGGTGGTTGTTGGGATCGTGTTGAAGTGAATGATATTGCGATTGTGACAGCAATTGCGATTGATCTTGCTGAGGATGAAAGACTTCGCTTATCTCTTCAAGTCGCAATTCCTTCAAAATTAGGACCAACTCAAAGTGGTGGGGAAAGTGGAAGTAGTACATTTATTATTTCTGAGACAGGTGCAACTGTTTCAGAGGCTTATAATAACCTACAAGAAAAAATCGGGAGACAAGTATTTTTTTCACAAAGCCGAGTGCTATTAATTGGTGAGGATTTAGCTCGAAAAGGAGTTAAAAATATTATTGACTTTCACACTAGGTATCATGAACCACGTATTAATAGCTTTATTATGATGACAAAGGGAGATGCCTTGAAAGTCTTAAAAGCAAGACCTGTATTAGAAAGTATAGCGTCTGAAGAATCGAAGGAATTAGCCAAATTAGGAAAAGGAATTACGATATATGTAAGGGATTTCCTAGATATGCTACTGACAGAGGGACAAGAACCGATAGCACCTCATTATTCACTTGCACCATTAGGAGATAATGATGAGGATAAAGGACAAAAAATAGCTGGATCTGCTGTGTTTAAAGGTGAAAAGCTTGTCGGATGGTTAGATAGCTTTGAAACAAGAGCGATTTTATGGATTCGAAATACATTGCGTAAAGGGATTATTACACATCCTATCTCTAATAAGGATGGAAATATTAGCGGTGAAATTATAAGAGCGGAATCTAAAATTGTCCCTAGAAAAGAACATGGAGAATTAAAGATTGACGTAAATATTATTACAGAATTAAGAGTAATAGAAAATGATTCGCAATTAAATTTAAATGATCCAAAGGTAATTGAGGACCTGCAAAAACGAATGGAAACAGAGCTTGAAAATAGAGTCCGTCAAGTAGTTGATAAGGTTCAGAAGGATTTTCGCTCAGATATATTTGGATTTGGACAAACTGTATACAAAAAATATCCAAATGATTGGAATTCTATCTACAAAAAAAATTGGGACGAGATGTTTGCACAATTAGATGTTTCGATTAATGCCGAGGTTTATTTAAGAAGAGTCGGATTAAGAAAATAAAAATTTATTGCTGTGAGGTTAAAAATGCTTAAATACATTATCATATTTCTTACTTTTGCTATCATCTTTGCTTGGGAAGTACCAAGACTTGTAAGGAACAAGGAGAAAAAAGAATTAGTCATTTTTTCATTTCTCACCTTAATTGGATTTGGGTTAAGTATTTTAGCCGTATTCCGTGGGTTTATGTAATTGATTCTATAATCAAATGGCTGTCTCGAAAAAGCGATTGAGTTTAGACAGCCTTTATCATTCAATTATAAATGTGAATTGAAAAACGCTTTAACAATCTCTACCTCATCAGAGCTTAATGGTTTTTTTCCATATCTAGCTTTAGTATAACTATTCATTAAGGTATTTAACTAAGGTCCCTTGCTTTCGACAAGCATAATGATATCGTTTAATGTTTCAGTTGATGTGTTGGATGTTTTAAATTGATAACCTGAAAGGATTTGGTTTTTAACAAGTTGCTTATATACATATCTTACCCTCTTACACTCTGATAGTTCCTCCCATTTTGGTTACTGATAAAATCGCTCACGAAACAATCCTTTTACTTTCTCTTTTGCTTTTGTCTGAAGCTTATTTAAATTAAGTAAACTATCTTTTCATCAATATACTCGTGCATTTCCTTTTGAATTTGAAAAAAAACCAATAAGTCTTTGTTTGAATTTGAAGAAAATAAGCGTTTAACATAGCAAAAAACTACGATTCAAAAATATGTCTCGTAGTTTTTGTATAAGTATGTATGGAGCCTAGCGGGATCGAACCGCTGACCTCCTGCGTGCAAAGCAGGCGCTCTCCCAGCTGAGCTAAGGCCCCACAATATTTAAACCGTGCACCTTACATTGATATGGATAGATAAGTGTTACTTTAGGAGCCGGCTCGATCAGGGCTACCCTGCGGCACACAGAATGTTCTACTTATGGCTGCTCCCTTCCAGGCCTGACCAGTTTCATAGACTACTGTTGCGCGGACCCCAATTGTCATCACTGCTTTTCTAAAGGCAATCCTTCCCTAAACCATACCGCTGAAAAGGAATTCAACCCCGCTAAGGCGGATTGCGGGTAAAAGGGCACCGCCAGCTCCCCATCTAGCACGGTATGTATGATTATGAGTAAATTATGTTAGTACCCCATTAATGGTAAATGTAAGTTTTGAATTCTTACTATCAGCTTCTTACAGTAATACTATATCATGAAAGTTTATTCGGATGGTATGGTAATTTGTGTAAAAAAGTATTGCTTGCTAAAAACAATATTCCATTATGAGAATTTTAGTTAACTATTACTTATAAAATACTTTATCTACATTATATTTTGCATGTAATTTGTTAATCAAATATGTCTCATAAATTTCTCGCTCCATTGGGTCTTCAACGATACTAACTTCAATTTTATGTATGTCTTCCCTATGGTCCTTTAAAGGTGAAACGTTATCCTCCAAATGTTTTTTAACTCGTTGTCTCAGTTTTCTAGCTTTACCGACAAATAATAATTCATCATCACGATTAAAAAATAAGATGATTCCTCCTTTATCTCTAGGGATTTTATGAAGATCGATAAATCCTTGAATAGATGGTATAACGGGTTCATTGTCAGTTTGTTGCTGTTTTCTTTTGAAAATAGCGATGTCTGCTTGCGGTTTTTCGATTTTAATCATCGGAACACTTCCTTTTTGAGTATCCTTAAAACTATATCTTTAATTTATATAATTTACAATGATTTTTATATTTATTTAGAAATCTTTAAAAAGCTTTTGTCGACAATTCATGGTAAGATTTACATCTGGTTAATATTCCCTTTATATTTGTGGATTAAAATTAATAATAAAAAATAATTCCATAATAATACAATAGTCGGTAAAATTGATTTGTGAGAAAAAAGCAATACAAAAGGATTGAATTGTTATTAGTGTTTTATATCACTTCTATGAAGTATTAAAATGGCCGTCATTATAAAGAAAATGTATTTTTCTTTGCTTGTTAGGTCAAACCTGTCCAAAAATAACTAAAATATTGTTTAATATAAAAGCTTTTAATAATCGAGTATCACAAGGAGATTAAGATGAATATATTCATTGGAGAGATTTCAGAAATTGTTCCAAAGGTGAATGCTTCCACATCGAATCAAATTGTTGACCAACTATTTACAGGGGATTCTAGTACACAAGGAATTGTTGTAACTGAAAATGAAGTACCGATTGCTCTTATTACAAGAACGAGCTTCTATCAAAAACTTGGTACATTATACGGTTATAATCTTTATATGGGGAGAACAGTACGCTTATTAATGAATTCAAATATATTATGTGTTGATTATTACAAATCAATTACTGAAGTAAGTGAACGAGCAATGAAGAGAAAAGAAGAGCAACTATATGATTATATAATCGTTACGAAAGATGGATATTATCATGGAGTTGTTAGTATTCGTACGCTTTTAATAACATTAGCAAAAGTTCAATCAAAAATAGCAACCTATATGAATCCACTTACTGGGCTTCCGGGGAACCAAATTATAAATGAAAAATTACATGAAGCATTAGAGCAAACTGTGTTCTCTGTCCTATATATTGATTTAGATCATTTTAAGACATATAACGATATCTATGGATTTTCAAAAGGTGACCAAATGATTCAAGAAACCGCATCGCTGTTAAAACATCATTTAAAAGGTACTTCTGATTTTCTTGGTCATATCGGTGGAGATGATTTTCTTGCTATATTATATAACCAACTATATCAAAATGTTTGTGAACAGATCATTCAGGATTTTGATAAGATGATTCGTCATTTTTATACAGAAGATCATTTTTCACAAGGGTTTATTACAGCCGAAAACAGATTAGGTAAGGTAGAAAAAATTCCTCTAGTTGCGATATCAATTGCGGTAATTTCTCGGGAAAATAAACAGTACCGCTCAGTTGAGGAAATTGTAGCAAATGCCACAATAATAAAGAAATATTGCAAGCGGGTTCAAAATAGCTGCTATATGGATGATTCCTTGTGCATAATGCATTAATTAATAAACTCAAGCAATTAAAAGGTGTCTTAGGGGGTGTTTTCAATACGTCGTAAGAGGATTTAATAAAGAAAAACACCCACTATTTTATTTAGTTTCTGTATGATTAATAAAATATTCTTGTATAACATTTATATTAAAGTTATTAGGTATACTTTTTGAAGAAATATTATTTCGTTTTGCCTTCTATAAATGTCTTGTCACCTATACTGATGACTTGTTTTTCGTTGTAGAATGAGTCCCCACAATTTAACAATGTGTTTACATAATCATTGAAAAGGGTAACAGATGAATGAGTTGGAAAGATAATGGTTTCATAATTAGTCTCTTTAACCAATCTTCTATATATTTGGTCAAATCGGTTATCTATTGCAACTCGATGTGTTGCATATAATTCATCATTTATAGCATCCTTGTTCTCTCCAACTATTAACATATTTTCATGACTATTTAGCCTATCGAACTTTGTATCTGTAAAACCTCTTATTTTTAATTCAACTAATACTTCCTCGTTTATGCCTTCTAAATACGTATATTTCCATATGGCATTGGCTTTAAAAAATATTAGAAAATCTCTAGTAAGGTGAATATAAAAAGTAGCATGTACGAAGTGACCTGAACCTCGAACATGCTACTTTTAGGAAGAAGATTCTTTTAACTTTATTAAAAAAAGCGTAATTATTGTCAATACATAAAGACAACCCCATCTATGTTCGACTTCCTTGTGACAATTGTTATTTAATGGGGTATAAAGACTTTAAACGTACTTTTTAAACTACAAAGCTACATCCACTTTTACTCTTTGCTTAATGAATCACGGTTTGCTGCTTTTGGTGGTTGCTCCATCCAGCCTTGGTCAATCATTATATTTGCTCCATCCTCGACATATTTGCCTATATCCATTATAAAACGAGCATACATAGCACCTATATCTCGTCTACCATTTAATGATAAAGCATTTGCATATGTTCTAATTTTCATCGAAAACATATCAATTTTATGACTTAGCATGAGCTTATCTGAAAATGGTGAAATGGTTGATGTCGTTACCAAATGGTCTAAAATCGGTGGTGATGGTAAATTGTCTTTATGAAGTTGTTCTGAGCTAAGCTTAATATGTTTAGATGTTATTTCTTTTCCTCTCTGTAAATACTGACGTACCTTTTCGCTTTCTGCAACCTGACTAAATCCAATAAGTAATGCTCTACTTGCTACGTTACTATCAAGGTTATCATAAAGATGGGCAATTTCTAATGCATGTAGGGAACGCACATTGCCAAAAAATCCATTTAAATAATTTTGCTTTTTAATAAAATCGACTTTTTCCATTACTGGAATAACTGGTGGTTTCGATAAAAGTCCTCTTTTCATTAAGACAGTATCTATTTCAACAATAAGCTGCATTGTTGAATTTAATGTATCAATATAAAAGTTTCGTAAATCTTCTCGCGTAACTAAAGGAATAGCCATTGCATAAATGCTCATTCCAGCCTTACCAGTGTATCTTAAATAAAAGAGGTAAAAATCGTCTGCGAATAATCTAGGGGCTTCCAAGTTAACATCAGCATCCGTATATCCAATTGGAATCGGATATTTTTCTTCTTTAAGCACATTTTCAATCGTTTGAATAATTTGTTTACATAATGATAATGCGTGACTGACGATTATTTTAATATCTGGATCATCTGTATTCTTCAAATAATAAGTTAGAATAGGTCTTGATAACGTATTCCCAATATACGTTACCCAAAGCTTTCCTATTTCAGCGGATGTTAAATGTTTACCCATAAGAGAAAAACTCCTTAAATTATTTTCTCTTATTTTTACCTTTTAGTGACATTCTATTCTGGTCTTGAACATAGGATTTTAATTCTTTACCATTTTGTTTGCTTGTTCGTTTTTGACTATGGCATTCGTCACATATTTGAAATTTAAAGCGACGAGGTAATGGATTATGACAGTCGATACATGTTCGTTTTTTTACCTCTACCCCAGATTTTAACTTTTCATGGATTTTATCACTTAGCTCTTCTCGAATCCTTTCCCAATAGTGCGCTTCTGTTCTTTTTTCAAGCTTATACAAAAATAATAAATGGAGACCAACAGATTTATATGAAAGCTCAAGTTCTTCAAGCCCTGATTCCTTTATAATTGGGTCAGGCAGCTCAGTTCCTTCGACGATCGCCTCAAGCTTTTGCTTCCATTGCTCTCTCAACGTCGGTTCATTAGATGAAAAAGGTAAGTGTAAAAAATTGTATAGCTCATGAACGGATAATTTTGCCTCAATAATCGAATCTTCGATCATTTCGTATAATAACTTTTCTTCTGATAATGATGCTTTTTTTGTACCATATGGATTTTTATATTTATCCCATAAGTAAAAAAAAAGTCCTAGTTTTCGTGAATATTTTTGGAATCTATCAAGAACAGATGTAGTAGGTGCTATGGCGAATCCTTGTAGCGGTTCATCTTCTTGTTGTAATAGTCGTGTCATCATTTTATGATGATTTGTGAAAGCAACCTTACCAATGTTATAAATTCCTTTTCTTCCGGCGCGACCTGCAATTTGTTTTACTTCCTGAGAGCTTAAAAATCTCCTTTTCGTACCGTCAAATTTATCATTTTCTAGGAAAACAATTCTGCGGATAGGGAGATTTAATCCCATTCCAATTGCATCTGTTGCAACGATTACCGTTGTCTCACCGTTAATAAACCGCTGCATTTGCTTTTTTCTCGTTTCTGGAGGCATACTCCCATATATCATACTTACTTGTTTACCATTTCGTTGTAATTCAGAAGCTGTTTCTAGTACTCGCTTCCGTGAAAAGCAGACTAATGCATCACCTTTCCTTGTATGACCTAACTTGAATGTAGCTGATTCAACCTCAAGTGGTGTTTCTCTTACATATTCATGTACTTCAATGTGAGATTCTCCTAGTAATTCTAAGATCATTTGCTTTGCATTAAAGCTACAAATTATATGAACCTCTTTTGCGTTTGCTTTTGTTATTGCTCGATACCAAGAAAATCCTCTTGTCCTATCTGCAAGCATTTGGGCTTCATCAATGACAATAATATCGTAATAATCTTTTTCTCGGAACATTTCAACTGTACATGAAAGATGTGAAGCATTTTCGATTATTTTTTCTTCTTCACCAGTTTTTAAGGAGCAAGGGATCCCGTCTTCATTTAACGATTCATATATTTCCAATGCTAATAATCGTAAAGGAGCTAAATAAATCCCACTATTGGCAGATTTCATACGTTTAATCGCCTGATATGTTTTTCCGGTGTTCGTTTCCCCTACATGAAGAACGTATTGAATATTTCGACCTGCAGGTGGGGAATATTCTCGTCCAAAGATATCCTCGATCATTTTTGCTTCTGCTTCTTTTTGGCGTATAATCGCTTCTTGTTCCTCGAGTTCTTTTCTTTCTCTTTCATTTTGATCTGTAATTAGTATTTGTTTATGTGTTTCGATTTCAAATGGAATATCAATTAGTTTTATGAGATCCTGTACATATTCCTCTAATAAATCATCAAATAACTCTAGACTAACATCTACCAATAAATCGAACGAATATTGTTTTAAAATATGATCAGATAAATCATGGTGAAATGTCGTTTTGTATTCTGAGAATATATGATTAGGTAGCTGTTCTTTTAACCAATTTGGTCCGAAATCGATAATATCATTAGTAATGATGCTTTCATATTTTTCAGAAAGATGACGAGAGTATCGATAATTCCTTTCTGAAAATACGAATTCTTCATCTAAATATTCGGAAAAGGTTATCCATTCTGATGGGAGAAGGATTCCTTTTTGCTCAATTTCGATTGCAAGCCTGCTGCCAAGTAAGAATCGAACATAGAGATATAGCTCCTCATACTTATCCTTAACAATTTGTTCAATTGTATTTTGGAATGATAAATAAAACGAGCGTTCTAACTCCCTTTGCTTATTTGCCTTATGTTGAGCAATATATGATTCCCGGGCCTCTTTATATTTTTCATTCCATTTTTGCTGTTCGTTAACAAACTCCTCATCAAGCCAATTAAATAAATCAAATGGTTTGACTTCTCTTAGTTCGTTACGAAACATTTGGTTTATTATCTTTTTGCTTATCCCTTCAACCTCATAACCTTTTACCGATAAATAACTTTTCTTCTCAGAGTACGAAACATGACTAACTGTCGAATTTAACCATGCGTTCAGCCAAATTTGCTCCAAATATTGTCGTCTTTCACGTAAATATTGCTCAAAGGTCGGGAGTGCTTCCTTTGTTTCAAAATAATGAAATATATCTTGATAGGCCATTTCCTTCGTTCGCTTAATCGCTTTGTTGTAATAAGAAATTAACTGCTCATTCATGCAAATCTTCCTTTTATCTTATTGAATATCTGTTTTTATATAGTTTCTATTGTTCATTTCGATATCATGTATTATTTTTGTCAATATAGTAAAAGAAAAAGGAACCAAATTGGCTCCTTTTAAGGCTTATTTATTTAGCTGTTCTGTTTCTAATCGTCCAGCACCGTATAAACGATAAGCACCATGCATTGTTGGTCCTACATATTCATTTAGCTTCCATCCGTGACGAATCGCTTCTGTGATAAATTGTTTTGCAACTTCAATTGCCTCAAGAACAGATTTCCCTTTTGCTAATTCAGCAGTTATAGCAGCAGAGAATGTACAGCCAGCCCCATGAATATAAGTCGTATCGATTTTTTCATTTTCATATAAAGTAAATTCGTTACCATCAAAAAGTAAATCAACTGCTTTATCGTGCTGTAGTTTACTTCCACCTTTAATAATAACAAATTTTGCACCGAGTTCATTTATTTTTACTGCTGCATTTTTCATATCATCGATTGTTTTAATTGGATTTGTTTTAGCTAGCTGACTAGCTTCAAAAAGGTTTGGTGTAACAACCGTTGCAACTGGCACCATGACTTCACGAAGTGCATCTGCAGTTTCAGGATTAAGTACTTCATCCTCACCTTTACAAACCATTACAGGGTCAATTACGACCTTATTTATTCCTGATTCTTTAATTCTTTTAGCTGCTACCTCAATTGTTTCGACTGTACCAAGCATACCCGTTTTCACAGCGTCGATTCCTACTGAAAGTGCTGTATCTAATTGTGCTTCTAATGCATCAATAGAAATTGGAAATACATTATGATGCCAGCTGTTTTTCGGGTCCATCGTTGCAATAACAGTTAACGATGTCATCCCATAAACTCCAAGCTCCTGGAATGTTTTTAAATCAGCCTGTATACCTGCACCACCACTAGTATCGGATCCGGCAATTGTTAAAGCTTTTTTCATAGTCATCGTATGTTCCTCCCTGGTTGTTAAGAGCTCTATTAATTAAGCTACTAGTCTATTATTAAATAATAATAACTCTTTCCACCTTTAAAGTCACGAATCAAATGAAAAAGTTGCTTTGAACAGTTTCCGATTATTTCACGATTTTCGTTTTCCAACCGCTTTATTTGTTTTTTCTGCGTTTTGTAAGCCTTTATCATTAAATGCATTATCGTTTGTTAGATGATTTTTTATTGAAGTTCTATCAATATTTTGATCTGAATGGTGATTTTTGTCTGTCATTTGCTATTTCTCCTTTATTATATGATGTTTCTATTATCTTCAATATTTGAAATATCATTCGTTAAAGTGAAATTTTAAAAAGGAAGAGGCAATAGCTGTTACATTTATAGGTTATAAATAAAGCTTCTTCAAAAGATGTTTATAAAAAGGTGTTAAGTATAGATGAGATTTGCTACAGTTTATTTTTGGAGAAATTAGTGTTGAATTTATGTAGTTGTGATAGTAAAAACTTTAGAAATTCGTTAATATAGAGCAAATGATAAAGCAAGAACAGGAACAAACAATCTCTCTACCGTTATTGGATAAAGAGATTAATTTATATAGTTCTAAGAAAAATGATATTCAAAAAAGATTAAGGAAAGATAATTTGTCTCATTTTCTTACAACGATTTCAATTATGCCTTTAACATATAACCGTATTTTTTATTGATTTTCTTGGCGATTCTTTCTAAAAAAACGGCTACTGTCATTTTTTCAATATCATTTGTATACCATGCAAGTTTTGCGCCTCTTTTCTTACCATCGTAATTGACTTCTAACGGCCAAAATGTTTTTGTTTTAAATGTATAATCAAAATGAATATACAATTCTTTTCCTTCAGGAGATTCAAGGACGACTCGATAATTTGGATTTTTACCGGAAGTTTCAAGCTTCACTTTTCTTATTTTTGTTAACATATACATTCCCCCTAGAAAATTTTTGTAAAACAAATTAAACCATTCCTCTATTTTACTATACATTTGCTAAATAAACTAATCTTCTCTTTAGAAAAGTGAAAATCATCATGTAAATTCTTAAAAACATGGTTATTTGGTATCTATAATAGTATGTTTTCTCTGGTTGTATATTTACTGCTATAATAAACGAAAAGTAGAGGTGAGATTATGGAATTGAGACAATTAACCTATTTTCTTGAAGTTGTGAAACATAAAAGTATGACAAAGGCGGCTGAATCATTACATATATCACAGCCAGCATTAAGTAAGATGATAAAAAGTCTTGAGGAAGAGCTTGATTTGACATTAATTATTCGTTCTAATAAAACAAGTGAATTAACGGATGGTGGTGTCATCGTTATGGAATATACCCAAAAGATCCTTTCACAAATTGAAGAGCTTTCAACAACTTTAAATGATTTGACAAGCTTGAAACGTGGATCGATTCGAATAGGCTTACCACCGATTATTGGAAGCCTGTACTTTCCTAGTGTTATGGCAGAGTTCCATAGAGTCTATCCAAATATTTCAATTACGATAACCGAATATGGTGGCGCAAAGGTAGTAAAAAGTGTTGAGGAGGGAGAATTTGAATTAGGTGTCGCCGTTTTACCTGTTGATGAAGAGGAATTTAATATATACCCAATCGTTGAAGATGAAATGAAGTTATTAATACATCATGAACATCCTCTAGCAAGTCGTGAAACGATTCAATTAAGTGAATTAATGGATGAAGAATTTATTTTCTATCACGAGGATTTCGCTCTTCACGACATTATGTGGGAAAGATGTATTCAACAAGGCTTTGAGCCGAACATATTATTTAAAAGCTCACAATGGGATTTTATGGTTGAAATGGTTGGTGCAAATTTAGGTGTAACGATATTACCGGAATCGATATGTAATAGAGTCGAAAATAAACAGGTGAAAATCATAAATTTACATCCTATTACACCTTGGAATCTAGCGGTTATTACAAAAAAACATAAATATATATCTTATGCAGCTCGAACATTTATTGATTTTTTTGTTTCTAAGTGATTATAACTAAAAGTTATACTTGTGATAATTATTATATATTTTACGAATAATAGAATGCGTAGTAATATGATCATTATCAGTAAAGAAGTATAACGTTAGCTTCTTCTTATGAAGGATGGTTATGATCTATGAACATCATTACAATAATCTTACAAATCATTTTTATACATGTTTTTCTTTTTCTTGGAATTGCAATTAAGCAGTTTCTAGATATCCCAATCCCTGCCTCAATGATTGGGCTTGTTATCCTACTGATATGCTTATTTTTACGAATTGTAAAGCTAGAGTGGATTGAAAAAGGAGGAAATTGGCTATTAGCAGAATTGTTGCTATTCTTTATCCCTTCTGCTGTTGGGATCGTTAATTATGATGAAATCTTAAGTTTACAAGGGTTAGAATCAGTATTATTAATTGGCTTAAGTACCTTTATTGTCATGGCTGTAACTGCATATATTGCAGATTATATACAGACGAGAAAAGGCAGTGTTTCAAAATGAATTATTTTTTGTATGCAATCTTAACATTCGTCATATATAAAATAAGTAAATTCTACTATAAAAAATGGTCATTTCCCTTACTTAATCCTTTGTTAGTTTGTCCAATTATTCTTATTGCTTTTATTACACTGTTTCATATACATGCAGATCATTATCTTCAAGCTACAAAGGGTATTACACATTTGCTAGGACCTGCAACAGTTGCGTTTGCGATTCCCATTTATAAGCATTTTTCTTTAGTTAAAAAATATATTGGAAATATCGTGATAAGTATTACAGTTGGGACATTGGTTGCGATCTTCTCGTCGATGGCATTATCAATTCTTTTTAAATTAACGCCAAATTTTCTAATTAGCATCATCCCAAGGTCAATAACTACACCAATTGCGATTGAAGTATCGAAGGAAATTGGTGGCTTGCCGACTCTTACAACAATTTTTGTTATTTTGACAGGTGTTATTGGCGGAATTATCGGGCCGTTTGCCATTAAATGGCTCTCAATAAAGTCTCCGATTGCCAAGGGCTTAGCATTAGGTATGAGTGCTCATGGCGTTGGAACCTCAAAAGCAATGGAATATGGTGAACAAGAGGGAACATTTTCAACTCTTGCAATGATTTTTGCTGCCCTATTGACGATGGGATGGGGAAACTTGCTTATTCCTTCGTTAATGAATATCGCACAAATTTAATAAAAAACGCAGGAATCGTTTAGTGTGATTCACTGCGTTTTTTTATTGCTTTATAATTTCTTTTTATCAACGATTTTAATTGCAAAGCGATTCAATAAATAACATAAGGATTTCCAAAAATATTGTTTTCGTTTTGCTAAATGGTCAATATAAATCGCTGTAAATTCCGGGTAGCCTTTTGCTCCCCTATCATATTTGAACCTTCCAACACCAGCACTTTGATGATAAAGCCGCTGATTGTTTATCGATTCTTGTACTGCTAAATAGCGAAGGATTCTGTATAACCCTTTTTCTTTAGGTAAATCAGTATTATAGCCAAGGACAGGATTAGCCATCATATTTTGATAGACTTTCGAACCAAATACTCCTTCTAATACTCCGTCTTTTTTTAAACCTACATATGTTAATGCTCGATCAGCATGTGTCGAAAGGATATAGTCTTCAGTAAATTGTGGATTGTTATAAGAATATTTTTCTAAATATAATTTATCGTATAATTGTTTTGCACGTATTAAATCTTCCTTTGTAAAATCATCATGTTGTATGATGTCAAACTCATTTCTATCTAGTAATTTTTTATCTCGATTTAATGTATTTCGTACCTTTTTAGTTGCATTTATTATTTCTTCGGGCCTAGAAATGTAAACAAAACGGCTAGGAAGCATTTGAAATTGCAATGCTTCTAATTCCACCTTCATATTTGGGTATAATCCTTCATTAATTGAACGATAGCCAATTAAGTAATCAGGATATTTAGCTAGCATCGTGTTTTTGATCGATTCTAATTGTTCTATTGAAAGGTTTGGAGATAAATTTGTTGAAATGAGCCAGTTATTTATATACACAACCTTATTGATTTCAATTTTTTTCGCAACTTTAGAAATCACCCCTAACAAAAAATGGAAAAACACTTCTAATAACTTGTTATTTAGCATCGATAATTCTTCTTTTGAATATGTTATGTAATGATTATATGGTGAACAGACATAGGAATTTTCATATTCCTCTTCATTTACTGTGTACGGTAATAAAATATCTTCTATTGCAACAAATCCTAAAGAAGTATTTACGTTTTTAATTAAGTATTTTGAATCATTTTTTAGGAGTGGTAAAAAATAGCTTTTAATTAACTGACCTTCCTGGAAATTTTCCCATTTTAGTTTTTCCCAGTTATCCTTCGTATAAAGAGTGACAGCTGAATTTTGCATATGAATCTCCTCTATTTTTTAGCGTAATCGATTTAATACAATTTTTTCAATGATCCACCAAGGCAGCACTCTTTTAAGAAAAGCCAAAGACCTTGCACCTTTCCCTATTGGATAACGAAATTTAGGTTTATTGGTTTGACAAATTTTAACGACTAATTGAGCGACTTCAATTGGGTCAGAGCCATTATTTGCTGATGCTTTTGCATATTTAAATAGATTTTGCTTAAAGTCATCTCCCTGGTCAGTAATATTTTCTAATCCCTTTTGCCAAATTTTCGTTTTATATGATGCAGGCTCAATAAGAGTAACAAAGATTTGTTTAGGGAGTAGCTCCAATCTCAAGCTTTCGCTTAACCCTTCAATTGCAAATTTTGAAGATGTATAGGCAGACATTCCTGGAAAACCAAAAAAACCACTAACACTGCTC
>JAPSLL010000099.1:0-3791 GCA_031180805.1 Bacillus sp. (in: firmicutes)
CAGTTGCAGGAACCTATTTCGAAAAGTTAATTATGTCGATGTATTTTAGTGCTGTTACATTGTTTTCCGTTGGCTACGGTGACCTTGTTCCAATCGGTATTGGCAGGCTGTTAGCTGTTGTTGAGGCGTTAATTGGCTATGTGCTTCCTGCTGTTTTCCTTGCGCGAACATTTATCGGAGTAGAAAAGTAGAATTAGTTGTATGTTGAGCAAAAGTTGGATACGCTTAAGTTAGACAATCTTTTAGGAGGGGTTTACATGACAATAGAAGTAGGCAGCAAAGTACCTAATATGAAGCTAATAGCAGATAATGGCGAGCAGGTTAGCTTAACAGATTATCAAGGAAAGTACATTGTCTTATATTTTTACCCAAAGGATATGACACCTGGTTGTACGACAGAGGCGTGTGATTTCAGAAACCAGCATCAAAGCTTTTCAGAGTTAAATGCCGTTATTATCGGGGTTAGCCCAGACCCGCAGGATAAGCATCAGAAGTTTAAGGAAAAACATGAGCTTCCTTTTCAATTACTTGTTGATGATGAGCATAAATTAGCAGAGGAATTCGGTGTTTGGACATTGAAAAAGAATTTCGGCAAAGAATACATGGGAATTGAACGGTCGACGTTTATTATTAATCCTGAAGGGGAAGTAGTAAAGGAATGGCGTAAGGTTAAAGTAAAGGACCATGTTGAAGAAGCGCTGCAATATATTAAAGATATTCAAAACTAAATAAGCGGGTGACTAAATGAGGGATGAGAGAATAACGAAACTAGCTACGATTTTACTTACACATTCGGTAAAGATAAAAAAGGCAGAAAAGGTTTTAATAAGGGGTCATCTAAATACGAAGCCTTTAATAACAGAGCTTATTGATCAAGCATATGAGCTAGGAGCTTACCCGTATGTTGATTTATTTGACGATGAAATCAATCTCCATTTAGCGAAAAATTATAAACGTGACCAACTGACGGCACAAGCACAATGGCAAATGCAGATTTATCAGGATGTCGATGCGGTGATTATCATCATTGGAGAAGAAAATGATGCGGAAATGGTCGAGGTTCCAAAGGAAATGCATCGCTTACGTGGGGAAATTATGAAGCCTGTCTCTGAGTTTTATGTGAATAACCGCAAATGGGTGCTTCTCAATTATCCTACAAAGGGATTAGCGCAGAAAGCAGGGATGAGCACAAGAGCCTTTGAAGACTACTTATTTAAGGTATGTACGGTTGATTACGATAAAATGGCAGCAGCAGTTTCCCCGTTAAAGCAGCTGATGGAAAAAACGGACAAGGTCCGAATCGTAAGCCCTAGTACAGATTTGCAATTCTCGATTAAGAATATTCCTGCGATTCCTTGTACTGGTGAAGCGAATGTTCCAGATGGTGAAATATTTACTGCACCAATAAAGGACTCTGTTAACGGAACGATTCTTTTTAATACACCATGTCCATATCATGGGACAACATTTTCAAATGTTAAATTAACCTTTGAAAATGGGAAAATCATTGAAGCAACAGCAGATAATACGAACAAATTAAATGAAATTCTTGATACGGATGAAGGAGCGAGATTTATCGGAGAATTTGCGCTTGGTTTTCATCCGTATATAGAAGAACCGATCGGCGATATATTATTTGATGAAAAAATATGTGGCAGTCTTCACTTTACACCAGGCGAAGCATATGAGGAAGCGGATAACGGAAATAAATCAGCGATCCATTGGGATATGGTGCTGATTCAACGTCCAGAATACGGTGGCGGGGAAATCTATTTTGATGATGTTCTAATCCGAAAAGATGGGGAATTCGTTCTTTCGGATCTCAAAGGGTTAAATCGAGAAAATCTCAGAAAATAGCCTATTTTTTCGAAGCAAGGCAAACGTCCAGACAAACTAGGTGAATTTTCGTATCTTATAGGGAAGGCATTACCTCCTCAAATGTTAGCGCCGGACTAGTGCGGAAATTGTTCCGCACTCTTTTTTATCCATATAGAAAATACATAGAGCATGGAGGGTGACAACCTATGAACATATTATCTACAGTGAAGCTCCCGACTGTACTGAAACAGCAAATTGAGAGCAAATTTCCGATGGTGACATTTCATCATGATAAAAAAATAGATGAAGCACTTGATCTATTATCGAATGCAGATATTTTGTTTACGTATGGAGAGGATCTAACAGCTAGCCATATTCAGGCTGCAACAAAACTAAAATGGATTATGGTCGGATCAGCTGGAATTGAAAAGCTTCCATTTGATGAAATTGAAAAAAGAGGGATTCTCGTTACGAATTCAAAAGGGGTACATTCAATTCCGATGGCAGAGTATTGCTTAGCGATGATGCTCCAGGTTTCACGTCAAGCGAAGGCGCTCATTGAAAATGAAAAAGCTCATAAATGGGACAGAACGGTAAAAATGAAAGAATTATACGGGGAAACAGTCTATATACTAGGTGCAGGAGCAATCGGACAGGAAACAGCAAAGCTGGCTCAGGCGTTTAGTATGAAGGTGTTAGGGATGAACCAGGATGGCAGACCTGTGGAATACTTTCAGGAAATGTACACATATAAAGAACTGAAAGAAACGATTAAGGAAGCGGATTTTGTTATCTCTGTTTTACCAAGCACAGAGCAAACGAAAGGCTTACTAAACTATGAAATTTTTAAAGAAATGAAGCGAGAGGCAGTGTTTATTAATATCGGTCGTGGTGATGTAGTCAATGAAAAGGACTTATTAAAGGTTTTAGATGAAGGGCTAATTAGTCATGCTGTATTAGATGTATTTGAGCAGGAACCTCTCGATGAGCACCATCCACTTTGGGAAATGGAAAATGTTACAATAACACCGCATTTATCTGGCATTACCAAAAACTACCTCCCAAGAGTCATGCCAATCTTCGAGGAAAACCTTGAAAGATTTAGAAATGGTGAATTATCAATGATGCGGAACATCATTGATTTGAGAAAACGATATTAAAAGCATAATAGAAGGTAAAAAGTAAACAATAACCTATATATTGAGGTTTGACAAAACTAATTGTCACAATGTACACTAATTATAAACATTATAAAGTAATAATATTTATTGAAGTGAGGTGCATGGCGGATGTCTGAACATCAATTGAAGGATGCTTTAGATGCTTTAAAACAAACTGGAGTACGTATCACACCTCAGCGTCATGCTATACTTGAATTCTTAGTTGGTTCCATGACACACCCTACAGCTGATGATATATATAAAGCGTTAGAAGGAAAATTCCCTAATATGAGTGTTGCAACTGTGTACAATAACTTAAGGGTATTTCGTGAGGTTGGACTTGTAAAGGAATTAACGTATGGCGATGCATCAAGTCGATTTGACTTTGTAACGTCAGATCATTATCACTGTATATGTGAAAGCTGTGGTAAAATCGTAGACTTTCACTATCCAGGACTAGATGAAGTTGAGGCGTTAGCGGCCCATGTAACAGGCTTTAAAGTAAGTCACCATCGAATGGAGATTTACGGTAAATGCGCTGAATGCGATAAAAAGGAAACGCATTAAGACAAGCACAGTACAAATGCTGCGCTTGTTTTTTTGTGTAGAGAACGAAATAAAGAGGCTTCTTAATATGGGGTTATCCCCATATAGAGGCCTCGTCTTTTTTTAAAGTGGTAGTTTTGTATATAGTTTTGATGGCAAGCATAGTCCTCGAGGTTACAAGCCAAATCAGAATTGTAGGTAAAGAGCACCTTCTATTCTGATTTGGCTTGATTGCCTTAGGCTGAACGAGGCGGTTCCGCTTTTCGA
>JAPSLL010000099.1:3891-6085 GCA_031180805.1 Bacillus sp. (in: firmicutes)
TATATAGTTTTGATGGCAAGCATAGTCCTCGAGGTTACAAGCCAAATCAGAATTGTAGGTAAAGAGCACCTTCTATTCTGATTTGGCTTGATTGCCTTAGGCTGAACGAGGCGGTTCCGCTTTTCGAGATGTCTAGCTCGAGCGCCTAGCCCCTCGAGGTCATAAGCCACAAAAGAAATGAAGGTAAAGAACACCTTCATTTCTTTTGCGTCTTATGCTAGTCGGGGCTGAACAAGGCGCTTCCGCTTTTCGAGATGTCTAGCTCCTGCGCCTAGCCCCTCGAGGTCATAAGCCACATAGGAAATGAAGGTAAAGAACACCTCCATTTTCCTATGCGTCTTGTGCTAGTCGGGGCTGAACAAGGCGCTTCCGCTTTTCGAAATTACGCTTTTATATTTTTCCTGTTATAATTTTCGTCGAATTCTTTACCTTCTAGTTCTTTATCTAATGTGAGTGGTTCTTTGCAGTGCATGCACATATCGACTCGACCGAGTATTTTCGTTGGTTTTTCGCAGGATGGACAAATTACCTGAACGGCTCTTGTTGATAGCATTCCGATCCAGAAGTAAACAACAGTACTAGCGATAATCGATAACATCCCTAGCAGCATGAAAATCGTCATAATCCACATATTTGTTCGGAAAAAGATACCTAAATACATAATAATAAACCCGACAAAAACTAAACTAAGTGCAAAAGTACGTATCTTATTAATTTTACTAGTATATTTACGAGCCATAATTGTAAACCTCCTTGTTTAAAATATAGCACAGGTTGTTTAAGAGTGACATGATTTATCAAATGAAATGCGCCATGTTATATAGATGAAAAAATCTTAGCAAACTTTTATTTGTTAAAAGATATAGATTATTTTATAATTTTCCTCGTGCTATTTTTGAAAAGGGATTTTCTTTTTATATGTAGAAATAATTAATAAAGTCCTTATATTGGAGGAATAAAAAAATGATGGAAAATATTCTCCGTCCTATTTATCAGGAACGGGCAAGTCATTCCGATACATTAGCGATCATCATGATTGAAAAGCGAAATCAAACATCACCTATAACGGATAATTTAGATGCTGTTTTACTCGTTCTTGTGAATGACTCAGACGCAGCAACGTTAATCAAACATTATGAATTTGAGGATAAAAAGGCATCTTTAACAGTTATGACGAATGAAGATTTACAAGAGGCTATTTTGCTTGGGACAAATCGAAGAATAGTCGAATGGATATTAAATGGACGAGTTCTTTTTGATCGAAATGAATATTTAGTCAAACTTATTGAGCGTATTAAAACCTTTCCTTTTGCAGAGCGTAAATTGAAAATAGGAATTGAATATGGAAAACTAATTCGAAGATATATTGAAGGAAAAGCCTTTTTTGAGTCAAGTCAGCTACTTGATGCATACAATCATATTGTTCATGCATTACACCATTTAGCGCGATTAGAAGTGATAGATCGTGGGTTTTATCCCGAGGTAACTGTGTGGAATCAGGTTAAGCATATTGAGCCCCAAATTTATAAGCTATATAAGGAACTAGTAGAAAGTGATGAAACATTAGAAAAAAGATTAGAGCTATTATTTTTAGCGAGTGATTTTCTTATTCATTCAAAAACAGAGATTGGTGCTGCTCATATTATATCAATCATGTCTGAAAAGGAATCATGGTTTTATAATGAATTGTACCACCATCCAGAACTTAAGTATTATTCGGTTGATTTAAGCATTATTTTAGAATTTTTAGTAGATAGAAAATACATTTCAACGAAAAGAATTGAAACGAAAGGGAAAGAAATTTTTCATCGAGCATATTTTGTTGAAAAAAAGTGTTGACGTGAATAATTGAAGATGATATATTTGTAGACGTCGCTGTTACAGATTAACAAAACGGCGGCCATCATCTCAATTATCTCTCTCAAAAAACTTTTTAAAAAGTGTTGACAGAGAAAGTGAGAAATGATATATTAAGAAAGTCGCTTCACTGAAAGAAACGACATTGAATGTTCTTTGAAAACTAAACAAAACCAAGCGTGCCAACGTTAATTTCGATTAACAACAAATCGTACTATTAAGTACACAATGAGCAAGTCAAACACTTTATTGGAGAGTTTGATCCTGGCTCAGGACGAACGCTGGCGGCGTGCCTAATACATGCAAGTCGAGCGAATCTGAGGGAGCTTGCTCCCAA
>JAPSLL010000100.1 GCA_031180805.1 Bacillus sp. (in: firmicutes)
ACTGCTTCTACTTCCTTTACTTATTTTTTAACTTTCTCTTTCTTTGGCTTCTGCTTCAGCCCTAGCAATCGCATTATATATGTCCTCAATCTCATTTTGTAATTCTTGTATTTTATTTTCTAGGATAGCAAAAAGGATAGGGGATTGTTCAGTTAAAATCTTTTGATAATTACCTTGGATTTCCACTTCTCGAATATCATCAAAGCTTGTAGCTATTTTCCCATGCCAAGTATCAGTAGACAATGCTGGCTCCATACAACTAGTCATATTGGAAGCAAACTCGCTAAACGATTGTTCAAACTTTGGCAATATCGTATTAAGTCTTTGTAATTGCTCCTGTTTCTTGTATAAATGGCTATACAAAGTTGATAAAGAGGAAGAAAACACACTGTTACACCTCATTTTTAATGGAATAGTACAAATCATAACTATTTTATCTGATACCATGGTACACAGGAAGTTGATTGGCAGAAAATAAGGAAATACTCATATTGATTTTATGTTAATAATAGGTAAATAGTTTCATATAGATTAATTATATTATAATAGAGACATACGACTAGTCAGGAGGCGAGATTAGATTTTAAAGTAAAAGATGCCTTTTTAAACAATGTAGGCAATAAAATGTAATATCGTTGTGACGTCTTTCGAGAAACTGGAAAAAGCTGTTTATTAAAACAAAAATTTAGAACTCTACCATGACATATGCATTAATTCATTTGGTGAGACTATGTTAAAATGAAGTAGAAATTAATTGGTTTTTATTTTAGGAGACTGCTATTTGGAGACAAATATGTAGAGACGAGTAGGAGCGTGAAATGGCGAAGCATTTAAAAAAAGACCAATATAAAATAACAAAAAGGTTGACTCATAAGCCAACCTTATTACTTCATATTCAACTTATAGTGCATTACTCAAGCGGATTTTTCGCATCTTTAAACGTTTCATAAATCAACCGGGGTTCTTCGTTATCAAATCTCATTAAGCCCATCGTTGAAATACCATTAATTTGTTTGTTATAACCAAGTCTTGTTTTATAATCCTTTAACACCCAGAACGTATATCCAGCCATATAGGATAGGCGGCTTGCGTCTGTTACTTGATTCCAGTGATTGAGAAACTTTGCTGATTGCCATTCTTCCGTACCTGATTGTGTAGGGTCTCCATGCTTAAGTTCGTCTTCAATATGTGCCCAAGTTCCATTTTCCGTTATTAAAATCGGTTTATTTGGATGGTTTCGATGAACCGCATCTAATGTTGTGCCTAGGTCTTTATCCTCCTGATAAAAGTATCCAAAATATTCATTTAAACCGATGACATCTGCCAAATCATAGGCTGGATCCCAGCTGCTTCCAGATGCCCATGTGACTGGACGGTTTTGAATATCAATACTTTTGACAGCTGACTTCATATCTGCAAGCCAGTCACGATAAACTTGTTCATCATCCCAAATTTGTGACTCATTTTGTAAGGACCACATAATAACCGAAGGGTGATTAATTTGATTCCATGCCATACTTAATACTAATGACCTAGATAGTCCGTACGAGTTTGTTTGTAATGCTTCTTGTTTCGTATCAAGCCACATATTATCAACATCATCAAGAACCATTATTCCATTTTTGTCTGAAAAATCATATACATATGGATGACGATTGTAGTGGCTATTGCGAATAAAGTTCGCTTTTACATTGAGAACATGATTCAGCTCTGTATCGTACTCCTCGATCGTCATCGATTTCCCATTTTCAGCTGTTTCCTCATGCCAGTTAAGACCTTTTAAAAAGAGCTGATCTCCATTTAACGTTAGCTTGCTGCCTTCAACAGCAATTGTTCTCATTCCATAATTCGTTGAAAGGCTGTCATCAATAGAGCCTTTTCCGTTCTGCTTGCCTTGACCTATGCCTTTTCCTTTATAGAGTGAAGCAGTTACTTTATAAAGGGTAGGAGATTCAGGTGACCAATAGGCTGCATTCGGAATGCTAAAATCGAATGAAATAACCTTCACTTCACCTGGCTTTAAAGTAATTTCTCGTGACTGTTGTTTTCCACCAGTTTGTTTACCAGGATTAACGACTAATTGTCGATGTGCTTTTTTATCTCCGTGGTTGTAAACAACGACTTTTGTCGTCAATGTATGATCGGCAGTTGACGTGAGAATTTTGCTAACTGTTACTTGGGAAGTTGCTTCCAAATAGACACTGCGGGTAATCCCTGCATACCGCCAATAGTCAACAGGCTTGTACGGCAGCTCTGTATCATTTGTTACAGGCTTTGCGTCAGGACTTGTATAAGAATCAAAGTCTGCTCTTCGATTGACACGAACTGCAATCACATTATCTTTTCCAGGCTGTACATATTTACTGACATTTAGTGAAAATGGGGTATTTCCACCTTCATGCTCACCTACAAAGTGGCCATTTACGTAAACCCAGGCTCGATAGTTAACACCGAGAAAATTCAGCTTAACAAATTGATTTTTCCAGTTGGCATCAAGTGAAAAATGGGTCCGGAACCAAGCGTCACCATCATAAAAAGCACTGCCAACACCGAAGTTAGAGCCATCATATGTTCCAAAATCAGGGGTATCATATAAATCCCAGCTGCCGGGCACCTTTTCGGTCTGCCAATTTTCATCGTTGAATTCTTTTGCATACCATTTTTCATTCATCCCTTGCTTATTAGGATCCATTGAAAATTTCCAATTCCCATCAAGTGATAAATAGCTTCTGCTAGGCTCTTCTTGTGTCCATGTATCAAACGAAGGGACTGGTTCACCATATTGATACAAAACATTTGTCCCATCAATTGAATGAACTTCCGTGTTCATTGGCTCCCGTACTGTGGAATTCGTCGTTACTGTAGTACTATTATTAGCAACAGCTTCACCGGCCAAAAGGGTAGAAACAAGAAGAAGAGAAACGATGCCGTAATAAGTGGATTTTCGAAACATATTGAAACCTCCCGTCTGATTGTTATTCATATTAATAGACTTTTGGTAGAAGAGATGATCTAAGGATGAATTGTTCAAATAAAAATGAAACCCATTTCATAAAAGTGGTTAAAACATATAAATCTTATACAATTTATTCTAAGTAGTCTACTTTGGCTTCACCTCCTTTAAGAATTGACATACTAAATTTTTCAGTCGCCAGCGTAATCTATTGGGTATATTATGAAAAGGGTTTCAAAAATTTAATTTAAAAAAAAGTTACTCACCAACAGATACATTTATGAACCTAATAAAGCTTGTTAATATAATTCAAAAATGATGAGATGAATTACAATTTATATCAAAATAGAGGGAAATATCAATGAGGATTTCTCAAATAATACCAAGCAAGCTTTTGCCTGGTCAATATATTTTTTGAAAATAGGGAAATAGGTTTATGAAGTGGGGACTGTCCCCAAAAATCTAATTTTATAGTTTAAGCCTAATAGACGAATAGGGATTGATGTACTAAACTTAGGTTAGTGATTTTTATATTACTAGAAAGATTACTTGACAAGGTGGGGATGAATAATGGAACTTAAAAGGAATCAGAAGCTGTTATTTATTGGTGATTCAATAACAGATTGCGAGAGAGCAAAACCTGAAGGGGAAGGATTATTTGGTGCATTAGGAAAGGGCTACGTCTCTTTTGTAAACGCATTCTTAACCTCTACATATCCTGAATTAGGAATTCGTGTAGTTAATAAAGGAATTTCCGGAAACACAGTTCGTGACTTAAAGGAAAGATGGCAAGAAGATGTCATTATTCAAAAACCAGATTGGTTATCGATCATGATCGGAATTAATGATGTATGGAGACAATACGATTTACCTTTCATGAAGGAAAAGCATGTGTACATTAACGAATATGAGGAAACCCTTCGCAATCTTGTCGAAAAAACAAAGCCACAAGTAGAGGGATTAGTGTTAATGACTCCGTACTATTTGGAGGCAAATCCAGAAGACGAGATGCGGAAGGCGATGGATGAATATGGCGCTGTCGTTCAAAAAATTGCAGAAGAAACAAATTGTTATTTCATTGATACACAAGCAGCCTTTAATAAACTATTAGACAATATTTACCCAGCAGCATTAGCTTGGGATAGAGTTCACCCAAATGAAGCAGGGCATATTTTACTAGCACGTGCTTTTCTTGACAAGGTTGGCTTTGATTGGAGTAAATAATAATTTATGTGCTTTGAAGTTTCAATTTGATATAGCAGAGTCGCCAAAATTGGTACTCTGCTTACCTCCGCACTATCAAAAATTGACTTTAGCAAAGCTCGAGCTTCCTACAACTTCACAATAAAATGATAATGATGAATATCCCGTAATGGATGATAACAGACGAAAGAGGTAATTCAAAATACCTAAATAACAAGAAACAAATCATTGAATGAAAAAAATATGATAAAAGTAGTGAAGAATGTAAAACGGTGTGATATAATGTAGAAAATAGGAATGTAGGGATAGTAGTTTTGGCTTAGAAACTGTGCATGGATTAATTCGTTCGACTACAGTTAGAGCTAATATTCTTGTACATTGAATACATACTTAATATACGTAAAAAGCGCTAAACCTTTTTGGCTTAACGCTATAGAATCAATTCCACTGTATGTTCTTTGTTCTTTATACTTTCACTTGTTGTGGTTTTGGCTGTGGTTTTGGCCTTTTACTGCCTTTACTTTCAGTGAATTTAGTGAAAATAAAAAGTCCTAATATGACGGCACAAATACCTAGATGATAACTAGGGTCTGCCTCAAAAAATGATAATTTATATAATAAAACTGGTATTGAAATAATCATAACAACAGCTGCTGCAATATAGCATAGGATAAATAAAAGTGCTTCTAAAATAGTATTTGCCCATACTGGCAGTTCTAAGTTAGAGAGAAACTCCTTTGATTTGTTAAAAAAGGTCCAACCATCCATCGGATAATCAATGATTGACTTCCCAAGTATAGCAACACTATTATTTAAGCCATCAAAAAAATTTAATTGATCCTTCATAACAAATTCGCTCTTATCCTCAACGGTATACTCCTTCCAAATTACCTTAAAGTTATCGTCGGTTTGGGTAGTGACTTTATAGTCTGCAAGGGACATTCCGTAAATGATCGATAAAACGACGAGCAATAAAATCATTCTTCTTAAAAACTTCATCTAATCTCACCTTCAAATCTAAGAATATATTTTTTATAAAAAATGCCATTACAAATTATACCATAAGAAAGCGGTTATTTGTCTTTTCATCACGATATTTTTGCAAAAATTTGTTGCTTTTTGAATATTTATGGAATAGAGATGAGAAATTTGTATATTTTTGCGTAGGGGAGGATGGAAAATTCTTATTGAAATGCAAGAAACGTGTTGCATATAAGAGTGATTTCCGAAGTAAAAATCATTTTTAGGTAATAATCAAAAAGGCAAGGTTTACTATATAAATATTATGTTAACTACTTATGGAAATTAAACTTCTTCAAGCACTAAAGAAACATTTAAACAATAACGTCAAAAATAAAATGTTTACAAATTTAAAACTTATTTGTGGAGAAAAAACAAAAACAGCTTTCGTACTCAGTACAAAAGCTGCTATCTTATCATTTATCGTAATTACATATAATCGTAAACTGAATCTTCAAAATAGAGCCAGTGATAGTATTCAATCTGTGGATCCGTCATTTGCGCAATTTCTTTCTCATTGAATTTTTGTTTATTTAATAAATCTCTCACTTTGGATTCTCTCGCTGATTGGCTCATCTTAAATCCTCCTTATGTAAAACCGTAATAAAGTTATTGTTTTGGGAAACGTTTTCTTCAATTTCTTAATTTTATTATATATCTCAATTTGAGATGAAACAAATATCAGTTTGAGATGAATTGCTGAAAACTCATATAGAAACGTAATTTATTAGTGCTTTTACCTAAATAAGATGTCAAAAGAGGCTTGTTTAGTTAAAATTTGAAATAGTTATAGACTTGTATATACAAAAACAGTGTCGTTTATTATT
>JAPSLL010000039.1:0-2788 GCA_031180805.1 Bacillus sp. (in: firmicutes)
AACAACAACAATTAACACTACATATTCGAGTACCTAACTGGACTTCAGGTCCGGTAATTGTAACAGTTAATAATGAAAAGAGATTTGTTGGTACAGAAAATGGATATATAGAAATAAGTGAAAAGTGGAAATCAGGAGATGCTATTGAAATCGAGCTTCCGATGAACTTGTATTTGTCACCATCTAAAAGCGATCCGTTAAAAGCAGCAATTTTATATGGTCCAATTGTATTAGCAGGTGCTTTAGGAACAAAAGACTTCCCAAATACTGATATTTTAGCTGATCACCTATCATTAAACAATCATCCATTAATTGATGTACCAGATATAGTTACTGGCGATAAGAAATTGTTAAATTGGATAAAGCGTGTAGAGAATCAACCTTTAGAATTTATTACAGATACAGTTGGCCAACCTGGAAATATTTCAATAAAGCTACTTCCTTTTTATAAACTTCATCATCAACGTTACACGATATATTGGAATATTATGGATGAAGAGACATACCAAACATTCGTTGATAAAGAAAAGGAGGAACAAGCTAGATTAAGAGAAATAACAATTGATGTTGTAAATCCACATGAACAGCAGCCAGAGGTTGAACACGGAATAAAGAAGAAAAATTCAAGATCTGGATATTTAAATCTCTTTAATAAAGGGTGGAGAGATAGCATTAATGAAGGGTATTTTAGCTATGAAATGAAAGTGGAACAGGGGCAAATGTATTTGCTTGTCACCTATAGCGGAAATGATACAACGTTACATGAGAATGGAAAAGCATATCAACGAGATTTTTCACTGTTAATTGATGGCGAAGTAATCGCTCATGAAACATTGAAAGTAAATCAACCAGGGAAGTTATTTGATGAATGTTATCCAATTCCTATTTCTCTTACAAATGGGAAGAAGAAGGTTGAAGTGAAATTTGTATCAACAGAAGGAAAAGTAGCAGGTGGGGTATATGGCCTTAGAATGATTAATAATATAGAAGGCTTGGAAAGTGATAAAGGGTAAGGTAGATACAAAAAAGGGGCAGTTGCATTAGCGACTGCCTCTATTTTGTCTATAGCTTGAAATTATCGACAATATTCCTTAGCTCCTCGGCCTGATTGGATAATTGCGATACAGAATTAGTGATTTGTTCCATTGCTGCTGAACCCTCTTCTGAAGCTGCTGCTGTTGATTCAGTATTCGAAGCGGTTTCATTTGTAATTTTAATAACCTGATCAAATGATTTTGCAACTTCATTGCTTAGTTTCAATGTTTCTTGAATATGCTCAACCATTTCGTTAACAACGACAGTCGTCCGTTTTGTTTGATTGATAATATCCTCTAAAGAGGAATTAGTTTGATTTGTCATTTCTACTCCTGATATAACCTCGATTACTCCTTGCTGATTTTGTTGGACAATGTTTTTAACTTCCTGTTGAATCGAGAGAATGATATCTTTCACACTATGTGCAGCTTGTTGAGATTGCTCAGCTAATTTTCTCACTTCATCCGCAACGACTGCAAAGCCTTTTCCATGCTCTCCAGCACGTGCGGCCTCAATAGCAGCATTAAGTGCTAAGAGATTAGTTTGTTGGGCAATATCTGTAATTGTTCCTATTATGGAAGTGATTTCATTCGATTTTTTACCTAATGCTTCTACTGTTTGACTAGTATTTGACATAATTTCTTCTAGAGACATAATTTTTTCAGATGAAGCTTGCACTGTTTCTCCACCTTTTTGTGCAACAAGAAGCATTTCAGTTGAATTAGCTTTTACGATTTCAGCTTGGGTATTTAAGAAATGCGCTGCTTCTTCAAGACTACTCATTTTTTTTGAGGAAAGATTCATTTTAGATTTTGTCGCTTCGCTTCCGGATGCAATTTCACTAGATGTTATTGCAATTGTATTAATTGTCGTAGAGGTTTCCTCTGCAGAAGCTAGTAATTCCTGACTGGTTGCGGTTACATTTTGTGCCATTAATGAAACCTGCCGAACTAAACCAGCGATACTATCAATTAATTTATTTGTATCTTTTGCTAAACCACCAAGTTCATCCTGAGTATTTACTTCAATTCGCTTAGTCAAGTCACCACCAGCGTTGGCGATTTCAACAATTGATCGGCTGATTTTTGTGACATTTTTCCGAATTCCCCTAGATATACTAATTGAAAACAATATGGCTAAAACGATTGCAAACAATGTTAAGCTAATTGTAACGACTTTAAAGATAGAAACCTGTTGATTTAGTGCATCTATTCGATTAGCTTGTATTTCTTTTTGTTCCGATATAATTAATTCTACCTGGGTTTGAATCGCCTCCATAAATGCGGTACCTTCACCAGCTTCTACAATTGCGGCTGCTGCTTCAAGTCCCTCCAACTTCCGAGTATTCACAAGAGAATCCGCATATTCAAGCCAACTTTCATAATTTTCTTTTATAATTGATAGCTTTTCTAACTGCTTATTATTATCTTTAAACAATTCTTGTAAAATATCATATTCTTCTGTGAATTCGTATTTTCCATTTTCAAATGGATAAATTAAATCGGTAAGACCGGTAATGACAAAGCCTCTTTGACTTGACTCCATTCTAAGTAGAATCTCTGATAAATCTTGTGAACTTCGGTTAATTTCTAAGTCATTTTCAATTAAATAATCAATCTCATTATCTAGGTGTGTCATATTTGTGTAGGAAATAGCTGCGGAAACTAATAATACAATTGATAACATTCCAAAAGATAATGTAATTTTTCCGCGAATCGTTTTTAAGTAGCTTTGCGATTTGTTTTTCTCTACA
>JAPSLL010000039.1:2888-37415 GCA_031180805.1 Bacillus sp. (in: firmicutes)
AATAGTGGTATAAAATGTATGTGAATCTACATAGGAGGAAATCTAGATGGAATTTAATGAAGTGGTCGCTAATAGACGAGAGATTACAAGTTTTTTAAACAAACCAATTCCTAATGATGTGATGGAATGGATTTTATCTTCGGCATATTTAGCACCAACAGGTAATAATTTGCCATCTCGTGAATTTATTGTCGTTAACGATAAAGAAATGCTCCAAACACTATCTAAAACTACACCTTACGTATCTTGGTTAAATGAAGCAAGTTTCGCAATTGTCATTACTGGCCGACCAGATGTAAGTAAATATTGGATTCAAGACTCCTCCATTGCAAGTAGCTTTATTTGGCTTGCAGCTGTAAATGAAGGTATAGGATGTGCTTTTGGAGCAGTATTGAATACGACAGATGAAAAGGAGTCAGAGCAAAGAGAAACGTATGTAAAAGAAGCTTTAGCTATTCCCTCTAATCGAAGAGTTTTGGCAATCTTTGGATTAGGTTATCCAAATGGAAAACCTAAGAAAAAGGTTTTACCCGATCTGTCTGAGATTATATACTATGGGAAGTTTGGTGAAACGAAATCTAATTGATATGTAAGGATTCACATTAATGCATCCTTTTTTTAATTGCTACGATCATAACTTGTACTATTTAAGAATAGAATAAAATCAATGAAAGACTATGTGGTGAAATAAAAATCAGGATGGGATTATGAAAAATTTTATCATGAAAGCAGGTTTTGTTTTAGCTGGCGGTATTACACAGGGCATGGGGATGGGCTTTTTTTTGTTTCCTCACGCGATTCCATCAGGGGGTGCGGGTGGACTTGCGGTTTTAATTAATTATTTTTTTGATATTAATATGGGGCTTGCATTGTGGATTGTGAACTTTTCAATGCTACTTCTTGCAATAAAATATCTTGGAAATAGCAGTACTATTTGGACGATGGTAGGGATGACGATTACCTCCCTTTCTGTTTATTTTTTTCAAACTATCATTAATTTATCTGTAGGAAACATTTGGACAGACCTATTGTTAGGTTCTATTTTTCTTGGAATCGGTATAGGTCTCTTACTAAGAGAAGGCGTCTCCAACGGAGGAGTTGGAGTTATCGCCTTAATTTTTGCAAATTCAAGAGGTATATTACCAGGTAAAACATTATTTTGGATGAATGGAGTCATATTTATTATCATTGCTTTTATTGTACGTTGGGAAATCATTTTACAGGCTTTACTCAGTCAATGGATTTCGACGAAAATGGTTGATAGAGTCTTTCGATATCGAAAAACATAATATTTACACATAATTATATCTGAATGACTCTTTTTTCTTTCCTTTTGGATCCTTTTCAACGTGGATTAATGTTATAGCTAACAAGCCTGCAATAAGAGTTAATATCGCTACAGATAAAAACATTCCAGTTCTAGACCATTCTAATAGACGAGTAAAAACCGGTGGACCAATCGCGACACCGAGAAAACGAACCGAACTATATAATGATGTGACAAATCCTCTCCTTTCCTTTCCTACTGAACCTGTAATAAGACTGTTAATACAAGGTAATACAAGTCCTGTTCCGACACTACTTATAACAAGTACAAGAAGAAAGGGGAATAGCTTTTCTACCAAAACTAATAATCCATATGATATTGTCATGAGGGTAAGTCCTAGAACAATTAATCTTTTCATCAACAGCATATTCTTCCCAATTTTACTTCCGGTAATATAAGAAGTTGTTACCATCACTAATAATGGAATTGCTAATATTAGCCCTTTTACAACTCCGTCAATCTTATATGTCTTTTCGAGGACATCAGATAAATAAAAAAGAATTCCGAATAATGTAAAAAGGCAGATAGAGCCAGCTAAGTAGACAGTGAATAACCATCTACCTTCATATTTAAAAACAGACAATAATCCTCTAACGTATTTTCCAAAGGGAGGGGGAGCTTGTCTATTTCTTTTCTCCTTTATAAAAATCCAAGTCAGAATTACCGAAACTAAAACAATTGCAGGAAAGGCAAAGAATACTGAATACCAAATTAATAGTCCTAATAAAGAACCTAAAATAGGTGATAATACTTTTCCCAAACCATTTGATGCTTCAACTATTCCTAGGACCCTGCTTTGCTCTCCACCTTTAAATAAATCACCAGTAAGAGCCATGGCAATTGGCATACTTCCTGCTGCACCAATACCCTGTAAAGTTCGTCCGATCAATATCCATAAAAACGGATTGGGAAATTTCCAAGCGGCGAAACCTGCAAGCAAACCACCCAAACCGTATAATATTAGCGCAGGTATGATAATGATCTTTCTTGAAAAACGATCAGATAAATAACCTAATATTGGAATGAAAAATGCCGCAACAACTGAAAATACGGTAATTGTTAAGCTTACTTGCATTTGTGATATATCCAAACTGGATTTCATTTGCGGCAATATAGGTATGAGCATTGAGTTCCCTAATGTCATAATAAGGGGAATTGAACCAATTGCTGTTATGGTCATTCCGTTACTTTTAGCCACTCTCACACACCCTTTTTATTTTTATTTAAGTTGCAGATTTAACCATTAATGGTGGTGGAACGAGCCAACCTTTTTCTTTGCTTATTTTTAATAATTTTGCTTCGTACTCCGTACGCTGCACTAAAAATTCATCGAACATCGTTGCGATATCCTCACGAATGGCACTACTAGAAACGTAACTAAAAAACATTTTTCCTGACATAAGTTCCTTTTGAACAAGAATAGCTATTTCAGGATCATTAAAACGTGCTCCAGCAGGAATATCCTCGACATGTACATCTGGACGGCCTGGAGGAGCTGGAGGTAGCCTGATTCCGTTTTGCTTTAATATTGCCTCTGTTTGTTGTTCTTCCTGTTTAAAGCAATTTTCCATTAAATCCTCTAAAAACACTTTTAAATCATGGTCTCCAGCATGATTATCTAGTATTTGCAAAGATACAAGGGTACCTTTTGTTGCAAAGAGGTGTGACCATAGATTATAAATTTCTCCGGAATGAAGGGGTTCCTCTTGTGGCTTACCACTTAAAATGCCCACTAACACGACCTCCTGTTTGTTTGATTAAGCTTTTATATTCTTTCATAAAAATAAGAAATTTATGTCCTTCCTTTTTCAGGAAAGAGTGCTTAGTTAGTGATTTTGTTCAAATAACTCAATTAAATAACATCATTTTAAAAAAGTGCACAAAGTTATATAAATATTTTCATTATAAGGGAAATTCAGCTAATACTGGAACTTTTTCCGTTTTAAAACGTATTAAAGATGAAAGGTCATAAAGATCATTTAATACATATGTCATGCAGGATAAATACAATTTTCTTTATGATTAGACAAATTTGGAGGGGGTGATATTGTGGATTTCTTTGGTCTATCGATTGAATCGATTTATTTAATTACACTTATTGTGGTAGGTTCGATTACTGTACTGTTTATCTTTTTTGGTAACGGTCTTATAGATGTATCAGATGCTGGAGGGGGTTTAAATCCTACGATAATTTTGTCCTTTATTACAATTTTTTCAGCATCTGGGTATTTATTTGAAATGTTTACACCGATTTCGAGCATGCTTATTTTATTGTTTTCTTTGCTTATTGCTCTTATTCTTGTCACAATTCTTAATATTTTCATTTTAATACCATTATCTAAGGCGGAGGAATCCTTAGTTTATTCCTCAAACTCGTTAAAGGGAAGGGTTGGTAAGGTGATTACTCCGATTCCATTTGATGGCTTTGGTGAAGTGGTTTTAACAGATAAGAGTGGAACAATTGCAAAATCAGCAGTCAGCTTTAATCAAGAAGAAATAAGTGAAGGAGTAAATGTACTTGTTATTGATGTTCAAAAAGGAGTTCTTCATGTGACTCCATATGAGCAATCAACTCATTATAATTTATAGGGGGAGTTTTTATGACATTATTATTATCAGTTATTGGAGTAGTTGTATTTCTGTTAATAGCCTTAATAGCAATCTTTATTACGAAGTATCGTACAGCTGGACCTGATGAAGCACTTATTGTTACAGGAAGTTACTTAGGTAGTAAAAATGTCCATGTTGATGAATCTGGAAATAAAATTAAAATCATTCGCGGTGGTGGTGCTTTTATACTACCAGTTTTCCAACAAGCTGAACCTTTAAGCTTATTATCAAGTAAATTGGATGTAACGACACCTGAGGTATACACTGAACAAGGTGTGCCTGTTATGGCTGATGGAACAGCGATTATTAAAATTGGTGGCTCAATTGAAGAAATTGCGACTGCAGCAGAGCAATTTTTAGGCAAGAAAAAAGAAGACAGAGAGAATGAAGCTCGCGAAGTACTAGAGGGTCACTTACGGTCCATTTTAGGGTCGATGACAGTTGAGGAAATATACAAAAATCGTGATAAATTTTCACAAGAAGTTCAGCGGGTTGCAACTCAGGATTTAGCAAAGATGGGACTTATTATCGTATCTTTTACAATAAAGGATGTTAGAGATAAGAATGGGTACTTAGATTCATTAGGGAAGCCAAGAATTGCCCAAGTAAAACGAGATGCTGATATCGCGACTGCAGAAGCAGAAAAAGAAACGAGAATTAAGCGGGCAGAGGCTAGTAAAGAAGCGAAAAAATCTGAGTTAGAGCGGGCAACAGAAATCGCAGAAGCTGAAAAAGAAAATCTTATGAAAATGGCCGAGTATCGAAGAGAGCAGGATATTGCCAAGGCGCGTGCAGACCAGGCATATGATCTCGAAACGGCTAGAGCTAAGCAAGAAGTTATGGAACAAGAAATGCAAGTAAAAATTATTGAGCGTCAGAAACAAATTGAATTAGAAGAAAAGGAAATTCAACGTCGTGAACGTCAATATGATTCAGAAGTGAAAAAGAAGGCAGACGCTGACCGTTATGCAGTTGAACAGGCAGCATCTGCAAATAAAGCAAAAGAAATCGCACAGGCTGATGCAAACAAATATCGCATTGAAGCGATGGCAAAAGCGGAAGCTGAAAAAGTAAGAATTGACGGATTAGCAAAGGCTGAAGCAGAAAGAGCAAAAGGTGAAACAGAGGCAGAGGTCATTCGCTTGAAAGGTCTTGCGGAAGCTGAAGCTAAGCGGAAAATTGCTGAGGCATTTGAACAATATGGTCAGGCGGCAATTCTTGATATGGTTGTTAAAATGCTTCCTGAATATGCTAAACAGGTTGCAAGTCCATTAGCCAATATCGATAAACTTACTGTCGTTGATACTGGAGGTAATGGGGAGAATGGCGGGGCAAATAAGGTCACTGGATATGCAACAAATTTAATGAGTTCTTTACAGGAATCGTTGAAGGCATCATCTGGAATCGATGTAAAGCAATTACTTGAAAATTTCTCAGGCAAGGGAAACATTCGAGAAAGTATTGATCAGCTTTCAAATGACTTAGTAAAAAGTGAGAAAGTAGAAGATAAGGAAATTGGTTAAAACATATTAAGAGATGAAGGGCAGAACTTTACATGTTCTGCCTTTATTAAATAAAAGAAAATGAAGAAAAGATATTTTTAGCAACTTTCCCTTAATTCGTCTTTATAATTTTCAAATCAATACTAGATAAGGCCGTTGGCAAATCAGCAAATGTTGTAATGCCTGTAAAATCAACTCCGATTGAGATGATGGTCTGAGCAATCTCTGGCCGAATTCCAGTAATAATTGTTTCTACACCAAGCAACCTTAAGGCAGAAATAACTTTAAACAAATTATCTGCAACCATTGTATCAATAATAGGGACACCGGTTACATCTAAAATCAAATATTCAAGCTTTAATTTGGAACATTCCTCCATCGTTACTTCTAAAACAAGTTGTGAGCGATGAGTATCAATTTCTCCAATTAATGGAACGACTGCAACATTTTTGTTGATCGGGACAACAGGAACAGATAATTCTTCAAGTGCCGTATATGCAATCTTCATTAGATTATTGTTATGCTCTTGATAGACATTTCCATATTCTGCACTAATTTCATCTAGTAAAGGGTCGATAATTTTACTGACGTCAAGCATTGTAATTGCCGCAAACTGTTGTTGTTCCAATTCCTCAGTGAATACATCCCAAATCACTGTACGATAATAAGCTAACGACCTTAAAGCAGTAGTCAGTGATGTATTATCGACTAAAAAGCTTGCTTCATTATGAGCCCATTCAATAATCTCATTTGAGACATCCTGATTATCAATTAAGGATCTTCCTAATAATTCAATTAATTCAGATGAACTTTCATTTCTATTTTTTTCCAATGTTTCATTCGATAATAAATTTGCTTGTAGCTGAGTAACATTAGCAGCTAACACTGCCTTGTTGTTAATGATTTTTTGACCAATATAATTTAGTTCATCCTTCATTTTTCCAACTCCCTAAACAATATGTACCTAATATTATGATAACATAATTGAATAAATTGAAATGGTTTTAAAGATGCTGAACTTGTTTTTTTAATTTAGTTGCTCGAATATATTGGATAGGTATGGACTTTCCATAGAAAGTTAATTTGCAACGTGAATGTTAATGATGGAGATTTTGAGTCATTTATGTATTGTTGTTGATTGAGTAGATAATTGAAGGAAGGGTAAATTTTTATCTACTGTAAATAATAAATATAAAGGATATATCTAAAACTGTCTGTCAAATACTATTAAATATGCTATAGTTATTTGATTACAAAAAAAATAAATATAAATGAAGTAGAAATGAGATGTGATATTTTGTCAGATTTTATCAATTTAGGAGTTCGTAAAGAAATTAATCATACATTAAAGTCATTAGGAATTGTAGAACCAACAGCGATTCAAAAGCTTGTGATTCCTACTATACTTGATGGTAAGGATGTAATCGCTCAAGCCCAAACAGGTACAGGAAAGACTCTCGCTTTTGTATTACCTATCCTAGAGCGGATTAATGTTAATAATCATGAAATACAAGCACTTATTCTGACACCTACAAGAGAATTAGCCCAACAAATTTCGAAGGAAATTAAAATCCTTCTTGAGAATTTAGAAGGCATACATGTCTTAACTGTGTATGGTGGTCAAGATGTCGCCCATCAATTGAAAAAGTTAAAAGGGGCACAGCATATTGTTGTTGCTACTCCAGGGAGATTATTAGATCATATACGACGACAATCAGTTGATTTATCAACAGTTCAAATGCTTGTTTTAGATGAGGCAGATCAAATGTTACATATGGGATTCCTCCCTGAAGTTAATGAAATCATAATTGAAACATTATCAACAAGACAAACATTGCTTTTTTCAGCAACAATGCCACAAGAGATACTGTCACTTGCAAAAAAATATATGATAAACCCTGAAACAATTCAAGTGAAGGCAAAAAATATTACACTTGATGAAATTAAGCAAGTTGTAATTGAAACAACTGACCGTAGAAAACAAGCAACATTATTACACATATTACAAGAGCAGCGGCCATTTTTAGCGATTATTTTTTGTCGTACAAAAATCCGTGCAAAGAAACTAAATGAAGCATTGATAGCTAATGGATATGAGTCAGATGAATTACATGGTGATTTAACACAGGCGAAACGTGAAAAAGCGATGAAAAGATTTCGGGATGCGAAGATTCAGCTTTTAGTTGCAACAGATGTTGCAGCACGAGGACTTGATGTAGAAGGAGTAACACATGTTTTTAATTATGATATTCCTCACGATGTAGAGAGTTATATTCATCGTATTGGTCGAACTGGACGAGCTGGGGGAGAAGGGGTTGCATATACATTAGTAGCACCTAAAGATTATGACTTTCTAACAATGATCGAAAAAGGGATTAAACATCGTTTGGAGAAACAAATTATAAAAGGGATAAGCGTACCTAATAAGGAAGATATTAAGACCCCAAGAAATTCTCAAACAAGCAAGGACAATTCCAATTCTTCATTTTCAAATGGTAAAAGAAAAACTGAACGTGAAAAAACAAAGCATCGCTCTAGTTATGGAAGAAGTAAAAGAAAAAATCGATAATTTTTAATTAAAGGAAGGTCACACTATTAACCATGTTATGTGCTTAGTAGTGTGACTTCTTTAATGTTATTTTTTATTTTGTAAGTCTTTTTTCGTTATGTTACTTCTAATCGTAATGTCCTTAGAAGATTCAGTATCTCGTTGATCATGTGGATACTTATTTTGACGTTCACGGTTATCGTTACGGTTCGTCATATTTTTCCCTCCCCTTTAATTGAAGCACTTTTAGTATGAACAAGGAAAGGAAGAAATACTAATGAAGAACATTGGAAGTAGTAGGCATCACTTTAGCTTATATATTCGTATATGGTCCTACGTTTTAAAAACCGCCTTCACTTGGAGAAAAAGGTATATTTAAATTATTTTCAACTGCACGAAGTCGTTGATTTAATCGGTTTAAACGTCTAGTATGCTGCTCAATTCGATTTGTTAATTCGCGATTTAATCGATTTACTTCTTGATTTAGCCTATTATGTTCTTGGCTTTGTCTTCTTAATTCATTATTCAATCTTGTTAATTCTCTCGTTTGACGTTCAGATTGACGTTCAAGGGCTGCAACACGTCTTTCTAAAGCAGGCTGTCTCGTTTCATCGTATATTTCTGGTTGCTGATAATATTCTTGTTGAGGATAATAGTACATGCTTTCTTGTTGTGGTACATATTCATAATAATAACCATATGGATTCATGAAGGACTCTCCTTTTTTGTAAATAATATGAAATCCATATAAGTCTATGTAGGTTTTTGCGGAGTGTGAAGGCTTTAGCTTATACAATAAGTGTTTAAGAAAAGGAAAGAGAGCGAAGTTTCGCTCTCTTGATTTACATTCAAATATTATAAAATTTTATTAATATTAATTGTACTTCAAAAATGGCAAGGAAATATCTTGTGAACGGTAATCACTCGTATCGAGTACCCATTTGTCTTTTCCTGATTTTTTCATTTGAAGTTCTACTGTTACCTCACTTGCTGATGTCTTCATGGTTGCAAATTCTTTTGCCATTTCATCAAAAATAAATTTTTGATATTCCAATTCAGTTGCTTGTTTATTTTTACTCATATAATCTTTAGCTTTCTTTTGGATAGAAGGCTCCATTGATGGTACATCAAGAGGTGAAGCAGTTAATTCAACAATTGCTGTATCATCACTTATAGTTTTTGTTACAGCTTGGGCTTTTACTTTTTCTTTTAATGCAACCTTCATGGACTTGACTAAATTTAATAAGCTTGGTTTATCGATTTGATCTTCTGAAATATAAGCTGTACTCACGAAACCTTCGATAATTGCATCATCAAACTCTCTAACTAGAGCATCTTTATCTTCTCCAACTAAAGTTTCGAACTCTGGGCTTTCACCATTGTAAAATAAAACATCTATGTAAGCTGAAAGTGCTTTAGCAGGATTTTGTAAATTCTCAGCTGTTTCCAATAACTTTTCATCTTTACCATCAATATCAAACTCAATTACTTCCTGTTTTTTATCATATTGTTTAGTAGATGAATAAACTAATTGATAATCTTCACCTTTATCAACTAAAAAGTATAAGCTTCCTTCAAGCTTTTTACCTTTACTAAGTGTTGCATATTTTAATTCTGAATTATAGTCTTCAGGATCGGATTCACTTGCCATTGTGTCATCTTGATAAAGAACGAAATTATTGTTATCAACATCTAATGGTTCTTCTCCGTTATTCGTAACGGAAATATCGATTTTCAATGATAGCTGGTCATCTGTTGCATTATCATATTCTGAAGGTAATGTATATTCCACATTATCAATACTTATATCGGCTACCTTTGCTTTTTCTTCCTTTTTGTCTCCGCCACCTGATTCTTCCTTACTTGTTGAGCTTGATGAGCATGCAGCAGCAAACGTTGTAAGTAAAATTAAAGATAAAAACATCGTAAATTTTTTCATTATTGCGTCCTCCTATATATCTTTTGAATACAACATTTTCCATGATATATAATATATCCGAATTATGGAATAGGAGGAAAATCCTGAATGTCTACAAAAGCTGAGTAATTTTTACTATATTCTACATATTTTGACCTTCCTCAATTTGGATTAATAAAGGAATTTCATATTTATCAAGAGCTTCATAAAACTCATTTTCCTTTTTTAAATAGGATAAGGAAATATTAAAAGCTGGGAACCCCATTCTTTGATTAAGACCGACTAATTTTCTGGCTCGACCAGATAATTTATCAATATAATGTTCTTCGTCTTTTAGAATAATACCTAGAAATCTACTCATCTGATATTTATAAGGGAGAAAACCTTCAAAATCTTCCCAAGGTACAAACCCTGGATTTCCTGGACCATTCAGTGTTATTCCATTTTTTGAAAGAATAACAATCGGTTCGTGTTTTATGATTCGTTTCAATATTGTATATGTACATAGGATTAAGATAATCCCTAATATAAAGGTAAAAATCATCATAAATATCTCTTCACCTGATAGTGCAAGAATAATAGCCAAATAGAAAGAACCGATTGTTAAAATCGTCAAGAAAACAAATGCTAATACCATTTTTGTTTTAGAATTATAAAATTTTTCTTCCAAGAGTGTACCTCCATTTTATTTAAATATTAATCTCAACATTTTTTCTTAATCGTTGAGATCTTTTACTCAAATCATATAACATTATAGCAATCTAAAAAGGAATTTTTTACAGTATAGAAATAATCAGGAAAAATGTCTCAGTTAAAAGTATTGTTCGTAGTAATTAATTACTATAAATTTGTTTTTTGAAATATTTAATTAGATTCATATTTCTAACTTTGTGTATTGAATTGCATAGTTTCTTTAAACATGTAAAAGAAATTGACAATTAAGAAAAAGCCTTGATAAAAGGATAAAAATAATATAAAGTAAATCCATGTTTGAAAAGTTTAAAATTTTATAATGTTCAGTTAATAGGTGTTGAAAGTGTTTGTTGCTTTTAACTTAAAAGGGAAGTTCGGTGTAAATCCGACACGGTCGCGCCACTGTAATGGGGAATTTTGTATCAAACCACTGTTACTCGAATATTTGAGAACGGGAAGGGATACAAAATGATGAGTCTAAGTCAGGAGACCTGCCTATTAAATGCACTTGTACCTACGCGTAATAGGGAGGAGTGATGGTCATATGTTGAATCAGTTTTTATATTTCAACTCCAGCTAACTATGGAATTTGACGATCAATCCCTCTCATCATTTTGAGAGGTTTTTTATTTTCATACTAAACATAGAAGAGGAGTACATGAAATATGATAAAAAGTTCAAATATTGGTTATCCAAGAATTGGAGAAAATCGGGAATGGAAGAAGACGTTAGAACTCTTTTGGTCCGAACAAATGAGTGAAGAGGAATTTGAGAAAGAAATGAAACAGATTCGTTTGTCGCATTTGAAAAAACAACAAGATAAAGGAATCGATCTCATTCCTATTGGAGATTTTAGTTTTTATGATCACGTTTTAGATACTGCGGTGATGTTTAATCTTATTCCTGAACGTTTTAAAACGACGAACGGAAAATTATCATTATCAAACTATTTCGAGATTGCAAGAGGCAGTAAAGGCAAGGTTGCTTCTGAAATGACGAAATGGTTTAACACTAATTATCATTACATCGTTCCAGAATTAAACAATGTGGAACCAAAATTAATTGAGAATAGACTTGTTCATTTGTTCAATGAGGCGAAGGAAGAATTGGGGATATACGGAAAGCCGGTTATTCTAGGGCCGATTACTTTGTTATCATGCTCGAAGGGTTTTTCCAAGGAACAAAGAGCTTCTTTGTTACAATCACTTATACCGTTATATATTAAAGTATTTACAGAACTTAGAGATGCCGGAGCTGAATGGATTCAAATTGATGAACCAATTTTAGTGAAGGATGTCAAGGAGGAAATCGTTAACGAATTACAGCTTGTATATTCAGCTTTCGCGCAAAACGTGCAAGATGTGAATCTAATCATTCAAACTTATTTTGAAAGTACTGAATACTATAAAGAACTCATTAACCTTCCAGTAGCGGGAATTGGTCTTGATTTTGTTCATGATGCAGGCGAAAATTTCAATCTTCTTGAAAAATTCGGCTTCCCTAATGATAAATATTTATTTGCAGGGATTATTGATGGTAGAAATATTTGGAAGTCTAAATTGGTGGATAAATTCGATTTTGTAAAGGAACTTTCAAATAAAATTGGTGAAAATTGTATGTTTTTACAGCCATCATGTAGTTTACTTCATGTTCCTGTTACAGTGAAAAATGAACAACAGCTCGAATCTCAAATAAGAGATGTTTTAGCATTTGCCGATGAAAAATTAGATGAAATCGCATTACTTACTCAAGTTTTTACAAAAGAACAGCAGATTGATGATTTGGGAAATTATGATAAAGTTATTCATTCATTTAAAGAATCAGCTTATCGTAATGTTGAGCAAATTCAGGAAGCGATAAATAATCTAGAACACTATTCAAGTTCTAGACTATCTGTAGAGAAGCGAAAGAAAATCCATGAAGAAAAGTGGAAGTTACCACTTTTGCCAACAACAACAATTGGAAGCTTTCCGCAAACAAAGGAAGTCAGAAAACAAAGGTTAAAGTGGAGAAAAGGTGAACTATCCGATAAGGACTACGAACAATATATTCAAAATGAAATTAAAAAATGGATAACTATTCAAGAAGAAATAGGATTAGACGTTCTAGTTCATGGTGAATTTGAACGGACAGATATGGTTGAGTTTTTTGGGGAAAAGCTTGAAGGAGTTGCGATAACAAAGAATGGATGGGTTCAATCATACGGTTCCCGATGTGTGAAGCCACCTGTTATTTTTGGAGATGTATACTGTAAACAGAATATGACAGTTAAAGAAACTGTTTATGCACAATCATTAACAGATAAGCCTGTAAAGGGGATGTTAACAGGACCTGTCACAATTATAAATTGGTCTTTTGTACGTGATGATATTAGTCGGACTGATGTAATGAATCAGGTGGCATTAGCAATTCGAAGTGAAGTAGAAGCTTTAGAGAAACATGGTATAACAATGATACAAGTTGATGAAGCAGCATTACGAGAGGGGTTACCATTAAAACAGGGAAAAACAGAAGCGTATTTAAATGCTTCAGTTTATGCGTTTAAACTAGCAACTTCTTCCGTAAAACCTGATACACAGGTACATACCCATATGTGCTATTCAAATTTTGATGATATTATACATGCGATTGATGCCTTAGATGCGGATGTTATTTCGATTGAAACATCAAGGAGCCATGGAGAGCTCATAACATCCTTTGAAGAGCATCATTATAATAAAGGTATTGGTCTAGGTGTATATGATATTCATAGTCCTCGGGTCCCTACAAATGAAGAAATAACGCAAAATATCAAGCGAGCACTCGAGGTTCTTGATTATCGTGCATTTTGGGTAAATCCAGATTGTGGATTGAAAACACGTGGAGAAGCTGAAACAGTTGCTGCATTAAAAGTAATGGTAGAAGCTGCACATCTGTATCGAGAAAAAATTCAGTCATTAGAGACTGTTTAATCCAAAAATATAATTTGTTACCATTTGGCACTGATACTTTGGTATTAGTGCCTTTTTAATTTTCTGTTTTTTTAGTCGATTATATTTTCCTCTAAAAGGTGGTTTTCTTTTAAATGAGATCTCTTTTAAACATGGCTCATAGATGATCCTTAAATATAGGTTTTAATCAATACTTACTCAAATTACATACTGCATTTTAATTTGTTTTGACCTTATACTAGAAGGTTTTATTGCAAGAAAATCGAATAATAATATGAAAAGAGAGATTTTCCTAGCTACATACAACTCTGATATATTTATGTGGTTATGTAAAGTGTCTCATAATTTGAGACTACTATGAAAATAAGAGGGACTGTCAAGTTGACAGTATTCCTCTTATGGTAAATCAGAGCGTTTACCAGGCTCATCTTTACCACCAGTATCATTGCCGGTTCCTGACGTATAACCAACCCGATAGACAGAATCTTTTTTTTGACGAAGTGCATCAGGCATTTGGTATTGTTTTTCATCATTTTGAAATTGCCCTTTTTGTGACATTAGAATACCTCCTAACTTTTTATAGTAAACATTCCAAAATAGTTTAACCAAATAAGTACAAATTATTAGCGGATTTAGATTAGAGCATTTTCCTTGAAACATCATGATTAGTTATTTACGTTATAAATTAGTAAGTAAAGAAAAGGTATCTAGAGGAGGAAGTCATGAAACATTTTAATATTTTTATAGATGGTCAATGGATTGGAGAAGACCTTGAAAAAATAGACGTAATAAATCCAGCAACTAGCGAAGTTGTTGCAACTGTACCTAATGGAGGGAAGAAGGAAGCGGAACATGCAATTGCTTCGTCTTATCGTGCATTTTCAGAATGGTCCTCTTTATCAGCATATGAACGTTCTGAATATATTCGTCAATGGTACGATTTAATTAATGAGAATCGAGATGAGCTTGCTAAAACTATGACAGTCGAACAGGGTAAACCATTAAAAGAGGCATTAGGTGAAGTTGGTTATGCAAATGGGTTCTTATCTTGGTATGCAGAGGAAGCTAAGCGGATATACGGTGAAATGATTCCTGCCACTAGTCAGAATAAACGCCTTTTTGTTCAAAAGCAACCAGTTGGAGTTGTAGCAGTTATTACTCCATGGAATTTTCCAGCTGCGATGATAACAAGAAAGGTGGCCCCTGCTTTAGCTGCCGGTTGTACAGTTATGATTAAACCTGCAGAACAGACGCCATTAACAGCAATTAAATTGGTAGAATTAGCGGAAAAGGCTGGTATTCCTAAAGGAGTTATTAATATAGTGACTGGAAATGCAGAGGAAATCGGAGATGCTTGGTTACAGGATGAAAGGGTTCGAAAGCTAACCTTTACCGGTTCAACTGAAGTGGGAAGACTTCTTATGAAAAAAGCGTCAAAAACGATTAAAAAGTTATCTTTAGAGTTAGGGGGACATGCACCAGTTATTATCCTAGATGATGCAAATATTGACAAGGCGGTTACCGAGGTAATCGCAGCCAAATTTCGCAATGCGGGACAAACATGCGTTTGTGCAAATCGGATATATGTTCATGATTCCATTTATGAATCTTTTTTACAAAAGTTTAAAAATAAGGTAAGTGAATTGGTTGTCGGTAATGGATTAGAGGAAGGAGTAGATATTGGGCCATTAATTGACAAACATGCTGTTAAGAAAGTGAGCGACCATATTGAAGATGCAGTTGAGAAAGGTGCAGTACTTGAAACTGGAGGGAAGGTAATAAATGATTTATTTATTGAACCAACCGTTCTTTCAAATGTAGAAGATGATATGTTATGTATGATGGAAGAAACATTTGGACCCGTTGCACCTGTTACAAGTTTTAGTAGTGAAGAAGAAGTTATCGAAAGGGCAAACAATTCTATTTACGGTCTTGCAGCTTATATTTTTACAGAAAATATCTCAAAAGGCATTCGAATAAGTGAAGCATTAGATTACGGGATTATCGGTTTAAATGATGGTTTACCTTCAACACCACAAGCACCATTTGGAGGCTTTAAACAAAGTGGTTTAGGTCGTGAAGGTGGGTACCATGGAATTGAAGAGTATTTGGAAGTGAAATATATATCACTTGGTATATAAACTATAGTAACAGAAACAAAATAACTTTCCTTTAGATATTTTCATTTAATTATTTTAAATGATATTTAAATGGAGGGTTATTTTGTTATTTTTTTAAAGAGTATAAATGAAAAAAATGGAGTGGGCATATGGGATTCATCTCGTTTGTCTCTATTAACAATGATGTAAAAAGGATTGTTAGAATACTAGAAACAATCTGATCTACCTATGACTTTTATATAAATTAAAGTAATTTAATTATAATTTTAACTATTAAATTATAATTATTATAAAAAAGTATTGATTTTTAGTTGAGAGATGTTATTATAATACTATATTCAAATAAAATATGAGGTGATTCTAAAAAATGACTAATAACAGATTAACTACTAGTTGGGGTGCTCCAGTAGGAGACAACCAAAACTCAATTACAGCAGGCTCTAGAGGTCCAGTATTAATACAGGACGTTCACCTTTTAGAGAAATTAGCGCATTTTAATAGAGAGCGTGTTCCAGAGCGTGTCGTTCATGCTAAAGGTGCTGGCGCACATGGATATTTTGAAGTGACAAATGATGTTTCTAAATACACAAAAGCAAAGCTGTTTAATGGTGTTGGAAAACGAACTCCAATGTTTATTCGTTTCTCAACAGTTGCAGGTGAGTTAGGTTCTGCAGATACTGTTCGTGATCCACGTGGGTTTGCTGTTAAATTTTATACAGAAGATGGTAATTATGACATCGTTGGGAATAATACACCTATTTTCTTTATTCGAGATGCGATTAAATTCCCAGACTTTATTCATACTCAAAAACGCCATCCACAAACACATTTGAAAAACCCTAATGCTGTATGGGATTTTTGGTCACATTCACCTGAATCTCTACACCAAGTAACATACCTTATGGGAGACCGTGGTATTCCTGCAACACTTCGCCATATGAATGGATATGGAAGCCATACATTTAAATGGACTAATGCTGAAGGTGAAGGCGTATGGATTAAGTATCATTTTAAAACAGACCAAGGTGTAAAAAATCTAGACCCAGCAGTTGCTGAGAAATTAGCAGGAGAAAATCCTGATTATCATACAGAAGATTTATTCAATGCAATCAAAAATGGTGATTTCCCTTCTTGGACATTATATGTTCAAATTATGCCATTAGAAGATGCAAATACTTATCGTTTTGACCCATTCGATGTAACAAAAACTTGGTCTCATAAAGACTATCCATTAATTGAAGTTGGTCGAATGGTGCTTGACCGCAACCCGGAAAACTATTTTGCAGAAGTTGAGCAAGCGACATTTTCACCTGGAACACTTGTACCTGGTGTAGATGTATCTCCTGATAAAATGCTACAAGGTCGTTTGTTTGCTTACGCAGATGCTCATCGATATCGCGTTGGTGTAAATCATAATCAATTACCAATTAATCGCCCACGTGTTGATGTGGACAATAATCAACGTGATGGATTTATGACTATGACAAATGGCAAAAATCCAGATGTTTACTATGAGCCAAACAGCTATGGTGGTGCTGTTGAAACACCTGAAAACAAACAGGCTGCTTTCCCAGTATCAGGTGTTGCCGAAAGCGTACCTTATGACCGTGATGATCACTATACACAAGCGGGAGACTTATACCGTTTAATGAGTGAGGAAGAACGTACTCGTACTGTGAATAATATTGTAGGAGCAATGAAGCCGGTTGAAAAAGATGAAATTAAACTTCGTCAAATTGGTCACTTCTACAAAGCAGATCCTGAATTTGGAACACGTATTGCAGAAGGCTTAGGATTATCTGTACCTGAAACAGTAAAATAATTTTTAATAGTATAGAAAACTAATTAATAGTAATACACGACTTATTCTCAAACTATTCTCATTTTTTCTCAAATAAAAAAGTATCCGTTTTTGCGGATACTTTTTTTAGGTCTTTTGCTGAAAAATTGTTGTTTTTGCACTAATTTATATAAAGGTTGATTGGAGCAAAATTGCGAGACTCCTGCGGGATAAGTGGGATAGGTTAATTTTTTAGCAAGTGTTCACACTGGGGAGACTCACCACCCACCCCTATTGTAAGAGGAAATCAACCCAAAGTGATGACTAAGTAAAAAGTAAACTAAGTTTACGAAAACACCTTTGTTAAATAGAAATGATAAAGGCTAGATAGATATTTTACCTATCAAAAGATCACTAAATTATAATGTAACGACCTTTGCAAATGCTGAGCTATGCTCTCTTCGCTCTTTACGATGGTTAATTCGTTGCTGTGCTGTATTAAATAACATAACTTCCTCATCTGATTCTGGTTTTACTTTTGGAACAGTGACTGGCTTTCCATTACTATCTAAGGCAACGAAAGTTAAAAAGGATGTGGCAGCAAGCTTTCGTTCTCCTGTTTTTAAATCTTCTGAAATAACCTTTACAAAAACCTCCATCGAGGAACGACCTACAGAGGAGACATACGATTCCAAACTAACTGAATCACTTTGACGAATCGGAATAAGAAAATCTACTGAATCAGTTGAAGCTGTAACTACTTCACATCTCGAATGTTTTGCAGCTGAAATTGAGGCAACATCATCAATATAGCTCATTAATTTACCACCAAATAACGTATTGTGGTTATTTGTATCAAGTGGGAATACACGACTAGTCTTAATGACAAGTGATTCTTTACATGTCTTTTCTGTTCTATCAACCATAAAAAACGTTCGCCTTCCTTCTTAACAAATAGGATTTTCACTTAAACTAACATACGTGATGGGAAATTACCTTTTAACACTCTTCGCCTTACTATTATTAGCTTTTTAACAATGTATAGTCAATTTTCTAGTTAACTTATCTTCCTAATTATATCGTAAGATTAGAAGAAAAACCTATGAAATGCATCATTTATATATTGTTACTGAAAAAGAAACATATTATAATGAACGATAACGAACAAAAAAATACTAAATTGCACAAAAAATATCAATTATTTGGAAAGGATGAACAGGATGGGTAGAAAAAAAGGAGAAACGCATTGGATTATTCCAGATGGTTATATTCCACCATTAAGCTCAGGAGAATTAGTTAGTCATGAATCTATTTGTATTTTAAATTGCAATGAAACAGCTGCTTCAGTATTCATTACAATTTATTTTGAGGATCGAGAACCTATTGAGAAAATCCCTGTTATCATTGATGCAAAAAGAAGCAACCATTTACGTACTTCATCTTTGGAATTAAATGGTGAAAAAATCCCTGTTGGCGTTCCTTATTCAATTGAAGTTGAGAGTGACCAACCGATTATTGTCCAATATAGCCGATTAGATGCTACTCAGCCAAGCTTAGCTTTAATGTCAACAATGGGTTATCCGTTAATATAATTATCATTTAGTATGAATGCTTATTAATGTAAGATAAAAAGATTTGTTTTATCATTATTTCATGCAATTGATTGTAAACCCTTTCATAGTCTGGTAAATTTGATAGAGAACCAAGGTTTTAGCGTTTTTGTTTTCCTTTAGCAAATTAGAAGAGTTCATTAATGTACGAAAATGGTGGAGGAGAGACGAAAAAATGAAGAATAAAATAGTTAATTTCGTTTTACACCTCCTAAATGCATACAATGATTTAAAAATTAAGTATAAGCTAATTGCGATTATCTCAATTATTATGCTTGTTTGCCTTTTATTTACGATTGTTGGTTTTCAGTATGCATTTAAAAGTTATGATGAACAAATCTATCGAAAATCTTCACAAGTGTTAATTATGTCTTCTAATCAAATAGAGGATGAGTTAAAAAACATTGAAGAATTATCATTTAATATTTTAAAAGATAATACCCTTCAAACGAATCTAATGAAATCAAAGGAAGAAATTACGAACTACGAGCAATATCAAATTGAGAGTGAAATTTGGGAGAAGCTTACAAGTTACATTGGGAATGAAAAATACATTCAATCGATTTATTTGTTTGATCAATACGGGAGAGAATATCGCGCTGGGAGAGATAATTCTAAAAAAATTGATAAATATAAAAGTAAGCTATTTAAAAAATCTATTGCAGGCGACGGTAGTAACGTATGGGTTTCGTTTGAAGACTCTAGTAATTTAATTTACTCGACAAGACAAATTAAGGCGTATAAAAACTTAAGCTTTGAATTATTAGCTACATTAGTCATTGAAGTGAACTTAGATGAAATCGTAAAAGAGTTACCAAGAGAATGGGATGGCCAAGAGGGTGGAATTATCATTTCGAATAGTGAAGGACCACTTTATTTAGAAAATAACATACTTAACTATGAACAGCTCATTTTTCCTATAAAAAATAGCCAAGGTTATTTAATAAAAAAAGAGAAAGGGAGAACGTTCTTTATTACTTATTCCAAATCCCCTTATGCTGATTGGACATATTGGAACATCATCCCGTTCGGTGCGATGTTTGCGAAAGTAACTGCAATGAAATATATTGTTATTATTATTTTTTTATTATTATATTCAGGAGCTATTTTTCTAGCTATTAAGTTTTCAAAACATATTACGAATCCAATTGAAAAATTAGTTTCTTCTATGAAATCTGTACAAAATGGAGATTTTAATATACCTGAGTCGATAAAGTCAAACGAATATAATTATCATAATGAAGTCGGTATCTTGCATAACAATTTTTATATGATGATTGATCGGATTAATGAGTTAATTAAAGAAAACTATGAAAAGCAATTGTTAATAAAAGATACTGAATTTAAAGCACTTCAATCGCAAATAAATCCACACTTTTTATATAACACTTTAGAATCAATTAACTGGTTAGCGAAGATAAATAATCAACAAAAAATATCTAATATGGTTGAATCGTTAGGATATTTATTGAGAAATGCGATTAGTATTAAAGAGGATGTAATAACAGTCCGAGAAGAATTAGAAATTGTAAAACATTATGTCACCATCCAAAAGTTTAGATTTGAGGATCGTTTGAATTTTGAAATTGAAATCAATGAGCAAGAAAAAGATTGTATCGTTCCGAAATTAGTAGTTCAGCCATTGGTAGAAAACTCGATAAATTATGCTTTAGAAACAATGATTGAATGTTGCCGAATTAAAGTGATGGTTGAAAAAGTGGAAAACGATCTTCATATAATTGTTGAAGATAATGGAATAGGTATGAATGAAGACCATTTAGAGAATGTGATTAAAGGTAAGTACAAAAGTAAGGGAAATGGAATTGGATTAAAGAATATTGAATCAAGAATAAAATTTGTCTTTGGTCAAGAATATGGATTAACAGTTGAAAGTAAGTTAAATGTAGGTACGAAGGTAATCCTTGTCATACCATATCGAATGAGGTGGGAATATGCATAAGGTTTTATTAGTTGATGATGAAAGAATTATTTTGGATGGAATATCCAAGATAATTGATTGGGAACAATTAAATCTACATTTAATTGGAACTGCTCGAAATGGTTTAGATGCCTATAAAATCATAAAAGAAAAAAAACCAGATATCGTTATTTGTGATATTAGAATGCCTGGGTTAAATGGTCTTGAGTTAGTAAAAAAAGTAACCAATGAGGAAATCAATGTAAAATTTATCATATTATCTGGATTTGGTGAATTTTCTTATGCTAAACAGGCGATGGAATTTGGAGTGAAACATTATTTACTTAAGCCATGCAATGAAAACCTAATTGTTGAAGCTTTAAATTCAATAAAAAATGAACTTTCTCTTGAAGAAAAAAGAGAGCGTTTTCTTGTCGATATGCGGAATCAATTGAACCAAATTCAACCATATGTAAAAAAGCAGCTATTAAAGGAATTTATTTCAACTAAATTGGATAGTAATCATGGTATTACCTTTTACGAAAGATTATTCCGGATTGATTTCGAAGATGAAAAAATTAGAATCATTTTATTTAAGCCTGAAGGTGACTATCATTATGAGCATATGTTTGTAATTGAAAATATCGGAGAAGATTTATTTGCACCATCTATTCTCACAACAACTATTGGTGAACATATTGTGTTCATTGTAAAGGATTTAGAAATGGTTTTCCTTCACGAAAAATTAAAGCAATTAAAGGAGCATTTTTATCAAATATATGAGCTAGATATGACCGTTGCAATTAGTGAAGTAAATCAAATTACAGCTGCCAGAGACTTATATTTAGAAGCGTTAGAATGTTTAAATCATCGGTTTTTCTTAGGTGAAGGGAGCATCATTACAAAACTAGATATACAGAAAACAAAAATACGAAATCAATATGAATACGATGGACAAAATTTATGCCTTTTAATAAAAACGGGAAATTGGGAAAAAGTAGAGAGTGAAATTTCTAACTTTTTTGGAAATTTAACGAAAATGATGCTCTCAACTAATATGACGCGCTCTTATGTTATGCATCTTTTCATAGAAATGATTCAACATTCTGATTCAAATTGTATTCATGCCTATATGGAAAAGATGTCATCATTAATGGATATGGATACAATCCAACAAATGAGAGCTTTCTTTGTCAATAATGCTAAAGAAATAACAGATTTTCATTTAAATAGGCATAAATCAAATCATTCAGAAATTATAAAAAATATGATTGAAATTGTAAATGAGAATCTAGGAAACTCCGAACTTTCGTTAAAATGGGTTGCAAATAGAGTATTTATGAATGCTGATTATTTAGGAAAGCTATTTAAACAAGAAACTGGTGAAAAGTTTTCGAGCTATGTGACAAGGGTCAGAATTGAAAAAGCAATTGAGCAAATCCAACAAATGGACGATGTAAAGGTATTTACATTAGCTGAAATGATTGGGTACGGTGATAATCCGCAATATTTCAGTCAGGTTTTTAAGAAATATACTGGATATACACCATCTGAATATCGGAAAGTTGTTTGTTAAACTCATTATCTTTTAATTCTTTGATAATGAGTTTTTTCTTTGGCTCTTTTCTAAAGATGCGTTGTTCTCAAACCAAATTGAGTTTGAGGTTAAAGGTGAAACTCCCGAAGGTATTTCACCAAAGAGGCTCACTGATATCCCTGATGATGACAGAAATAATAATTTTAATAATACTTATATTTTGTAAACCTGCAAATATTATCGATAATTGCCATGAAAAGAATTATTTTGTTTTAAATGGTGGTAGATTGTATAAATTTCAATCTAAAAGTATGAATAAAAAATAATGAACTCTGTTTTTTAAACATAAATCTCTGTTTTTTAAATTCCTATGAAACCGAAAAGGCTCTAGAATAGTAAGTGTAAGCGGTAACAAAAAATAAGGGGGATTAAAATGAAGAAATTTTTGTTGTTATTTGTAGCAATTTTTATGGTATTCTCAATGGCTGCTTGTAGTAGTGGAACGAGTTCTTCTGGTGAATCAGGATCTGATTCTGGTGGAGGCAAAGACGATAAAGTTACTCTTCGTATTGCATGGTGGGGTGAACAGACAAGAAATGATTACACTCTAGAAATTATTAAAATGTACGAAGAGAAAAATCCAAATGTAAAAATTCAAGCTGAATACGCAAGCTGGGATGATTATTGGAAGAAATTAGCTCCGCAAGCATCAGCAAATCAATTACCTGACATTATTCAAATGGATTTATCATATTTCTCTCAATATGCTGAAAACGGACAATTAGCAGACTTAACACCGTTTATTGGGAAGGAAGTTGACACGACTAATTTTACAGAAAATTATATTAATGGTGGGAAAATCGGAGACAAGTTATACGGATTTAATGCTGGGGTAAACGTACTTGGCTTCAATTATGACCCTGCACTGTTGAAAAAAATAGGAGTAGAAAGTCTTGATGAGAATTGGACATGGGATGATTATAAAGAGATTGCTGCTAAAGCAAAGGATGCTGGATTATATGTTGATACAGGCATGAAAGCAGATGTGTTTTTTAATTATTATTTAAGAACGTTAGGACACACATTATTTAGTAAAGATGGAACTGGTTTAGGTTATGATGACGATCAATTATTTATCGATTTCTTTGAAATGACATCAGGTTTGGTGAAGGATAAGGCTGTTCCAACTCCTGATTATCTAGCTCAGTTAAAAGGAATTGAAGATGACCCAGTTGTAACAGAAGATGCGATTGGAATTTGGCAATGGTCAAATCAGTTCGTTGGATTGCAACAGGTTGCTAATCGACCATTAAAAATTCATAATATGCCAGGACCGAATGCTAAAGAAGGATTATATTTAAAACCAAGTATGTTCTGGTCTGTAGCGAATAATTCAAAACATCAAGAAGAAGCAGCTAAGTTTATTAATTTCCTTGTAAACGATGTTGAAGCAAATAAATTAATTTTAGGTGACCGTGGTGTTCCAGGTTCCTCTGAAGTTAAAGAGGCTCTAAAACCAGAGTTATCTCCTGAGCAAACTCTAGTATTTGAAAGTGTTGAATGGGCGGAACAAAATAGTTCAGATTTTGATGGTCCAGATCCGGTTGGAGCTGGTGAAGTAATTGAACTACTTGATAGTTTAGGTGAACAAATGTCTTACGGACAACTTGAGGTAAAAGATGCTGCAAAACAATTTAGACAACAAGCAGAAAGTATCTTAGCACAAAATAAATAGTTCCTAGTTTGTGAGATGAGGGTGGCTCGGAGTAAAGGGTTGTAATGTAGCATGAACTGATCTCCCTTTAAAAGGAGATCAAGTGCTTTGGAAATTTTCCATTATCCCTCCCGAGTTATCCTCATTTGTTATATTAAAGGTTTTAGAGCCATAGAAAGGAAATGATTATATGAGTGCTCAAACTATTAAACAAAATTTAAGAGGGTACTTGTTTATTAGTCCCTTTATTATCGGGTTCTTAGCGTTTACGTTGATACCGATTGTTACCTCACTATATTTATCATTTACTAAATATAATTTGTTTGGGGCACCTGTTTGGATTGGTTTAGAAAACTATCAAAAAATGTTTACTGAGGATCCAAGATATTGGCAGTCTTTAAAAGTAACTTTAATTTATGTTTTCGCAGGAGTCCCGTTAAGGCTAGGTTTTGCTTTATTGATAGCGATTATTTTAAATACCGCTTCTCGAGCTGTAGGTCTTTATCGAACTTTATTTTATTTACCATCATTAATTGGTGGAAGTGTCGCCGTTGCAATTATGTGGAGAAATATTTTTGGTGATGAAGGAATCGTTAACATTCTCTTAGGATTGTTAGGTATTCCAGATGTACGTTGGTTTGGAGATCCAACTGCTGCACTATGGATGTTAATATTCTTATCTGTTTGGCAATTTGGATCATCTATGTTAATTTTCCTTGCAGGTTTAAAAGGTATTCCAGCAACATATTACGAAGCTGCGAGTGTAGATGGAGCAAATTATTGGCAAAAATTCATTAAAATCACTTTACCGATGTTAAGTCCAGTTATTTTATTTAATACAATTATGCAAACGATCGCAGCGTTTATGACATTTGTTCCTGCATTTATCATTTCTAAAGGAACTGGTGGTCCACTTGATGGTACACTTCTATATTCACTTTATCTCTTCATTCAAGGGTTTGAATTCTTCAATATGGGTTATGCTTCTGCGATGGCATGGATTATGTTAATTATTGTAGGGATTTTAACTGCAATTATTTTCTACACATCAAAATTCTGGGTTCATTATGAATCAGAAGGGGGGAAATAACGGATGAGTTCAAATACAAATGTAAAAACAGTAGCAAGAACACCAATTATGAAAGTTTCCAATGTTAAGTCAGTAAAGTGGTGGGTATATCACATTCTTGTTGGTGGCTTTGCATTATTAATGCTTTATCCAGTTATTTGGCTCCTAATGAGTTCATTTAAACCTAGTGATACTATATTCGTAACTGCGAAATCATTAATTCCGGATACATGGACTTTACAGAACTTTACACAAGGATGGGAAGGTATTGGTGGAAATTCATTTGGTGTTTTTATTAAAAATACTGTAGTTCTTGTTATTTTTACAATGATTGGGCAAGTGATTTCGTCCGCATTTATTGCGTTTGGTTTTGCAAGATTAAACTTTTTCGGGAAAAACTTTTGGTTTGCAATTATGATGGTTACGCTCATGCTTCCGTATGAAGTAGTCATGATTCCGCAATATATCATTTTTGCACAGTTAGGATGGCTTGATTCTATTAAACCAATTGCTGTTCCTGCCTATTTTGGACACCCATTCTTTATATTCTTACTCGTTCAATTTATTCGAACAATCCCGAGAGAATTGGATGAAGCTGCAACAATTGATGGATGTAATACGTTTAAAATATTTTATAAAATCATTCTCCCATTAATAAGACCAGCATTAGCAACAGTATCAATTTTCTCCTTTTATTGGACGTGGGATAATTTACTCGGACCAGTATTATATCTAAATAATCCGGCAAAATATACTGTTTCAATGGCATTAAACATGTTCTTAAGTAACGATACTGTTTCAAATTGGGGAGCGATGTTTGCCATGTCAATTGTTTCATTAGTCCCAGTATTCGTCATTTTCTTCCTATTCCAACGCCATGTTGTAGAGGGGATTAGTACTAGTGGTTTGAAAGGGTAAATATACGCTGTTATTAAGAAAGGAAAAAGACTAATGTATACTGGCAAATCCTTTATCTTCAATAAGGAAACGTACTTAGATTATCAAGGACCTGAACTGAAAAGCGTTTACCATTTTATGAAAGTCTTGATTCGAGATAAGGACAAAGTTTTTCAGGTAAGTAGTAATGAGAAAAAAACAAGGATATTATTCCAACTTGATGAGCGGAATGTCCACAATTTGAAAAGGGAACAATTCCATATTCGATTCTCTAACGATTTGACTAAAATGAAAGTCGTTGCATCAGATGAATTAGGCATCATATATGGAATTCTCCATTTAAGTGAAAAATATCTCGGAGTTGATAGGTTTTGGTTTTGGAATGATTGTGAACCAACTAAAAAGAAATTGGTAATAATTCCGTCAGACTCCTATTTTTCTGATGTACCTAAAGTAAGGTTCAGAGGATGGTTCATCAATGATGAGGTGCTTATTTCAAAATGGAAACATAACAATTCTAACACTCATGTATGGGAAATGGTATTCGAAGCACTGTTAAGATGCCATGGTAATATGGTTATCCCAGGAACAGATATTGAAGATCCAACATATAAAAAAATTGCCATAGAAATGGGATTATGGATTACACATCACCATGCGGAGCCTCTCGGAGCGAAAATGTTCAATAGAGTTTTCCCAAATCATAATGCTTCTTATATTGAAAACGAAGACTTATTCAAAAAGCTATGGAAAGATGCAATAATTGAACAGCAAAATGACAAGGTCATATGGAATATTGGATTTAGAGGACAAGGAGACCGGCCATTTTGGGTTGACGATCCGACGTTTGATACTGATGAAAAACGCGGATCACTCATATCAAAAATTATAAGAGATCAATACGAAATGATTGCTCAATATCAAAAAGAACCGATTTGTTGCGTAAATTTGTATGGGGAAATTACTGAATTGTACAAAAAGGGATTACTAGACTTGCCAGAAGGAGTTATTAAAATATGGGCGGATAGTGGATATGGAAAGATGGTGTCTAGAAGACAAGGAAACCACAACCCAAGAATCCCTTCCACCCCTGTCAAGGACGATCCTGGACCACATGGTATTTACTATCATGTAACATTTTATGATTTGCAAGCTTCTAACCATCTTACAATGCTGCCGAACGATACAAACTTTGTAAATGATGAACTAAGTCAGGCTTTTGAGCACAATTTGTGTGAATTTTTGATTGTAAACTGTGGCAATATTCGACCTCACCTCTATTTTTTAGACTTTGTTAGTCAATTATGGGATAAAGGAAAAATGGATTCTTATGAATTTCTAAAGGGATATGTATTGCGGTACTATCCATCCTATTCAAAAGAAATGCCTAAGTATATACAAGACTTCTTTCATGCTGTAATACAATATGGCGATCATGAAGATGAACGAGCTGGGGAGCAATTTTATCACTTTGCAATTCGAAATCTTGCAAATCAATGGGTCATTTCTAATGGGAAAGATAGAGCAAAAAATTTATATTGGGCAACAGGCAAAGCTGACTTAAATGAACAATTTGCCTGGTTCAAAAATAAAGTAAAATGTAAACTACCTCTATGGGAAGCATTATTGGAAAAAGGTAAGGCGTATGTAGAAGATGTAAGAAATATTGAACAGCAAAGACTTAGCGATCAATTTCTCATCCAGGTTCAGATTCATAAGAATGGGTGCAAGGCTCTCTACTGTTTTGCGGAAGCATTTGAAAAATTCAAATCTAAAAATTATATGGAAGCGTATGTACTTGTAAATATGGCGATGGATGAGATAAAAGAAACTGAGAAGATGATGCATAACCCCAAAAATGAAAAATGGAAACAATTTTATGATAATGATTGTTTAACAAATGTTTCATTAACTAATTATACTTTAGATACAGTTATGCGATTTTTAAGAATGTATGGAGATGGACCTTCCTTTTACAATTGGGAAAAAAGATATCTTACAAGTGTTGAGGAAAGTTCAGTAATGCTACTGACAAATAAATCAAAACAATTGTCAGACGATAATTTAATTAAAAAGCTTGAAGAGAAAGCGATATCTTTAGTTTAAGAATATTTATACTAAATAAATAGTAGTTTAAGTGAATTAGCAAACTAATAAATAATTCAAACATTACATTGGAATTTACGGGGGGAAGATAATGGAGACATCAGGATTTTTTGGCGGTTTAAATAGTTTATTCGAATGGATTACTAGACTTGCGTTTTTAAACCTATTGTGGATAGCTTTCACCGCTTGTGGACTTATCATCTTTGGGTTTTTCCCTTCCACAGTTGCAATGTTTGCTGTTGTTCGTAAGTGGGCTTTAGGTGATTTAAATGTCCCGATCTTTAAAACCTTTTGGGATTCTTATAAAAAAGAATTCATGAAAAGTAATATTCTTGGGGTTTTAATTGGATCGACCAGTTTCGTGCTATGTTTGGATTTCCTTTATTTAAGGCAGGCATCAGATGAAATTAATCAGTTATTCTCAGTTCCTTTACTAATTGTGATTATTCTCTTTATTTGTATGTTACTTTATATATTCCCTATGTATGTTCACTATGAAATGAACGCAGTCCAGATAATAAAAAACTCATTTTTCGTCATGATTATGAATCCGATTTCTACTTTCATCATGTTAATAGGTACGCTTGGATTAATATTCTTACTGACTTTTGCACCGCCTCTTACAATCGTTATTAGTGGCAATATTATAGCATTAACGATTGTAAAACCAGCTATTAACAGTTTCAATAAAATAAATAGGAAGTATAAATTGATGCAACAACAAGCGTAAGAAAATAGATTAAATAACTTTCTTATTGAAATATCAATAATATTACACTTGTGTTCTTTTCTTGTTTAATTTAGCTTAAAAACAAGGGGGAATGGAAGTGAAGAAATTTTTTCTAATACTCTTAATTAATGTACTAGTATCTATTACTACTTCCTGTAGTTTTAATAACCAATCTACGTTAAATTACGATAAGAATACAGAGGATAAAATTACAATTAGAGTTGCTTGGTGGGGAACTCAACCAAGGAACGAATATACAACTAAGATCATTGAACTATATGAACAAAAGAATCCAAATGTGAATATCGAATCTGAGTTTGAGGATTGGGATAATTATTGGAACATGCTGGAACCAATGGCGGCTGCAAACCAGCTTCCGGACGTCATTCAAATGGATATTGCCTTTTTAGCTCAATACGGTAAAAAGGGATTGCTGGAGGATTTAACCTATTACATTGATAATGACATAATTGATATTTCTAATATTCAACAAAGTGTATTAAATAGTGGCAAGATATCAGATGAATTGTATGGGTTTACAATTGGTATTAATGCCCTATCAGTTATATCAAATGATGAGCTATTAGAAAAAGCACAGGTGGAAATTGATGATCGAAATTGGACTTGGGAGGACATGGTTCAAATTGCTATGAAAATAAAGCTAAATGCTGGTGTGTATGGCTCAAATGGAATGAATCCACCAGACATTTTTTTTCCGTATTATTTAAGGACAAAAGGTGAGCAATTTTATAAGGAAGATGGCATAGGATTAGCCTATACAAATGATCAATTATTTGTTGATTACTTTAAATTACAATTAAGATTAATTGAAGAAGGAGCTTTTCCAACTCCTGATATTGGAATGACTGTAAGAGGAATTGAAGAGGATTTTATTGTAAAAGGAACCTCTGCTATAACTTGGAATTATTCGAATCAATTACTTGCTTTTGATCAAATAACAGATTCACCTCTATCACTTCATTTACCGCCGGAAAATGACCGACAAAGAGCACTATTTTTAAAGCCGAGCATGATGTTATCAATTCCAAAAACTTCGAAGGTAAAAGAGGAAGCAGCAAAGTTCATTGATTTCCTTGTAAATAATATTGAGGCAAATAAAATGATGAAGGGCGAACGGGGGATTCCTGTATCATCAAAAGTCGTTAAGGCGATTAAGCCTGAGCTATCAGAAAGTGAATTAAAAATAATGGAATATGTTGAAAAAACGACAAAATTAACTGATGACTTTTATTCACCTGATCCAATTGGTAGTGCAGAGGTAATGGAGGTTCTCACAGATATTTCTGACCAAATCTTGTTGAAAAAAATAACACCTGAAGAGGGAGCAAGGAGTTTTAGAGAAAAGGCAGAAGAAATTCTAATATTGAACAATAAATCATAATGGAGAATGAGAAAATGGAGGAATTAATAATGGCAAAACTAGAATTTGATGAAATGTTAATTGAAGAAATAATCGATAAAGTTGTCACACGCACTTTTCAAATGGATTTTAGTTGGGACTGGCCAGGTGGTGTCGCTTTTTATGGAGTTGCCGAAGCATATGAAGCGACTGGCAAACAAGAATATATTGATTTATTACAGTCATGGGTCGATGAATGGCTTGAAGATGGGGTGCCTAAGCTATCGATTAATGGGGTATCTATCGGCCACACATTGATAACCTTATATCAAGTAACTGAGGATGAGAAATATTTAAATGTAATTAAAGATATGGCAGAATATTTGAAAAATGATGCACCACGTTTTGCAGATGGCATTTTCCAGCATACTGTTAATTCTGTGAAGGATGTATTTCCTGAACAAGCATGGGTAGACACGATGATGATGGCAGGTTTGTTTTTAGTTAGAGTTGGAAAATTATTAAACCGTGAAGATTATTTTGAAGATGGCTTAAAGCAATACCACGGTCATGAAGACTTCCTTCAGGATCCTGTGACAAATTTATATTATCACGGCTGGGATAATATTGCGAAAAATCATATGTCCTCGATTTATTGGGCCCGTGGAAATGGCTGGGCAGCCCTAACAATGGCTAAAGCATTGGAATTAGTCGAAGTACAGCATCCATCATATATGATTATTGATTGTTCATTAAGAGATCAATTAAGTGCTTTAGTAAGATTACAGGATGAATCTGGATTATGGCATACAATTGTTAATGACCCATCTTCATACCTAGAAGTTTCTGGATCATCTGCCATTGCTGCAGCACTAATTACGAGAGGTACTCTCTATAATAAATACATTCAAAAATCTATAGCTGGAATTTTACAAGAAATCGAAGAAGATGGTAAAGTGTCCAAAGTATCTGCTGGTACAGCAGTTATGAATGACGCTGATGGATATAAAAATGTACCGTACAAGCGAATACAAGGATGGGGACAAGGTTTAACACTTGTATTTTTAGCGGAATTATTAAAATCTAACAAGCAAATCTATCGTTAATTTCTCGAATTCAGGCTTTATATGGAGGGACATTATGGTTCAATCTAGTACAATCTCAATCTATTTAGCTGGAGACTCAACAGTTGCTAACTGTCCGGAGCATGAGGCGCCAATGGCAGGCTGGGGTCAAGTATTCCAATCTTTTTTTAATGGTCATGTTGTTGTGCATAATGAAGCGATGGGAGGAAGAAGTTCAAATAGCTTTATTGAAGAAGGAAGACTTAAATCAATCCTTGAGCGCATCCAAGAGGGAGATTATTTATTCATTCAATTTGGTCATAATGATCAAAAATCATATGGAACAGAACCATTTACAACCTTTCAAATGAGCTTACAGCAATATATAAATGGAGCGAGAGAAAAGAGCGCAATCCCGATACTACTTACCTCTGTACATCGAAGAAAATTTAATGAGCTTGGTGAAATTGAAAATACTTTAGGTGAATATCCAATTGCCATGATTGATTTGGCTAAAAAATTAGATATACCTTTAATTGACCTATGGAAAAAAACGAAAATACTTTATGAAACACTTGGAGTTGAAAAATCAAAGGAGCTTTTTACCATTTTTCCGCCGAATGTGGAGCCAAACTATCCCGAGGGAATTGAAGATAATACGCATTTCTCTATCAACGGTGCAACGAAGGTAGCACAACTGGTTATCGAAGGAATAAGAGAATTAAAGATTCCACTTTGTAAATATGTCGTTCAATAACCACGGTAGCGTGGTTATTCCTTTTTATCTCATTTCATTAGCAAAATTATCTAATGTTGTTGAGTGATAAATATAAGTAAGGTTGCTTTAAAAAAGGAGGGAAAATAATGACTAAAAAATTATATCACGGTGCTGCTTATTATCCGGAGCTTTGGCACGAAGAAGTCATTGAGCAAGATATAAAATTAATGAAAGAAGTAGGAATTAATGTTGTAAGAATGGGTGAGTTTGCATGGTCATCTATTGAAATGGAAGAAGGTGTTATTGATGTAAGTTTTTTTGCCGAAATAATAAATCGACTTTATCATCATGGGATTGAAACGATTTATTGTACGCCAACTGCTACTCCGCCAATTTGGCTATCTTATCAACACCCTGAAAGAATGTATGTAGACAATGAAGGGAGAGTCATGGGACATGGCTCAAGACAGCATGTTTGTACAAACAATCCTTATTTTCGAGAAAAGGCATCAATAATAACCGAACAATTAGCAACGCAATTAGGGAACCTTGAAGGTGTAATCGGTTGGCAAATCGACAATGAGTTTAAGTGTCATGTTGGTGAATGTATGTGTAATACATGTAAAACCCTTTGGCATCAATGGTTAGAACATCGTTATGGGACAATCGAGCAATTAAATAAGGCATGGGGATCTCATATTTGGAGCCAATATTATCATAGCTTTGATCAAATTCCTCAACCAGGTTCAACACCTTTTTTACATAACTCTTCTTTACTAACTATGTATCAACTATTTTCATATGAAAAAATCGCCGAGTTTTCAGATGAACAGGCTTCTATTATTCGCAGGCATTCTAAAGCTCCGATCACACATAATAGTGGAACCTTTTTCCATGTTAATAATGAGAGATTATATGATTCTTTAGATTTTGCTTCCTTTGATACGTATGCTGATTATAAAAACTATACAGCTTATTTATTTAATTGTGATTTGTGGAGAAATTTTAAGTCTAGCAGGAATTATTGGGTTATGGAAACAAGTACCTCTTATAGTGCTTCACTTGAGAGTTATGCGATTCCACATCCAAATGATTACTTAAAGGCAGAAGCTGTTGCTTCATATGCTCTTGGTGGTGAAGGCTTTTGTTATTGGCTTTGGCGTCAACAAAGAACAGGCTGTGAACAGCCTCATGGCTCAGTAATTAGTGCTTGGGGTAAACCGACAATTGGCTTTGAAAATGTAAAAAAAGTAGATAAGGCAAGGAAAGAAATTGAAGAATCAATAATAGAAACAACACCTATGCAAGCGGAAATTGCGATAACCTATTCGGATAATGCCAGAGCATATATGAAAACGGAACCACACAAAAACTTGAATTATCGTAATTTAATCATCGATTTCTATAAAAACATGTTAAATCTCGGCTATCATCGAGATTTAATACCAGAAGGTGCATCTTTAAAAGGATACAAAGTACTTTTTACTCCGTTTATTCCATATTTATCAGATGAATATCTAGCTAAAGCTGAAGAATTTGCTAAACACGGAGGTGTCTGGATAGTAGGTCCTCTGACAGGTGGAAGAACAGAGCATCATACCATTCATACAAATGCTGCATTAGGAAAGCTTGATGAGCTTGCAGGAGTAGAAACCCTTTATTCGTATCCATTCGATGGTACTGGTTCAGTTGGAGAATTTAAGGGAGTGAAAGCTCCATTAAGTTTATGGAGCTCACTTTTTCATCCTATTGATGCAAAGGTGATGGGAACACTTACTGAAGGTATTTCCATTGGAAAGGCATTTATAACTGAACGTAATATAGGAAATGGAAAAATCGTTATGCTCGGCTCTTTACCTGCAGGAGATGAAGGCATGCTTTTATTAAAAACAATTATTAACCATTATGCTAATGAACAAGGTGTCACGGTTAAGGGTCAAGTTACTGAAGGGACAATTATTGTACCGAGACAAGGAAACGGATATTTACTTTGGGTTATCGTAAATATGGATGGAAAGGGTGGAAAGGTGCAACTACCTTATGTTGGAACAAATATCCTGACAGGGAAGTCCGTTGAAAAAGGAGAGCACATTATTAATAGCTATGACTATCAAATAGTGAAATTTGATCAGGAATAATGAGCAACGGTAGGAGCAAATATGTTCCTACCTTACCGCTTTTGTCATATAAAAGAAGACGTTCAATTCAGTGTTACCGGCTCTTGTAACCCTTTATCATTATTAAGAAATGATGGAAAATAAAAAATTAGCAATTGATCCCATTATGTATCTAATTTATAATATACTTAAATGTTCACGTGTGCAAAATAAAGTGTTTCCTGTTATTGTTCACGTGTGCAATTTTTAAAAAGGGGAT
>JAPSLL010000040.1:0-9197 GCA_031180805.1 Bacillus sp. (in: firmicutes)
GCTCATATTAATGATTTGAGAGGGAGTTTTCTTTTCTAATAATGGAAGGAATGCTTTCGTAACTTGCAATGTTCCCAGTAAATTAGTATTTTGCTGTGCCTCCCATTCATCATAATTAATATCTGCTAACAAACCTCCCTGACAGTAGCCTGCATTATTAATTAAAATATCTATGCTACCGAATTCCTTTTCTATCATATTTTTTGTATTTTTAATCTCTTCTTTTTTTGTTACATCCATCTGTTGGATATTTAATGCTTTTTCTAGCCCTAGTAATTCTGCTTCCTTCACTAATGATGTTTTTTTCGATATATCCCTCATTGTTGCAATAACAACAAATCCTGCTTTAAGCAATTCAATTGACATATAAAACCCAATTCCACTATTCGATCCGGTTATTAAAGCAATTTTCATTTTTTCTCCTCGTTTCGTTATACCGCTCAAATTTATGTTTTTGTAAATTGTAATTTTATTCTATTATAAACGAACTGCATTGATTTTGTATTAATTTCATGAATTGAGAGATACTAACGAACGATAATGAATTTGTTTTGAAAAGTAGGTGAAAAAGTTGGCGAAAAAAGGGATTCAAAATTCTAGTATTGAACAATTAAGAAATGATCATGAAAAAGAATCTGCTTTCAGCAATGAAGGTCCTAACAAACAAAACAAAAGTTCCAAAAAAAATAAGTAAATATGTAAATATGGGGACCATTCTGTGGTCCTTTTTCGAATTTACTAATCCATATGAACTTGATTGTTAACTAAAATACTTCAATTAAGATAATCATTTAAAAAGGAATGATAAGATGGATCACGTTAAGGCAATTGTTATTAAATTTATTGGTACATTATTACTGTTATTTATCGTTCTTGGCTTAGCCTTTAATTATTCATTTGTTCATATTTTTACCCTTTCTCTACTATTAGGAGTCATTTCCTATATTCTAGGTGATTTATTGCTCCTTGCTAGAACAAGTAACCTACTAGCAACATGTTCAGATTTTGCCTTGGCATTGTTGCTTACATGGTTTTACCTTGCAAATGTAACGAATTCTAATAATTTTCTCTTTTTAGTTTCTTTCATAACTGCAGCTGGCATTGCCTTATTTGAAGCTTTTTTCCATAGATATTTAATTACAAGGATAATCAAGGATTCCTATCAGACAAAAAGAGTGAATCATTCTCTTCAATATCAAGCAGAGGCATCTGAGGAACTAACCTCGATTAAGAAAACTGATAAACATATACGATTTCCTAAATCAAGAGATGAAAATAACGTATAATAAATAACTCAAGAAACAAAAGGGTTATCTTAGTGGACAATACTTAACCATTAAGATATCCCTTTTGTATTCACATTCTTGTTTAATTTACATACATTATAATATTTAAAAAGTTCCTGGTAGGTTTTCTTATAGAATTCTTCACTACACTTCGCGTTGTAAAATAGATTACTATTTCTATTCACTAAGTGTTTCGAGTTCAGACAGCTCCCTCATTAGCTGTATTTTATCCAATCCACTGCCAATTAGGACTAAATTTTTCGGAAAATTAATTTTTTGTGCAAATATATAAGGAACACCATATGAATATTGAACTACATGTATAAGTGGATTCTCCTTAAAGCGAACAAACCCTTTAACACGATAAATAGTAGGAGGAAGATTGTTAAGCCACGTTTCAAAACGTTCCTTCGATAATCTCCTATGAAATTGGTAGGTCATCGATTGAATATGTAAGTGATGGTGGACATGAACTGTTTCGTTGTTTGAAATTTCCATTTCCTCTCGGCTAATTCTTAGTTTAGACAAAGGTATATCCGCGAAAGTGGTAAAGAATTGTTGGGCTTTTGAGTTTATTTTTGTGATTTCTTCCTGGATATACGCTCTTTCCTCTGCTGATACACAGTCTGTTTTGTTTAATAATAGTATATCCCCATATTTAACTTGCTCTTCGATTAATTTTTGAAGTTGATTATTTAATTGATTGCGATAAAGCCATCTTTTTGAGTCAACAACACTAATAATCGACTTCACAAGAACATGAGGGGCAATAATAGGTGACATACATGCATCCATAATTTCAATCGGATGAGCGACTCCAGTTGCTTCAATATAGATGACGTCTGGTTGTTCCTGCTGATACAGCATCAAAAGCTGAATCTCTACTTCATCCTTCAGTGTACAGCATATGCAACCATTTAAAAGCTCCCTAATAGATACATCCGTTCCTATGATCCCAGAATCGACGGATAACTCTCCTAATTCATTCATCAAAACCGCCACTTTACGGTTATTTTCTTTCTCCTCTATCAATAAATTTTTCAATAAAGTTGATTTTCCACTGCCTAAAAATCCAGCTAGGATAAATATTTCTACATTTGCTTGCATATGAACCTTCCTTCTTATCAAATAAGTATATTTTTACTGTTTGGTGATTGAAGTTTGCTCTGGCTAGCTTTTACAATGGCACATTATGCTCTATTCGGAATATCCCAATGAAATGGATCTTTAAACAACTTCCAATCTAAATCAAATTCATCACCAGTTAGTAAACAAGCGTCTAATTGTTTGGATACCTCTTTTTCATTCATATCTGTCCCGATAAAAACCAATTGAGTCATGCGATCACCATATTCAGGATCCCATTCAGCTTTTATATGAGGATTTTCACTTAAAATATAATCTTGCTCAGCAATTGACATGGTTGCCACCCAATAAGTAACCGGTTCTATTTGGATGGACGGACCGGCTTGTGAGACTGAAAGAGCTAATTCATTTCTAGTTGCACACCAAGCAATTCCTTTTACTCTAACAATATTATGAGAAAGTGAATGCATAAGCTGATAAAATCGTTCACTATGAAACGGGAGTCTTCTTTTGTAAACAAAGGATGTAATGCCATACTCTGCCGTTTCAGGCTGATGTTCCTTATGTCCCATCGTCAGCTCTTTTATCCACCCTGCAGATTCACTAGCTTTATCAAAATCAAAAAGATTTGTATTAAGAATCTCTTTTGGCTGAATCTTGCCTTTACTTGTTCGAATCATTCTTGCTTCTGGTTGAAGTTTGCGTAACACGTTTTCTAAATGCTTCAATTTTTCTTCACTTACAAGATCACATTTATTAATAATCAGTACATCACAAAATTCAATTTGATCTAATAACAAATCTGCAATTTCCCGATTGTCTTCCTCACCAAGCGCTTCCTTTCGATCAAGAAGGCTATCTCCTGATCTAAAATCTTTCCAAAAGCGATTCGCATCAACAACAGTAACCATTGTATCAAGCTTACAAAAACGGGTAAGGTCAATACCCAACTCCTCATCAATATATGAAAAGGTTTGAGCAACAGGAACAGGTTCACTTATTCCTGTAGACTCGATGACAATGTAATCGATGTTCCCCTCTAACGCTAGCTTTTCTACCTCGATTAGCAAGTCTTCTCTGAGAGTACAACAGATACAGCCATTTGACATTTCGACCAATTTTTCTTCTGTTCTTTTTAATCCTCCACCTTGCATAATGGTTTCCGCATCTATATTTACTTCACTCATGTCATTGACGATGACAGCTACCTTTATGCCCTCACGATTTTGAAGAATGTGATTTAAAATCGTTGTCTTTCCTGCCCCTAGGTAACCACTTAAGACTGTAACAGGTATTTTTTTCATGGTCTTTCCTCCTTTTTTAAGTCAATTCAAAAAAATTTCGAATAACATTGTAAAATTTTTAGAAGAACTTGTTCAGATTCAAAAAAATGGTAGATTATTTTTATCTATTATAAATCGTAATGATTACGCTTTGCAAGAGGAGAATGTTTTACTCTCTCATATTAACCTTGGAGGTACTTATAAAAATGATTCTTTCAATTCAATCTATAAAAAGGAAATTATTAGAAAACGAACTGAAAATTACTCCAATTACTGAAACACAATTTCAACCAGCTTCAGTAGACTTGCGTTTAGGAAACCACTTTTTAGCTATTGATGGAACATCAGTTCCATATCAATCATTAGAAAAAGCTGCTGAGTATAAAGAGTTTTACGAAGATAAAATTCTTATTCCTCCCCATGGGTTTATCCTTGGGACGACTCTTGAGTGGATTAAGCTCCCAAATAACCTAACAGCATTTGTAGAGGGAAGAAGTTCAATTGGGAGGCTCGGGCTTTTCATTCAAAATGCAGGATGGGTGGATCCCGGATTTGAAGGAAATATCACTCTAGAATTATATAATGAAAATCAAGTGCCTATTGAGTTAACTTTCGGAAGGAGGGTTTGCCAACGTGTCTTTGCTGAGCTTGATCTGGAGGCTCCTCCATATTCCGGCAAGTATGTTGGACAAATCGGAGCATTTCAAAGTCGTATTCATAAAGATGATGAATGTATCCGTCAGCATCTTCCTGCAAAGTTATTTAAAGAGTTTGATTAAGCCAAAAATAAAAAGGAATCGGCTTTTTGCTTTAAATGATATTACATTATTTGTCGTTAAGACTTTTATCGAGGAGGAGTTTAATATAGCAACATGGAATTTAAGTAACACTATTCATCATCTTCTTATCTGTAACGGTAGCAGTTGTAATCGTGTTGGAGCTGAAGACTTGACCCAGGAGTTACGGAAGGAAATATCTATAAGAGGCTTAGACGATATGATTCATACAACACGAACAAGATGTAATGGTAGATGCCATGATAAGTGTGTCGTTATTAACTATCCACAAGGAAATTGGTATAAGGACTTAAAGCCTGAGGATGCATCTCTCTTTATTGATTCCCTTCTTGGTAATAAAGATTATACGGGGAAAATTAGTCATTCTTATAATGGTCAAGGATTTGACCGTTCACCAGAAGCTGTAGCAGGGATTCGTAAAGACCCAGATAAAGTAAAAAAAGTGTCAAGATGATATGAGAAAAATAATGGTTATCAGGAAGAAGGTGAATACTTGTCATGCTGGATCATATTTATCGTCAGGTTATATTAGATCATTATCGTCATAAACGAAATTTCAAAGAATTATCTGGTGAGAATATTTTAAAAGTTTATTACAAAAATCCAACTTGCGGGGATGTGATGACCCTCTTTATTGAAGTTGAACATGATTTAGTAAAAAAAGCATCCTTCCTTGGAGAAGGGTGTAGCATAAGTATGGCATCCTCTTCAATGATGACAGAGCTTATTCAAAACAAATCACTAAGAAATGTTTTTGAAGATTTGATTCGAACTTGAGAGCTCACAAACGAAAAAATTGATTTAGGGGATAGTATCTCTTTACAAGGTGTTCATCAATTAAAGGCAAGATATAATTGTGCTTTAATGCCTTGGCAAGCATTAGATAAAGTTTTCAGAGACGAGGCAGAGTACAAATCTTACAATATATAGAAAAATAAGGACAGTCACATAGATTCTTAGGACTGTCCCTTTGTTAAAAAACTAAAGATATATATAAGGATTTTTTGGCGTAACGATTTTCTCGAAACTGGTCACATGAACAGCTGGTATATACTGTTGATTTTCTTCCTTAACCCTCAAGACGCCTTTGATTCGTACCCAAGTATCCTCCATTAATTGAAGCTCATCGCTATTTGCAAGTATTATTCCACTTGCTTGTGCATCAGCAACACAGTGAGTAACTTGAAATCTAGCAATCACTTTTTGTTTTTTCATCATGAAATGATCTTCAGCAATAAACCCTTCTATTTCTATTTGTTTTCCCTCAAAAACCGCTGGATATTTTGAAATAATCCCCATATAATCAGCAAAACCTGTATAATCCAAACGAATAATAGGGAGATTCATAACCCTATTTATATTTCCATTCTCTAAGTCAAAATCCCCTGATTTTTTATGATTGAAACTTGAATATTGGATACCACGCACTAGTGCTTCATCAGCCCCAAATGTTTTATAAGGCATCATGAAACCTGATAAAAGAGTAATTATCATCATTCCAATCGATATTAATGATTTGATGGAAAACTGTTCTTCTTCATGATGACACCCCCAAGGACTGCAGTAATTATGATCATGCTCAGCTTCAAGTGTTTTAAATATACGGGGAACTTGAAAGAAAAAAAGAATCAAGAAAATGATTGAAGCGATTTGACTAAAATGTAGATAATTAGGATGGATAAAGTTAGTAATATCCCCCGTATGATGCAAAATGAAAATAAAACTGGCGTATAGCAATAATATAATTGCTTTTATTGCTTGTCTCTTTTGTAGGGTCAAGAACAGTCTCTCCTTTATATTAGCGGGTGAACTAGTAATAAAAAAACAAGCACAGTGACCGTAATGAGAATCGTTAACGTGATGACGAAACGAAATGTAAAGACAGATAATAACATAATCGTATTTTTTAAATCCAGCATGGGACCATAGATTAAAAAGCCAAGTAATGAAGTTTTTGGAAATAAGTGATCAAATGATGCTGCGATAAATGCATCTGCTTCAGAGCATAGGGATAATAGATAAGCAAGTCCCATCATGACGAGAGTTGAATCTAACAAACCATCTCCTAAATTTAAAATAGACCTTGTAGGGATATACGTCTGAACAAAAGCTGCAAGGAGCGCGCCAATAATTAAAAACTTTCCCATATCAAAAAATTCATCAATCGCATGCTCGATCATAGCCTTTAGTCTCGTTAGTAATGGTAGCTTTACCATTCCTTGAGCTTCTGTTCTAAAGGATTCCTTCGTAATTTTCAGTTGATTGTGTTTAAAGAGTATACAGATAACTGAAGTTATGATAAGAGCAATAATCAAACCTAGAACCATTCGTAGCAAAGACATTCTCGTATCCTCGCCAAAAGCCATATAGGTAGAAAAAATAACAATTGGATTAATTAATGGTCCTGTTAGCAAAAAACCGACCCCTGCAAAAAGAGGCATTCCTTTTCCAACTAGTCGACGAACAATTGGAACAATGCCACATTCACAGGCAGGAAATAATGCACCTACTAAGCAACTCATCATGATTGCTAATAACTTGTTACGAGGGATAAATCTGCTCATTTGTTCTTCTGAAACAAATACTTGAATGACCCCTGCGATCAAAACACCGATTAAAACAAATGGCAACGCTTCTAGTAATATACTTATAAACACTACATTAAAGGTTAAGAAAGGATCTAAAAAAAAAGATTTGCTTAGCTTTATTCCCTCGTGAAAATAGAAAAGTAAAAAGCAACATCCTAAAAAAGCGAATCCTATTAATTCGATATTGGGCCTTATCCTCATTTTATAAATCCTCTGTTTTTTATCTTCATAAGGAATACCTCCAGTACATACAAGCTTTTGTTTTATTCAATCACTTTTATCTAAATTTCTACTACTTTCAAATTTTATTAAAACTACTTCAAAGCCTATTTTCTCCATTGGTAGAGCTAACATGGAGATGTTAGCCCCGAAGTGGAAAGCCTCCTTTATTTCCTATTCAGTATATATCGGCTCTTTAATTGTTTTTTCCCAATCCTGTTTAATTTTTTTCATATCTAGATTGACTCCAATCATGACAAAATAACATTCACCATTATATGTCGAAGGTTCCCAATTAACACGATTCATGACAGATTGCATTAAGTATGTCCCTTCCCTCATAGGTATATATCCCTTTGCCCGAAGTAAATCACTTCTCCATTTCTTTAAAAACCTCTCAATTTGTTTCTTTGATGTATTGGTTGTAAGTGGCAGAGAGATGCTCTTTATTCGTGAAAAGGATGCTGAAGCCTTTTCATCTGATGGTTCATCTTTTCGTTTTATATTAAATCTCTTTATAACTGAATGATTATTAGTTAAAATTTCGTTTATATCAACCTGGCTAAATGTTGTGTAGGTAATAGGTGAGGAGGAATTTTCTTTTCTAAGCAGCCTTTCTACCTTTTTCTTCTTTTCATCAGAAACTAAATCAATTTTATTGACAATAAGATAATCAGCAACCTTTATTTGCTTTCTTGTCGTTCTTACAAGATCTCGGTCTGATTCAAACACATTATTATAAGAAAGAATATTTTCTGCATCTACGATCGTTATGACTTTTTCTAAGTAAAGAAGATGTAGAAGTTCAGGTTCTGTTATAGAGTCAACAACCTCTTCTGGATCTGCAACCCCTGTTAACTCAATAAATAGCATGTCCGGTTTGCGGCTAAGAAGTGTTTTTAGACAGTTCGTTACTTCACTTTTTTTATTACAGCACATACATCCATCTAGTAATTTTTCGAGATGGCTATTTTTTAACAGCCCGGATATACTTTCTCCATCTGTATCTGTCCTACCAATTTCATTCATTAAAACTGCTGGCTTCATTTTCCTTTCACTACATACTTGTAGTAATTGCTTTAAAAGTGTAGTCTTACCACTTCCTAAAAATCCGCTTAAAATAAAGACTGGTATTGTCTTCATCACTTTCCCTCCTTTTTCAACCCAATACATATATATCAACCATAAATCGAAATTATTCCTATTTACACAATTGAGTTTTAGGTGTACAATGCAAATCGTAATAATTACTATTTAAATCTATCAGTTAAATCGAAATGGTTCCAATTTATGTTTTTTTAATAAAGGGTACTTGATAAAAAACATCAAATACCCCCTATTAATAAAGTTTACTTAAAAAAATGTTAGGAGTTGTAATAATGAAAACAAGATCATATTTACTAACCTCAATGCTTTCATTTGGTCTTATATTAGCAGGCTGTGGCAAACAAGAAAATCAATCAACAAATGGTACAAGCAGTGATGCTAATTCTGATCGTAAAATAGAGGTTTATACAACCATTTTCCCATTAGAGGATTTTACAAAAAAAATTGGTGGCGATGAAATTACCGTAACTAGTGTCTACCCACCCAATGTTGATGCTCATACATATGAACCAACAGTTAAAACAATGAAAAACATAGCAGACTCAGATTTATTCATCTATTCAGGTGCAGATGTAGAGGGCTTTGCAGAAAAGGCCGAACAAACCTTAAAAAAGGAAGACGTTAAAATATTGAAGGCCGCTGAAGGTATCGAATTATTAAAAAGTGCAGAAGAACATGAGCATAATCATGAGGGCGAACATGCCCATGAGGAAGAGCATACTCATGAAGACGAACATGCTCATGAGGAAGAGTATACTCACGAAGACGAACATCATCATGGTGATCACGATCCACATGTTTGGCTTGACCCAATTTATTCTATTAAAGTAG
>JAPSLL010000040.1:9297-37199 GCA_031180805.1 Bacillus sp. (in: firmicutes)
CATGAGGAAGAGCATACTCATGAAGACGAACATGCTCATGAGGAAGAGTATACTCACGAAGACGAACATCATCATGGTGATCACGATCCACATGTTTGGCTTGACCCAATTTATTCTATTAAAGTAGCAGAAAATATTAAAGATGCATTAATAGAAATAAAACCGGAGTCAAAGGATATATTCGAAGAAAATTATACAAAACTCAAAGCTGATTTAACTGATTTAGATAAAACGTTTCAAGATACTATTGAAAACTCAAAGACAAAATACATTTTAGTTTCCCATGCTGCTTATGGTTACTGGCAGGAAAGATATGGTATTAAACAAATTTCAATTGCTGGTCTCTCTCCTTCTCAAGAACCTAGCCAACAACAACTGACTGAAATTATCAAAGAATCAGAAGAACATAATTTAAAATACGTTTTATTTGAACAAAATGTACAATCTAACGTAGCAAAAGTCATTCAAAACGAAATTGGTGCTAAGTCGTTAACCCTTCATAATCTTGAATCAGTGACAGAAGAAGATATTAAAAATAATGAAGATTATTTCAGTATCATGGAGAAAAATATTGAAACACTTCAAACTGTGTTAAACGAATAAAATAATGAAATGTTAGAGGAGGTATGATATAAATCGTACCTCCTCTAATACTGAGAGGACAAGGTAAACTTTTATTTTATAGACTTTGAATCTCCTACTTACAAATGAGCTTTTGCGTCGTAATGTCGGAAAAAATATTCATTCCATTTGTTTTTACAATCTGGATGACATCAACAAACTCTTCACTTAGTGGTAAAAAGTCTAGTAACAGATTTTCTTTATCTTTGAGCCATTCTGGATGGTAGATGACATCCTTTTGCCCAGCAAAAATTGCGACATAAAAAATTCCAGACTCAACTAAATCCTGAAAAAAGTGACTCCCGTAGGATAATTCTGGCATGAAGCCTTCTTCTTGGGATGCTATTTCACAAATAACTTTCATATTGGAAAGCTCTGAAAAGTGAACAGGAATTCCTAAAGATGGTGTTGTTGTTCCCCAACGGCCTGGTCCCATAAGCATCACATTTTTATCTTTTAAAACAGAATTAATCATCCCGATTTTCCGCGCGACAGCATATTTTCCTTGTTCATTTCGATTAAAATATTCCTTTGTATTAACCGAAACAATATATTCGATTGGAAGGCGGATATTCCCTCCCATAAAGTTTCCGTTTGTCGAAAAGAAGCAGCTTGAATCATCTGTAAGTTCAGGCATTTCAATTTGTTTACCTAAACCACTAGTTTGCAACGGTCTACATTGTAAAAGGTTGATTTTAAAATCATTGTTTTTATCAAAATTGACCGTAAATTCGATATCAACTGGATATTCATATTCTTTTGATAACAGAGATAAAATCTCTCTCATCATTTGTGGGAATATTGTGTCCTTTAATAAGGAATGAAAATCCAAAATATAAGGATTTGGGTAACGGTCCGAATATCCTAACTCACGAAGGCGAATCGCTGTTTCTTCGTCAGGTCGGGCAAATAGTGTCTTAGAGGCATGAAGATCATATTTTAATAATTCATCCCGTTTAACTGTTGTTAAAACATTTTTTGATAAAGAAAGAACATCAACATCATGTTGAGAAAACTTTCTTATATCCTCCTGACTCATTAGTGGCATGCGCATTGGATTATCAAGAGTAACAATTCTCGCATAATCTCCTACGGTTCGATCTACAGCTCTTGTTCCTAATCCAAAAACGATTCGCAGCATCCCTGCTTCCATGTTGATGCTTTTGTCCCACACATATAAATTTGAGGAATTTCCAACACCTGCTATATGGGGGAAAAAATACTGATAGTGGTGGTCACCTGAAACACGTTGAATGAGGATGGCCATTTGCTCATCTTTTTCAAAAAGTCCTCTATTCATTCTATACGCTATTGCATCCTCATTCATAGTACTTGCATAGACAGTACGTATCGCTTGCTCGAATTCCTTGTAACGTTCTTCTGGTGTTCCTTGGTTAACACAAAATACACTTTCATATTTACCTGCAAATGCATTTCCGAAATTATCCTCTAGCAGTGAACTGGAACGAATAATAATTGGAGATTGACCAAAATATTCTAAAACCTGGATGAATTGTTCACGAATACGTTCTGAAAAGACTCCATTTAATAGTTTCTCCTTTAGCTCTGTTGCATATTGAAAATAACCTTCTTCAGTTTTTTGTTTAACTCGTAATTTCCACCATCCATTTTGGACAATATATGTGTAAAAAATATCGGATCCTAAGAAAAACGAATCGTGAGGCTCCAAGTGGGAAAGCAATTGCTGACTTCCATGCTTTTCAATTATTTTTCTAGCAAGAAGCATACCAACACTTTTCCCGCCGATAAACCCTGTGCCAATTTCTCTTGAAGCAATTGTTAAAATATCCTTTAATGTAAAGTATTTATCACATAAATCAAACATTTTAGATTTTTGTCCTATTAGGAGAGACATTAACAATTTTTTTGTTTGTTCCTGCTTTTCATAATCTTCGTTTAATGTTTCCTTAGCCCGATTAAATACAATGTGCCAATAATCGAGTCTATTCTCTACTCTGTTAATACTAGAAAATAATTGTGCAGCTTCAGAACTAGCTGTAATACATGTAGCCTCTTGCCCCTGAATTAAATGTGGGAAAAACATCGTCGGAGAATAACGTTGCCATACTTTAAGAGGATGTATGTAAATGTTTTCGTTTACTTCATATACATCAAGAAGAAGTTGTGTTGTTTCTCGTATTTCTGCAATTGTACTGTAAGTGTGGACATTTCTAATTAATCCAAAATAAGCGATCGTATCTAACTCATATAAAAATGGACATGATACCTTAAAGAAGTTTCCGATCATAAGGTCTGAGTACCATTCTTCTAACAAATCCGTTAAACAATCAAAAACATAAAATGTCTGTTTTCCTTCCTGTTCAAGGATACTATGAACCTTTGTTGCAAAGGTCTCAAAACCTTTCTTTGCATCTAGGTTGTATCTTTTGATATGAGGGTGATCCTCAATTAATGGTTTATGCTCCCCAAAACGAATATAGACTAAGTTACGGTTTTCCTTAAGGGTTGTTTCGACAAATGGTTCTACCATTTTTTTGTAACTATCGACTGAGTCTACCTGCCATACAACATTATCACCTAGACGTAATTTATCAATTGTAAGATCAAAGCCTCTAATTCCTGTGCTAATTTTTTCATTGACTCTCAATCGATTCACCTTCTTTTATGTATCTTCGAAGTTCATTCGAACCCTTTACTTCTTAAATTGAATTCCTTTATTAATTACAATTTATCCTCATAGGGCTAATGGTTTCTATATTCGACATCTTTTTAGTATTTTCCTGCATGAAAAGGACTTCCACCTTATTGTAGTCTACTAAATAAGGTGGAAGTCCAATATCCTCTTATCATACATATAGTCAAAGAGATTTAATAGTTAACACAGCTAATTAACAATAAAAGAATATTCTAATGGAATAGATAGCTTCCTTTGATAAAAGAGCGGCCTTATTTAATACAATGGGTATTGTATTAAATAAATGAATCCAATGGCAAATAGGATTGTAAATACAATCGAACTAATCAATAGCTATGCACCTCGTAGTTTCAATACTTTACCAATACAATTATTTCAAAAAAACAGATATTCTTTCAAAGGAAACTCAGTTTAGACAAAAAAATAAACCCCAAAAATTGGGGTCAGTCCCTTTTTAAAATTCAGGTAACTCGTCTAAATTATTTTCTTTAATGCCATCAGGTTCACTTCTTAAAATATCACGGCCATATTTATGAAATACGTCGACATTTGCGAGTTTTCCGGATTTTGCTTCTGATAGAGCCTGAACATAATCAAGTTCTCTCCCGGCATTTGTTTGAAAGGCAATTAAATCACCATCATCATTTTTTCGAACTGCAACAATTTGCTCTTTCGAAGTTGAAAGGGTCCCTTTCTGATTTTTTTCAGCTTCATTCTGTTGTTGGTTGCGGTATTCATTGTAGACTTTTTCAAATCGATCCAATTTGATCACCTCTCTTTTTTATTTCCCCGTTATTGTCACATTTTATTCGCTTTGTAATAAGCTTTCTATTTAAGTTGAATGAAGAAAGAGAGAACGACGATAGAAATACCGACTAACAACATACCAAAAGCACCAAGCTTATTTTTATCTTTAAATAATACAAATGAATGTCCGAAACTATAAGCAAATCCAAATAATACGATTAAGTACAAAAGAAATCTCATCAATCATTTATCATCTCCATGTCTGTTTCTTTTAATTGTTTACCATATCCAAAGATTTCAACATCAACATTTATTTTGATATCCGCTTTGGGGAATTGCTTGTTTGTCCAATCCCATTTTTCATATTCTTGTATCGTTTTAAAAAGTGGCCTCACATTTAGCGACCAATAAAAAGGATCTGATTTGAATTCCTGTTGTGATCTCTTCACAAGAGAATCAAAGTTTCTTTTAACTTCTGAAGCAATTGCTTTTCGTAAAATATCCTGATTTTTTTCATTTGTAGCGTAATTGATCATGCTTGGTACCGATAAAATCTCTGCAGATAGCGGTACATTCACTCTAATTTGAGGTGGTCCTTTTCTTAATGTTACTTTTATATCCGTTCTATCCTTTTTCTTTAATCTTACAACGATCTTATAATTATCATTCATTGGATCTGTATAGCTGACATACATATCTTCCATATCCATCGTATCGTCGAGAATCATAACACTTCTTGTTTCTTCACCAGACAATTTCCCGATCATAATTCCCTCTTTAAATACTGCTGACCCCATTAATTGTGCGGGATTGCCTCCTTCTTTTGGTACCCTTCCTCCTAAATATTGATCCTCTTCTTTAAATTCGTTCATATCTTTATCGTCATTTACAGAACCATAAATCGCAAGAAATAAATCTGCATCACCATCTGTAATGGAAAAAAGCCGATTTAAAGTTGAATCAGGTACTAATCCTGTTTCAATTGAACGATCGAAAACAAACTGATAATAACGATGCGGTCTAATTCCCATTTCCGGTTTGTTTTTCTTGATAAAATCGACTGCTTTTCCATCCGTTACAATGAGGTTTATTTCTCTTCTAATCTCCCTTTCCTTTAGTGCAGTTCCGATCATTCGATAAAAATATTTGGATCTTGCTAATTCTTCTGAAACAACAATTACTTTTGCATGTATTAATGAAATCTGTCTCGTCACAAATGAGTTTGCCGTATTTTTAGCTGTAATAAAATCAGGAGACGTAATTGTAACGACCTCCTTTTTATCAGTTTGCCCTGCTGCTCCATTAATTTGTAGCTTAGGATTAGAAAATTCAAATGTAATATCAAAGGATTGCTCCTTTTCTAAATCAACCCCTTCAGGAATATCGATTCCAACTGCCACAGCATATGATATTTCTTCTAATTCCTTTCGATCCCAGCATCCCGTCAGAAGGATTACGATGGAGAAAATCGAGAAATAGTGTAGCCATTTATTCATCGTGACCGTACCTCCTTTACTTTATATACAATCAAAAGAATGAATGGGAGGTAAAGTAGACCATATTCAAAAAACGAAGAAACAATTGTTCTAACGTAATATATATTGGAAATATCATTTTCTGGAACCATTCCTATAACTAATACTAAAATTGTAATGGGCATTAAAGTATGTTCGAATTCTTCAATACTAAAAACAAAACCAAATATTTTACATACTAAATATAAATAAATCGTAAATTTAACAAAAATACCTAGTAGCCAAAAGGTAAGGAAGAATGTTTCAATATTTGTAATGGTTTTTCCAATTGAAACAAATCGAATTGCTTCATTAAAAGGATATGTAATTTTATCAATACTTCTGTAGTCAAATACTAAGTTGTATAACAATAAAAGTAGTGCCACTAGAAGAACGGTAAAAATAAGAGAACCAATCAGTCCTCTAGAATAGGTTTTATGATTTTTGACAAACGGGTACATCATTGCAATAAGAAAAGCATCTGCATACATAGATGAAAAACGAAAACTGTTCTCTGCAATATTTTTAAATCCAAAGCCAAATAAAGGGAAAATTCGTTTGAAATGTATTTCTTTAAAAAGTAAAAGATAAAGTAATGTTAAAGCAATTAATATATATGGTAAAAGCATAATGGCAATAGATGCGATCGCTTCCCAACCTTTTTTAGCCCCCCATAAACATACAAGAAGAAGTAGGATATATAAGATAAATAAAGGAGTTTTTGGGAGATTAACTGTAATAAGCTGGTCTGTATAGCTTCTTGTGTCTATTGCCGTTTTTAGTAATGCAAATAAAAAGAGAAGAAATCCGATAATAAACGTAAACTTCTTGCCTATCAAACATCTTGTGATCTCAAGTAAATTTTTTGATTCGAATTTCTTTAGTAAATAGTTAAGGACTAGTAATGAAGGCAAAACAATTAGAAAGGAAAGGATACAAACGATCCACGCAGCATTTAAACTACGATCAAAAAGTAATGTTGCCGTCATGTCAGTCGCTTTTGTTCCGATCATGATGACTATAAGTGAAGATAACTCTTTAAAGCTGATGAGATCTTTTTCACGAGTAACCATCTAACCACCTATTCCAAGTAAATTATTCTGCTGCGCCTTTTTTTATATCCTTCGTTTTTAGATATGCAGGTCTGAATCTTTCATTTTTAATCATTCTTCTAAATAACGTATCATTTGAGGATTTATATTTTGGTGTCATTGGTGCAAAGTATGGAACACCAAACGATTTAAATACAGAAACATAAAATAAACCAATGAGAAAGCAACCGACCATACCAAAAATCCCCAATAAACTTGCAGCAATTAAAAATCCAAATCTAGCAATTCTAATCGCATAATTTAAATTGACATCACTTATGGCAAATGACGATAATCCAGTTATTGCTACTACAATAACGACTATCGGACTAACAACATTTGCTTCTACTGCAGCTTGGCCTAAAATTAATGCACCTACAATCCCAATTGTTGGACCAATTGGCGCAGGGACACGAATTCCTGCTTCCCTTATTAATTCAAAGGCAAGCTCCATGAGAAATAATTCAATGATTGCTGGGAATGGAACCATTTCACGCGCTCCGGCTATTGCTAATAGTAAATCAGCAGGTAACATTTCACGATGGTAATTGGTTATGGCAATATATATAGAAGGAGTAAATAACGTAATAAAGACGGCAATAAGTCGTAATAATCTTGTAAAGTTACCATAAATAAACCGTAAATAGTGGTCATCTGCAGAATGGAGAAACGTCCAAAATGTTGCTGGTGTAATTAAGGCAATAGGAGAATTGTTCATAACGAGAATAATATGGCCATCCTCAAGAAAAGATGCTGCTCTATCTGGACGCTCTGTCTGTAAAACAGTAGGAAATAAACTAGATTTTCGGTCTTCAATAATTTGAACTAAAAGTTCTAAATTCTGAATATCATCTCTTTTTACATGATTAATTCTTTGTTTTACTTCCTTAAGAATCTGTTTATTAGCCAAGTTATTTTTGTAGACAAGAAATACCTCGTTGTTCGTACTGTTTCCAATTGACATTTTTTCAACTTTGAAATTTTCATTTCTTATTTTCTTACGAATGAGTGATATATTAACGTCTGCCTTTTCAATGAACGATTCTTTAGGACCAAATAGTGTAGTCTCATTCTGTGGTTTCTCGACACTTCTACCGGCTACTTTACCTGTTTTAATAATAAATGCCTTTGTTTCACCTTCTACTAATAAAAGCGTTTCTCCTGAATTTAACTCTTCAATCGCCTTCTTCATACAAGTTTCTTCTTTGATCGTACTTATGCTAATACAGGAAGGGATCTCGGATTTCTTTTCATTCATAATCAACGGTTTGATGATTTGTTCTTGAATAAGTTGAATATCTGTTAAAGATGGAACAAAAAATAAAACAGCTTTTTTATTATTCATTCTTAAAGTAAATTCTCTTACAACGAAATCTATATTTTCAGGTAATGAATATATATCCTTAAACGTTTCAATATCCTTGCTTAGTTGCCAAGAAAATGGTTGCTCAACCTCTTTCGTTTTTTTATCTTCCAGCTTCTCATCTTTTGTGTCTGCTTGCTTTTTTGTTTTGAAAAATGGAATTTTCATTAATCTGTTTCACTCCTCAAATGCGCTGAAACAAAATCAAAATGACAACCTTGCATTCATTATTTTATTAGAATGTATGTTATTGGAAAATTTATTCAATGTTTGATGAAACTTATATGGAAAATTATTGTAAGTCAAAATGAATAAAACCTTCCTAAAAGAAGGCTTTTGTTTATTTGAATATTGGTTAATAGAGTGAATTTGTTAGGGTTGTTACATAACAATTTTCATAAAAATGAACCTATTTAATTTTTGTTATGATTTAATCAAAAAATTTAACTCTCTGGCTGTAAATTATGTTGGATATTCTTTTGTAAGATTTCAATCTCGGGCTGTGAGGCAATTGTTGTACGATACCATCCATTATCTTTCATATAATCAAATAGACGATATTGATTTTTATGTGCAGTCTCAAAACAATGCAAAAATATTTCCCGTAGCTCTTGATGATTGATTTCTAGCAGTGTATTGCTCAAGGTACGACATCTCCCTTTTTCAAGCTCTAGACAAAGCTGAAGATATTCCCTGTCTGTTAACCCGCGTCCTGCAATATTATTTGGCATTGAACTTTCCCCCTGTATATTATTGGATCATTTGCGACCGATTAAAATATTGAGATAAATCGGCGATATTTAACTGATGAGTTTCAGCAAGTTGTTCTAATAGAGAGCGTATTTCCTCGTCTTCACATTGAGAAGCACACCAATTGAATGTCTTTGCAAGCAATTGTTCAGATCGCAGTTCATCTTCTATTAAAGATAATTCCTTTGTCGTTAAATATTTCATGTTTTTCACCTCGCCTTATTTGGATTTCTAGTGGATAGTATTTATGATTTTCTTTCGTTTTATCCATTAGATGGTAGTTTTTTAACTTTATCCCTAATAAAAAAGCTCTCTAAAAATATAGAGAGTTTGAAATGGTATGAGCGCTGATTATGTTAGTTCAAAGAAATTATAACAAGGCGTCGGCTTGAACAATTTCTAATGTAAGGTTTTCGCTTGTAGACAAATCAATTTCATAAGGTTGTACAGGTTGATTTTCTTCATCTTTTATAATGCGAATAACTGGTCTTCCTACTGATGTGAAGTTATATTTTGTAACAATTCCTGTTCGGCCATCATTTAATTTGACGGTTAATCCAGGAGGATAAATTGCAATACATCCTCTAAAAAGATTGATTTGGTTTTGATCAAATTGTGTTCCTGATCCTGAATATAAAACTTCCAATCCTTTATGAGGAAGCATTGCGGAACGATAAACCCTCTGTGATGTTACAGCATCAAATACATCTGCTACACTTAATATTTTTGCGTATGGATGAATTTCCTCCTCTTTAATCCCCCTTGGATAGCCTTTTCCATCTAGCCGTTCATGGTGTTGAAGTGCACAATGTGAGATGACTAAAGGTAGAGAATGAATTTTACGAAGTAATTCAAAACCAAGCTCTGAATGCATCTTTATTAATTCGAATTCCTCGTCTGATAATCTTTCCTTTTTGTTTAAAACTTCAGGTGGGATAAACATTTTTCCGAGATCATGTAATAAGGCGCCTAAACCAATTTCCTCGATTTGACTTTTCGGCAAACCATTCTCAATCGCTAACTGACATGCATAGATGGCAACGTTTAAGCTGTGAGTGTATAGGTGATTATCAATAATTTTTGTCGTAGCTAATAAGTTTAACGCAGTGCGATTTTCCGTTAAACAGCTTGAAATATTATGAAAGATCCGTTGCAGTTCATGTATCGCTTTATCAGATTGCAACATACCTTGGATATTTTTAGTATGTGAGGATAAATTAGCAATTGAACTCAATCCTTTAGTAATCGCTTCGATTGATTCAACTCGTAGCTCCTCTGGTATTGATTCGACAACATCGATACCTTCTGATTCTTCATCTTCTATGTATATAGTAAAAACTTGAAAATTTTTAAGCCTTTTAATTAGACTATCTGATAGTAAAGTTCCTTTCGCAAGTAACATCTTTCCGTTTTCATAATAGATAGATTTACCTAATGTAATCCCAGCCTCACTTCGATCTAACGTAATTAAGCGCATTTTCTCTATATCTCCTGTCTTACATTTTTCTCGAGTAACGAACTATTTTTGTAAAATAACCTAGAACAACGATGCAAATGTCAAAATGGATGTATTATGTAATAAATTTACTTAAACTCTACTTTAATACTCTTGTAATCAATTAAATATGAGGAATTCCTCATATATTTATTATAGTCGAATAATCACATAAAATGACTCTTTATGTCGATTATAGTAGAATGTATTTGTTTGTTCAATGGAGAAACATTGAATTCTCTATATTAGTATTAAATTATTAATTACTAGCATAATAAATTCAACTTTATTTCTAAACATGAATGGTATGAAAAGCTATTAATTAAGTACATATTTAAATAAAAACTAGGTCTTGCATGAGTTTTTAAATTAGGCATGTTCATCTTGCATGTTTATTTCAGCGTCAGGTCTTAGCTTTCTGCAGCGGTACAGTAGTGACTGTCCTCTCCCCTTCACGCTTCTCCCGAGGAGACTAAACATATGCACTTTAATCAACAATAGGTTTTACTATAGCCATTAAAGAAAGCAAACCCCCAACTTTAGAAACGGTTCCTTGAGCTGAGAGTTTTTAATATACTAATTTATTTTCTTAATTTTAGTACCCGGATAATAAAATTGGATTATGTCTTTATAGTTTTTACCCGCTTTTCCCATATAATGAGCACCCCATTGACTCATCCCTACACCATGGCCAAATCCTTTTCCCTTCATTGTATAGTGACCTTCTCCATCTTTAACGAGAGATTCAATGTAATAGCTTTTAAAATGGTTCCCTCCAATTAACGGACGGATATTATTTAATGGAACATCGTTAAGGGTCAAATGATCATACACAATGGTCCCATCTAATAATCTGTGGAGGAATTCAATTTTTATCGATCCCATAACAGCTCTTTTTGACTCGAGCAGTTTCTCGGATAGTTTAAAATATGGTATTTCAACTATTTTTATTTCTCCAGGGTAACCATTTTTTTTCAGCCAAGTTTTCATATTATTTATTATTGATGAGTCTATTTCAGAGAGTTTATCCCACCAATCTGGTTGATCCCAATTAATTTCATCAAGCTTTATTTGTGTTTGATGGATTGAAAATTCCCATGGATGTGTTGGATCGTACGGGTCCCTTTTAATTGGTAAGTAACTTTTCGCATTTCCACCCCATACATTTGTATTGTTTTCTGTCATTCCTCCATTACTTGCAGAGTAAAAGGCATCAATAAGTCGGTTTTGAGATGTAATGACCTCTCCGCTTGTTTCTTCAACTGCTTCCGTCGTTTTTTCGTTCCAGGAAAATCCGCCATAGACTTGATATTTGATTGTATCATCGATTTCTTTATCTAGATTTGCGAACGCATAGGTTCTAGCTGCTAATGCTTGTGCTTTTAATGTTTCGATTCCCCACGAAGGGTATACTTCAAATGGGACAACTCCTTTTAAATAATCCTCCATTGGAAGCTGGTTCACAGGTCTAATAAATTGATTCTTTTCTTTCCTAAATTCAACAGCACCTAAGTACTGCCGATTATTAATGGATATATATTGAGTATGATTGTATCTTTTAGGGATAAGAATAAATGGCTCATGTAACGAATACTTTTCTCCATTTCCAGCTAATATAAACTCTCCTTTCTTAAGTGATAATTGATAATTTATTCCCTCCTTGAGTTTAAGTGTAGGGTCTAGTGTCGAATAATCTCCTTTAATATGTAACTTGATCTTTTTTGTTTCACCAATATGTTGAACTAGCTTAACCTTTATCATCTCCTCAGCAGTAACTAATTTAGGGGAAAACGAAATGATAAGGATTATGAAAGGCAATATTAAGTATCTCATATCATTATGTTACCAGTCACAAAACAATATTATTCGTTTATCCTTGAAACCTTAAAGACATTAGAGTTTTGCTATAAGTGATGGGGAAATACTTTTAACAATGTTTCAAACTTTAAGTTGGTTATCTAATTTTCACAGTATAAAAAGTAATTAAAATCTTTATTTTCATGGAGGTGATAAAATACAATTTACTCATAATAATAGAGTTGCTTTACAAGTAATATGAAAAAGGATTGAAACTTATTCTTCAATCCTTTTTTGAGGAGGTTTTAAGGGAACTATCATATAAAATGTTTAACATTACATTTGTCGAACATTACATTGAAATCGCTCTATTTGCCAAGTTTACGTCGTTTTTAAGTAATTGCTGGAGGTTATAAGATGGATAAAATCCTCTTTCGTACATGTAATTAAATATACGGGCATGGCTCATGATTGCCATTTGTAATTGTTTTGCTAGAACGACCCTTAATTCTGGTGTAGCAGTTTCAGTAATAGCAACAGAATAATTTCGAACTGCAGTTTTTGAAAACGCAAGTAAATCACCTGCGTAAAAAGCTTTGTCAAAATTTCTCGCTTCCTCATCTTCACGTGGTGCAAGCGGGTAAAATTGTAATAACTCCTTAAGGTTTGCTTCTAATTCTTTAATCGTCTGATGGTAAATAGCCTTTAATATCGGACATTCAATCTTTTTTAAGCCTTTTTTTAGCTTCATTAATCCAATTGATGAAAATGCTACTAGCTCATGAAGCTCAAGTGTTTCATGCCATGCAAGTGTTCTTGGGTTTTGTTTACCTGAATGTTGATAGTGCATGTTTTTTCCTCCTAAAACGTTAGTCTACTCACATATATTCCAGGAGAGAAATTTTAGTTAATTGTCCTAGATGAATTGGGCGATCTTAAAAATATATAGTTTTTTATAATATCATTATGTAAACCAGGTATTTTGGAAATAGGTTATTTTTTCACACTTTAAAGTTATTTAAAATAACAGCTTGTCCAAAACCTGCAAAAAAGAGGGTGACTCAACAGGATCTCTCCTTCAACAAACACATTATTTAGAAAACTAACCTTATCGTTTGTCTAAATAATGTGTTTGAGGGGTTTAAACATTTGCTCCCTGAGCCACTCTCTTTTTTCTTTATTTTTTACTAGTTTGAGTTAAAACTATCAAACTTTAACTAGTTTTTAACCATTTGAAAAAACTAATTTTTCCTGTCCCTTCGCACGAGGAACAAGAAATAAGTCCCTCACCAGAACATGAATCACACTTATGATTTCCATAGTCGAACCCTTCCCCAGAACAATTTTTACAATTTTCAAATCTAGTCCCATTACAACTTTTACACTTCATGAGGTTCCCTCCTGCGTCTATATTTTGGAGCGGCAAGTGAGAGTGAAATGAAATTAGTTGTGGCAAATTGTGAATTAATATGCTCCTGTTTATACATATTGTATAAGGTTGCTCGATATGAATAAACTTTATTACATTTCAATTATAGAGATATTACATTTTAATAAATCATTAGTTCATTATAAATATAATAAATTCAGTGCACGTAGTTAACCTAGTTTTGTTCTTTAAACACTGACTAAGCTGTTTATTATTTGCTTGCTAAAACTGTTAAAAGATATTCAAAGACAAGCTTACTAAAATTCCTAGAGAATGAAATATAGCATCATTTCTAATATTTCGTGTTTTTTTTATCTTGTATGTCTAAACATGCGGTTGCCTGGGAAATTCTTATGTTTATTTTTCTGTTATTTGTAAGCAATCGAGTGCCTGTTTTGCACGAATTCTAGCAGTTTCAACATCTGTTGATGAAGATAAGGTCACGGCAATTCTACGTCCAACCTTTGTTAATGGCTTTCCAAAGATTCGAATTTGTGTATTTTCATTTGACAATGCATCTTGAATTCCTGTTATCGCATAGTCCTTTAATTCTTTTTCAGCCTTTAATGGTCTGCTAGCACCAGCTGAAATTAAGTTTATTTCAGGAATTGGATAGCCTAAAATTGCACGTACATGTAAAGCGAACTCTGATAGATTTTGGGTTACTAATGTAACTAATCCCGTATCATGTGGTCGTGGTGAGACCTCACTGAAGTAAACTTTATCTCCTGAAATAAATAATTCAACACCGAATATACCATATCCACCAAGTTCATCTGTTATAGCCTTTGCAATTTGTTTTGCTTGCTCAAGTTGATTGTTCGTTAAGTGATGTGGCTGCCATGATTCAATATAATCTCCATCTTTTTGAATATGTCCAATAGGTTCACAAAACTTTGTGTCGTTAATAGCTCTAACCGTTAATAATGTGATTTCATAATCAAAGTGGATAAATTCTTCAATAATAACTCGTCCGTTTTGAACTCTACCACCCTCCATTGCAATCTTCCAGCATTCTTTTACATCATTTTCAGTTCGGCAAACACTTTGTCCCTTCCCTGAAGAACTCATTAATGGCTTTACAACACAAGGAAAACCAATTTCTCCTACAGCATCGGTAAATTCGTCAAAAGTATTTGCGAACCGATAGTTAGCTGTAGGAAGCTGTAGCGTTTCAGATGCAAGTCTACGAATGCCTTCCCTATCCATTGTTAATTGGGCAGCCTTAGCAGTAGGAATGACATTGTAACCTTCCTCTTCAAGTTTAACTAGCTCTGAAGTGGCAATCGCTTCAATTTCAGGAACAATTAGGTCAGGGTTCTCAATTTTTACTATTCTTCTTATTTCAGATGAATCTAGCATATCGATACAGTAGCTCCGATCCGCTACTTGCATAGCCGGAGCCTGATCATATCGGTCAATTGCAATTGTTTCAGCACCTAAGCGTTGTGCTTCAATGATAATTTCTTTTCCTAACTCTCCAGAACCTAATAGCATGATTTTCTTTGAAATATACATATCATCAGTCCTCTCCGTTCATTACAGTAATTATAACCGAACATTAATAGGACTTAAAGTTATTTTTATTCGCTTTTAGGGGACCCTTTAAGTTTTTGTGGATGTTTTATAATCGAATTATCATGATTCGAATTCGTTAATTTTATATTGATTTTGACCAACAAATTGATGTTATTTGTTCACCCTTTAATAATCGGATTGGTACTGAATGCTTTGTATCAACGATCCATATCTCACTTGCATATTTATTTCCTTTGTAGCCAGATAGGAAACTAATTAATCGTCCATTAGGAGAGAAAGTCATTGGTGGTGCTTCACAGTCTGTAACCGCTAAAATTCGGTCATCGTTTTCAGGTACTTCCTTTAATCGAATATGGGAATACCATTCATCTTCATTCATTTCCTCTGTTGATGAATAAGCTAAATGGAGTGTGTTTTTTGATTGAATTGGTACCTGATTACTCCAACTGCTATTATTTCTTATTTTAAAAGTATCGAGTGTCATTAATTGTGTTACGAAGAGGAATAACGGATTTTTTGTATTTAAATAAACAGCATATTGCCGATTATGTGTAAAGCGGATTTCCTCAATTTTGCCATCCCGATTGTTTGTTATTTGAGCCTTGTTTGTTCCATCAATATTTATTCGGTATAGCTGTCCATTGCCAGATGAATCGATATCATGGTATACCAATACTTTGTCATTAAGAAATAAACAAATTTCAGGATGATTACCTATATTCATTTTTTCTTTCTTTGCTGTTTCAATATGATAAATGATAATATCATCATCTTTTTTATAGGCTATATTTTTATTATTAGGTGACCATTGTATCGATGTTCCTGTCTTAATCTGATCAATGTTTAGAATGAACGATTGATGTAAATTAGCGAGATATACTTTACCTTGTTTGCCAACAAAAGCAATCATTGTATTATCAGCTGACCAAAATGGTGTCGTGTTTTCGTCTGTTAATTGGTTCGTTAGTTTTGATACATTTCCCGATTTTAAATCGAAAACAAAAAGGTCATAATGTCCATTACTCATCGAATTAAAAGCGATCATCCCAGTTGTTAGTGGGAGCGTAAATGGGATTTTCAGCTGACTTCCTGGTATAAGCTTTTTTGAATGGAGATGGTTTAACATTCTGATTGGTTCAGGATTAATCTTACCGTCAATGAGGATATTAAATCGCCTTGCAATATGATATAAATCATCACCAGGTCTGACAGTATAATAGGGAACTCCTTGAGGGATATAAAGGAATTGTTTCTCTTTAAGCACATAAGGTGGAGTTAGATCGTTTTTCTCGATAATTTCCGTTCTAGGAATACCGTAATATTGTGAAAGCTGTTCGATAGTATCGTCATTTGAAACGCGAATAATATTAACACCTGGTGGGATGGAAAGTTGCTCTCCACAAGATATTGTAAAAGGTGGACGTAAATTGTTAGCAGCAATAATTGCTTGAACAGGTAATTTCCAACGTGATGCAATTTGATAAAGAGTATCGCCGTTTCGTACAGTATAAAACATTTGCATGGTTAACCCTCCTTAACATGAGTGATGATTTTCCCTCCATTCTTTCCAGTTTTTATCGTTGTTAGACGTGATTGTTTAACTGCATTTTTTTATAGTTTATTATTTTATGTTTTCTATTAGAAAATGTGTTGAGAAGGTATGAATTTAAACAGATAAAATGAAAAAAGGCTCGACTTTGGGAACCTTTTCAAAAAGATTATTCTATTTTTTTAGTTGGGAACGACTTCAGCTGAATTTTAATAAGGATTTTAGTTGGTAAATATTTTTATAATAGTTTTTTAAAGAAATTTTTCATTGAATGATCGTTTGACTTTTTCTTTTGTATTACCGTTGCTTCTTTTTTTATTGTAATGTCTTCTTTATTTATTGCGTAATCATACGCTAGGACTAATCCTAGCTCAGAGTCATATTCTTTATTTGTGGATAAGGTGAATTTTAAATTGTATTTGTTAGCTAATTTTATATAATCAGACAAATAATCGTAATTCATATTTCCATTAAGGATTAAGGTTGCTTGCTTATTTTTTCGGATAAAATCTTCAACTTCGGAGTAGATTCCCTTTTCTCGCACTTGATTTTTTGTTAGAACACAGACAACTCTTTCCCTGATCGTGCCTAAATAGCGTCTTCGTTCATCAGGATTTGTTTCTTGAGGTCCATACATTCCTTGATTAAGATAGTCATCAATATTTTTGCTCATGTGTAAACCCCCAATAAATTGTCTAAATATATTATAAATCTTTTTTTTGAAAGGCTCAGTTAATTTTTGTTGTTGATTTCCACTGCAGGCATTCGCTTTCCGCGGGCTGTCAGGGATCTTTAGCGTAACTTGTCTGTGGGTCCCCATGACAAGCTTCTATAAGCAGGAACCCCATGTATCCGTTCCAGACAACATAGTGCTTATAAATCAACAATAATCCTTAACATAGAATAATGATAAAGTTGAATATATATAATTTATCCATGGAATGCTTCTCATATGTTTTAAATGATTTAAGTTTTTCCTTTGTAAAATCGTTTAGACGTTTAATAGGATTTATCAAAAGAGAAAAATCATGCCCTTTAACCTATGAGATTAACTCATACAGATAAAAACTATCGTGTAAGGAGGGATAATCGGCCACATATATGTGGATAATGTCATCCTAGCCTTAAACGATAGCTTATACGGATTCCTTGTTAGAAAGACGTTCAATGATTGCCGCTAATAGAAGCGTTCTTTCAACAAGGCTTGGTATTTCTAAATATTCTTTATCACTATGGGCATTTCCTCCGATAGGTCCTAATCCATCGATCGTTGCAATTCCTAAAGTAGATGTAAACGAGGCATCAGAACCGCCACCAGTTTCAGTATCTTCGATTTCGATACCGATCTCATCACCAACATCTTGAATAATTCGCAGTAAGGCACGAGTTTTTTTATTTTTTTCCATCGGTGGCCGATTTATTTCACCCTCTATTGAAACCTTTGTTCCTTTTACATCTGTTGTAGAACAAATTTCTTCTAATTTTTCTTCAACAATTTCAATTTGTTCTATTTCTTTAATCCGAACGTCAATATGTGCTTCAGCGTGATCTGAAACAGTATTAACACTTGACCCACCTTCAATCATACCAACATTAACACTGATTCCATTTTTATGGTCAGATAATTCATGTAATTGGATAATTTTATGAGCCAACTCTTCGATCGCACTTCGACCTTTTTCGGGTTCAATACCAGAATGTGCGGCTTTGCCCTCGACAATTAGTGTATAGTTCCCTTTCCCTCGTCTAGCAGTAACTAAAGAACCATCTTTTCTAGCTGGTTCCATCACAAGGGCATATTTTATACCTTTTGCTTCTTGTTCAATTACTCGTCGTGAGCTTGGTGAGCCTATTTCTTCATCACTATTGATAACAATTTTAATTTGTTTATATCCTTGATATCCATTATGAATCAATGCTTTTACAGCATAAAGTAATGAGCCATGACTTGCTTTCATATCAATTACTCCAGGGCCAAATGCACGAGTCCCTTCAATTTTAAATGGACGTTCAGTTGCTGTCCCTTTTGGAAAAACAGTATCCATATGAGCAAGAATAAGTATTTTAGGATTTGTTGCATCCTTATGCTGTATGATTAAATGGTTGCCATATTCCTTTTCTTTTACTTCTTTAACAGTAAATCCGAGCTCAATGTAACTTTTTTTCAAGCAGGCTCCTACTGTATCAATGCCCTTTTTATAATGGGAGCCACTATCAATATTAACAAGTTTTTCGATATAGGCTAGCATCTCTCCCTGAAGCTGTTGCAAAAATCTTTCCATGAAGCCTTTCCTACTTTCTCTCTATCTTTATCCCTTTGCTAAAAGGTTCCTGCAAGTTTGCGCTAAATACTTGTTATCATGTTAAAATCTAAGTGAAAACGTTGCAATAAAGTGCTGATTTTTCAAAAATGTAAGGAATCATAATTAAATGGGAAAATATTTACTTTTCGGATTCGATTGCTTCTGCTAAGCGAAATAAAAATTGATAAGTAAATGCGTATGCTTCCCCAATTGAACCATTTTCATTAAATTCCTTTAGAGCATTTAATGTAATGTTTATATCCCAAACACCATCCTTTTGATTAAAAAGTAGCTCATAGGAATTCTCGATGTTCCTTATCTGTTCATCAAGGAATAGTCTAATGAGATTCTCGACCTTTTTTGGTTGTTTGAATCCAAGTAATACATCATATGTTTTAAAGACATCATCTACCTCTAAGGAAATGGCATCAACACGGATTAAATCAAACCATTTAGATTCTATATAAATAAATTCATTCATATGTTCCTTTAAATAAGTTAGTGGTTGAGCCAAAAAGCTCTCTGATTCAACACCTATTACTTCTTCTGTTTCTTTATCCCCACGCTCAATATATGCGTTAGAAAAACGCGAAAAAGTATGTTTCTCATGCTGACTAATCGTATCAGCTTGAATGCCCTGTTTTTTTAAGTAGTCAATCTCTTCCGGATATAAAGATAATTGTGGTGACGCTTGTATAAGCTTTATTAATTCATCCTTAAGCAATTTGAGTAAACCTCCATATATTTTATTCATTTTATTTATAATATTTACATGATTATTCGATTGGTAAACATATAAATAACATTGTCAGCTTATATATTGATATTTAGTAAAATTGGGCAATGATCGCTACCCATTACTTTTGAATGCACTTCGGATTCAATAATATTTTCCGCTAGTTTTTTTGAAACAATGAAATAATCAATTCTCCATCCTATATTTCGTTCTCTTACTTTGCTCATATAAGACCACCATGTATAAATTTCTTCTTTTTCTGGATAGAGGTAACGGAAGCTATCAACAAATCCTGCATCAAGAAGCTTTGTCATTTTTTGACGCTCTTCAACGGTAAATCCTGAGTTCCCTTGGTTTGAACGAGGGTTTTTTAAGTCCATTTCCTCGTGTGCGACATTTAAATCACCACAAAGGATAACGGGCTTCTTACTATCTAATTCTACAAGATATTCGCGAATTTTGTCTTCCCACTCTAAACGTTCTCCTAATCTAGCTAAATCCCTTTTAGAATTAGGGGTATAGACTGTTACTAGATAAAAATTGTTATATTCTAATGTAATAATTCTTCCCTCTTCTTCCGTTTCTAAATCTCCAACTCCATATGAAACAGAAAGTGGTTTATGTTTTGTGAAAATTGCTGTTCCTGAATACCCTTTACGCAATGCATAGTTCCAATATTGATAATATCCTTTGAGCTCTAAATCTATTTGTCCTTCCTGTAGCTTGGATTCCTGAATGCAAAAGAAATCTGCATTAACCTCATGAAAATAATCTAAAAATCCTTTGCGTACACAAGCTCTTATGCCATTTACATTCCATGATACTAATTTCATCGTCATTACTCTTCTCCCTGTAAACAATTCTCTCTAACGTTTTCAAGCAACTAAATATGCGAAAACAGTCTTCTGATTTAAATCATAATAAATTAACCAATACATACTAGAATAACATAAATACAAAAAAAGAAGGTATAATCAAGTTTCCTAGTAAAAAAATCTCTTTATCGATGATAAATATTTAAATGACTGGTAAAATAAAATAGATAAATTACTTTGTATAGGAGTTTTCACAGCATGCTATTACAACCGAATTCATTTATTTTTAATTTAGGAATGGCAACAATCTTATCAATTATTATTGGAATTGAACGTCAATTAAAGAAAAAGCCATTAGGATTAAAAACATGTTTAGTTATTGGGATTGTCAGCTGTTTGCTCACGACTGTTTCAATTGAAGCATCAGAAAAATATGCTGAAATGTACATTAGACCTATGGATCCATTGCGTTTAGCTGCACAAATTGTTTCAGGGATTGGATTTTTAGGTGCAGGTGTTATTTTAAGACGGAATAATGATATGATTTCAGGTTTAACGACTGCAGCGATGGTATGGGGTGCAGGAGGTATTGGGATTGCGTGTGGTGCAGGCTTTTGGTTCGAAGCCACGATTGCTACACTCCTGCTCATCTTCAGTGTCGAATTAATCCCTTTTATTTTCAAATACATTGGGCCAAAAAGATTACGTGAGAGGGAATTAAAGGTTAAAGTCACTGTTGATGCAGAGGATAAGCTAACAAATATCTTAAAGGAATTGAAAAAATATAAAATGAAAGCCGGAAAAGTACGAGTTAAAGATATTAAAAATGGTGAATTACAGCAATTAGAGCTCGTCCTTATTGTTAATGAAAAGGTCTATATTACAGATGTATATTATGCATTAAAGCAAATTGACCATGTTATCAATGTTGAAATGGAATCATTATAAAGATGAAAAAATCAGTGGGGAACATCCTCGCTGATTTTTGTTTCATTCCCTTTTAAAAGGTTCCTTTTTTAATATTCCTAGAAGATTGCTTACAGTCTCTGTTAAAGGTTCGACTTAGTAATAGATCCAAATGTTTTCAATTTTACTACTGTCATGTTATAATGAATGAACATTCACTCATAACGATACAATAGCTGAGGTGAAACTAATGCAGAAAATTGGACCGATCTTGATTATTGAAGGCGCTAATAATAGTAAAGTTCCTTTTTCTAGGAGCTTGTTTATTGAATCAGAAAAACTATTAATTGATACTGGTGCTGAGGCTAAATCATTAGTAAAACTGGAAAAGGAAAAAGGCATAAATATTATTTATAATACACATTATCACCCTGATCATACACGACATAACTATTTATTCCCTAGCATTACGAAATTAATCAATCGGATTGAATTTGATACATGCCATTCCCTTGAGAAAGTCGCTAATCAAAATGGGATTACACAAGAATGGGGATTAGCAGGTATGAAGGAATGGGCAGAAAGTATTCCTGAAAGCTGGATACAAGGAATTTCAGATTTTAGCGGCTCATACGAATATGAAAAGGAAATGGATTATGATCATATTAAACTAATCTTCCTACATACTCCTGGTCATACTAAAGGGTATTCATGTCCTTATTTCCCCGATTTAGGTGTTGTATATACAGGAGATTACGATATGACCTCATTTGGACCATGGTATAATGGGGCAGATGGTTCGATTGAACAATTTATTCAATCTGGAGAACGTCTTATATCTCTTGATGCAAAAACGTACATTACTGGTCATCAAAAAGGAATTTTCACTAAGGGAAAATTTAAAGAGGAAATGGTTCAATTCCTCGCTATTATTGAAAAGCGTGATGAAATCATTACACAATATGTGCAAAAAGGACTTACGTTTGAGGAAATAGCTTCGATTGGGATTTTTTATCCAAAGAAGGCATTGGAAAACAAAATTCTTTATACATGGGAAAGGATTGGCATTCGCAAGCATTTGGAACGTCTTGGTTATTCGATTGAAGGTGCTAATCATAACCTTGTCCAAAAGCAATAAAGTAAAGCGTGAAAAATGATTATGTTTAGTGAAGGAATTCATCCAAGATGAGTCAGGTACCTCCACTTTTCTAATCATTTTTCACTCAATCATTATCGTTATTCTTCTTCTTCCATTATTTCTTCGAAGGCAACGGATACTTTTTCAAATTCCTCGTCACTTTCAATTGCGGAGAAATCACCGTCTTCATCTACCTTTAAAAAGAAGACATCAATTTCTTCCTCTGATTCCTCTAGAATATCTTCGACGAAGCCAACAGCTACATAATCACTATTTTCTAAAGTGACAACTGCCAATACTTCAACTTCATTTTCCTCGTTATTTTCATCTGTGATCGTAAAAATTTCGCCTACTTCAATTTTCTCCACGATATGATGGCCCCTCTCTTAAACAAAGATAGTTCTATTTTCCCCGAAAAATGAGATAACATGCTTAATGATACATGAAAATTATGTTAAAGGAAATGGAATAATTGACATTTGTCCAACAATAGCGTTTATCTGAGTGGTGCAAAACCTTCTACCTTCTTTAAAATTTGTTCAATTTCACTAATGATATCTTCTTGTAAAACAAGATCAACCGCTTTTACATTTTCTTCGATTTGCTCAGGTTTGCTTGCCCCTATTAGAGCAGAGCTAACACCTGGATGACGAAGAACCCATGCTAAAGATAGCTGTGATAATGAACAGCCTAATTGCTCTGCTAAATGCTGTAAATCTTGGACACATTGTAAAACATCCTCTTTAAGATAACTAGAAATGACACCATTCACATCTGTATTTGCAGCTCGGCTATCTTTTGGCAACGTTGCTCCTGGCTTATACTTCCCTGTTAATATTCCTTGTGCAAGTGGCGAAAAGACAATTTGACCTATTCCTGCTGTTTCACTAACGTGTAAAATTTCTTCCTCTATGTACCGTTCAAACATATTATATATAGGTTGATTCGAGATGAGGCGATGAAGATTGAGTCTCTCACTTATGCCGACTGCCTCATTGATTTGCGCAGCACTCCATTCACTAACACCCGCATATAAAATCTTTCCTTGAGTTATTAAATCGTCTAATGCTCTTAATGTTTCTTCGGTTGGGGAATCTTCATCATATCGATGGCAATAATATAAATCGATATAATCTACTCCTAATCGTTTTAAACTTGCTTCACATTGCTCCATAATATGCTTTCGCGATAGTCCGCGATCATTAGGACCATCACCCATCGGGAAAAAGACCTTTGTTGATAAGACATAGCTTGACCGTTCATATGGCTTAAGTGCCATGCCAATTGCTTCTTCACCTGCACCTCGATTATAAGCATTTGCTGTATCAAAAAAATTAATTCCACATTCAAATGCTTTATGAATGCATGCATCAGCTGCTCTCTGTTCTTGTGCTGTACCATAGGTTAGCCAGCTTCCAAGTCCAATTTCACTTACTTTTAATCCACTATTTCCAACACGTCTATATTTCATCTTTGTCACCAATCCTTAATAAAAACATTGAATATTTATATAATGATTTATTCGCTAAAAATGTTTAAAATCCTGTTACAAAATTCACTTATTTTTAGAGATAAAATAAGGGTGACTCTTGTATTGTTTGGTCACCCATTAAAATACTCCATTTATTTAATATATGCTTCAATTTCACTAAGGATTGTTTGTTGAATGTCATCAACCACTTGAAAATCCATTGCATTTATATAAATAGCTTCTAATTTATCTCTTAATTGTTTAGCCTCAGCCAAGTAGGAAATGGCCTCTTTCATTTTCCCTTTATATGCTTTCGTTGTCCGTTCAATTTCATCCGCATATTTTTCATCGGTACTAGGGGTAATGCATCTTTCATACATATCGATTATTTTATCTGTATCTCGCTCAGGGAAATATTCATGTGGAGCAGTACTATCAAAAATTGCTACATCCTTTTCACGAACAATCACCATGTCTAAGCTATTAGGATCAAATCCACAATGGTATACTTCAATATCGAAGCCTCTTTTCTCACCTTCAGCAACTATTTTTTTTAGCATTGTTGATTTTCCAGAGCCGGCGCGTCCTTTAATAAAATATCTATTCTGAACATCGCATGTTAAATTTTGAATAAAGTCAACTGCTCCAAGCGGTGTTGCTGCACCTAGAAAACGATGTTTAATCTTTGATTTTTTTCCCAAATGATCCTCACCATATAATAATGAGATGACTTCATCAGTTAACTGATTAGCTTTATCAAAATTCATGTTTGAAATATAAATCTCCTCAATCTCATCATGTGCTGCTAATGCTTCAGCAAATGTTTTATAAGCTATTTGGAATTTGCTTGCAATGTCTTTATTTAACGTTAAAATAGTCTGTTTATCATTCGCTAATTTTTGTGAATCCCATGCAACACCTAGATTGACATATTCTTCAATGACACCGGGTGCTTTCGGTTCTATTATATGTGGGGCTGTTCCATCCACAATTCCTACCTTATACTCAGGCAGGATTACCCCATCAATCGAATCGTTATCAGATGAACAATGTAAATATTCAACATTTAACGATTTTGATTCCATTATGTCACCAATTTTTTTCATAAGTGAGGATTTTCCTGTACCTGGTCCACCTTTTAATATATACACTCGCTCTAAATCCTCTAATGCTGATTCATATAGACTATAAAAACCTTTTGCTGTGTTTCCACCTGCATAATAATGACGGACTTTTCCACTCATCCTATCACCCTTTCTGCTTTGTTCTCCATACTATATGTAGATTATCTTACAAGGGTGAATGCCTATTTCAAAACTAGTTTGTGATATTTCTTTTAGGTAGAATTCATATATTGAACGGTTGTTTTGTAAATAAAAAAGGTAGGATCTGCCATTTTAGACAATCCTACCAATCTCTTTTATTCATATTTTTTAAAAATCAGAGTAGCGTTGTGACCACCAAAACCAAGTGAGTTTGATAGGACAACACTAACGTCTGCTTTTCTAGCAACATTTGGAACATAATCTAAATCTAGCTCTTCATCGGGTGTTTCATAGTTTATAGTTGGTGGAATAATTCCATCTTTAATCGATAATAAAGATATAATTGCTTCAAGAGCACCTGTTGCTCCAAGTAAATGACCAGTCATTGACTTAGTAGAGCTTATTGCTAGTTTATGGGCATGATCTCCGAAAACCTCTTTAATAGCCTGTGTTTCGTATAAATCATTGTAATACGTACTTGTGCCATGTGCATTAATATAATCTACTTCATTTGGTTGAAGTTCTGCATCCTCTAAAGCTAATTTCATTGCTCTTTGCGCGCCTTCACCGTTTTCAGCAGGAGTTGTTATATGATAAGCATCACCGGTAGCACCGTAGCCAACAATTTCTCCGTAAATCACTGCATTACGTGCAAGAGCATGTTCTAACTCTTCTAAAATAACAATTCCTGAGCCTTCTGCAATGACAAATCCATCGCGATTTTTATCGAATGGACGGCTTGCTGTTTGTGGGTCAGGATTTGTTGAAAGAGCGGTCATATTTGAAAAACCTGCGATCGTCATTTCTGTAATCGATGATTCGGCTCCACCGGTAATCATCACATCAGCATGTCCATTTTGAATAACTCGTAATGCATCACCGATTGAATTTGCTCCAGATGCACATGCTGTTACAGAACAATTATTGATTCCCTTTGCCCCAAGCTCAATTGAAACACGGCCAGAAGCCATATCAGGTATGAACATTGGGATAATAAATGGGCTTACACGTCTAGGGCCTTTCTCTAAATATTTTTTATGCTCCTGCTCGAAAGAATCGAGACCACCGATCCCGGAGCCAATCCAAACTCCTACCCGTTCAGGTGCTACATCCTCCCCAATTGCAAGATTTGCATCCTGAATAGCCATCTTGCTAGCTGCAATTGCAAAGTGTGTAAATCTCCCCATTCGTCTTGCTTCTTTCATATCAATAAATTCGTTCGGGTTAAAATTTTTTACTTCTCCAGCAACTTTAACATTGAATTTTTCAGCATTCACTCGTGTTAGTGGAGCGATTCCAGTTTCTCCATTTTGTAATTTTTTCCATGTTGTGGAAACATCATTTCCAAGTGGTGTTACCGCACCAATTCCTGTAATTACTACTCGTTTCTTCATCTTCTGTCTCCCCTTCAATATGTTGGTAAGAGGTTTTAAGCCTCTTAAGTTTGTGTAATAATTGTATGATTTTGATAAAACCCATAGCTAACACACTTTAGAGAAGATAGTCATGCTATCTGAAAATAAAAGTTTACCATTTTTTCTCTTGCTTTTGAAATCAAATAGAAATAGATTATTTTTTCAATGCTATCATTTTATCATATATGTTTTTCATTATACTTTTTTTGAAGAAAAAAAACGAGTCACAGCTACTGTGCGCTCGTTATTGATTTAAATTTTCAACAGTTTCTAATAAGGAATTAATATCATCCACTGTAGTCATGATTTCACTATTTTTCAATTCTTCTAGTGCTAATTCCCCGTTTTTTATGACAGTATCTATTTCTTCAAGTAAAACATCGTTTTTTGCAATAATATCCTTATGGATATCCTCTGCAATAGCAGGTGCATCAATGTTATTGAAGTCATTAATTTGTTCTTTAAGTGTTTGAAGCTGTTCTTCTAAGTTTTGCGATAATTCCGCATCTTGTGCTGCTTGTTGAAGATCAGATGGTGCATTTTCAGCAAAGTTCTTTAATTCTTGTAAATAAGCATCAGCCTCGTTGATATAGTCAACAGATTGATTCACTTCATCTAAAAAGGAACAAGCTGATAACATCATAGTTGCAATAATGGAAATGATAAGGACTATTTTTTTCATTAAGTTCTCCCTTCATTATCGTTAAGAAGTTTTTCGTACATCTATTCATACGTGCTTATAAGAGAAAGGTTTCACTAAATTTTGAAATGAATTTTCTTAAGGTAAAACTCCTTATTCATTTGGATACATGTGTATATGTTGTAGGAGGGACTTCTTCAGCATCATTTCATCCTTATTTGTAGCTCAATGTAGAAGTCTCAAATTTCTATTCAAAATAACAAAATTTAAGTTACTTACATTTTCAATTACTTTATTGAAATTGACTCGACACATCGATCTCTCATCCAGCGATACAAAATAGCTTTCCCCCAACCATGTTGATTAGTTGTCAAACTATGAACTCGCCAGTACATTGGTGGATGTGGCATAAGTTGAAATTCAATGATTCGCCAAATCAAGCTTTCTCTTTTTAATGAATTGATTTCCTTATTTTTATCTATTTCAATCATCTGATATGTTAAAGCCTTATTGCTTTCCTCATCCTGAGCAAGTGAAAGTACCCGTAAACTTTCTGCCATTTGCTGTTGCCCACCTTCTAATAATGTTGCACCTAAATGGTCAGCTCGGACCTCCATCCATTGTGAAACAAAGGATTGGTA
>JAPSLL010000003.1:0-91203 GCA_031180805.1 Bacillus sp. (in: firmicutes)
TACCTTTGTATATCCCTCCATAACAGCACTATCTTCTGTTCCATAATCAAACTTAAACATTGTTGCATCCTCGACAGCGATTTCCTGTGGAGCCATTTGTGCTGATTGTTCAGCATTTGCCTTCTGTTGTGAAACTGGTAACGAAGAAAGCAGTAGAATAATGCTTAAGAAAATCGCAATAAAACCTCTAATCCTTTGCAACCCCTTTGCTCGCATTCCCATCATCCCTTCTTAATTAAATTTTTAAAAGCCTGGAACAAGCAATTGAATTTTATCACCTCCATATCCTATCCAAGTAAACGCTTTCAAAATGTATGTTACTTGCTCATTTTGTCGATGAATAGTTAAAAAACCGAGATAAATGTTTAAAAATCAGATATTGAAAGAAAATCATTCTATGAGACTAGTTAAAAACTAAATCGTTTGAACTACTTTCATAATATTTAGAAAAGCAATGTATCGTTTTTGCACTTTCTTGCACCGTTTTCACTTTTTTTAATTTTAAGCGAGGTTAATTTTGATTGAAAATTTCCTCTTATAGTGTTCGCATCTTGCAGGCAGTCCTGAAGCCTTCTTTAACGTTAGCCCCTTGAGTTCTTTCCTTTGACACGCTTCACCCGGTAAGATTCTCACGTATTTATCCATTAAACAAAGTGTTAAGGTATCAATAAAGCCTTTAAAATCACCTAATTAATAAAATACAAAAAAAGAATCATTTTCAACTAAAAAATAGATCTTCTACAAATTTCTCCGTTGACATATAATGAAAAAGCAGAGATAATGTACGCGTGTACATCGAAAAGCGGAAGTGCCTTGTTCAGCCCCGACAAGCATAAGACTCACCCTTACCTTCAACTCCTATACGACTTATGACTTCAAGAACTAGTAGAGCAAATACTTATCGGGTAAATTAGTTATTTCCTTCATTGTGCACCTAATAAGAACAAAATTGAAAGCGATCTCTTTATAGGGTATCGGCAACAAATACAAAGTCTATGAAAGAGGTGAATCCAGTAGCAAACCGAAAAGATGTCGCAAAATTAGCAGGAGTATCTGAAGCAACCGTCTCTCGTGTCTTTAATGAGGTTGGTCCAATACGTGAGGAGACAAAACAAAAAGTATTACAGGCAGCAGCTGAATTAGGGTATTATCCAAATGCGATTGCACAAAGCTTCGCTAAAGGAAAAAGCAACAATATTGGTGTAATTGTTCCGTATTTACCAAAGGTCCATCTAATGTCGACGCATTATTTTTCAGAATTATTAAGTGGAATTGGTGCAAAGCTTGGTGAAAAGGGATATGGTTTACTACTACTATTCCAATCACCAGATGAACCAAAAGACTATGTACAGCTATTCCGCTCACAAAAAGTAGATGGATGCATCATCCTCGGCTCAAAAAATATACCTGGTGAAATCGAAGCATTATCGAAACTTAAAGAATTACAGTTACCTTATTGTCTTGTAAATCAAACATTTTCAGGCTACTTGTTTCATACAATAGATGCAGACCATGTTCAAGGAAGCTTTGAGGCTGTTTCAGCTTTGATTAAAAAAGGATTTCAGCAGATTATCTTCGTTAACGGCCCGCTTGAATATTCAAATAGTAGTGATCGTTTTCAAGGATATTCCTCCGCTTTAGAGATGGCAGGAATTGCCCGAAATGATCAGCTTATCTTTCAAGGAAATTATAGTAGAAAAAGTGGTTACGAGCTTGCAGAAAGGATCGCTCCAATTCTACGAAACAGCGAAGCTATCTTTGCTGCAAATGATAGAATGGCTATCGGTCTTATGCAAGGATTATCTTCACACGGGTTTCAGGCAGGTCATGATTATGCATTAGTTGGCTATGATGATTCAGAAATGGCTAGAATGACTTCCCCTCCACTTAGTTCAGTAAAGGTTCCACTATTTGAAATGGGTCAGCTAGCAGCAGAAAAAATCCTTGAGCTTCTCACAAATACAGAGCACCAAACTATTAATGAAAAATTACCAGTCACATTGATTGAAAGAGCAACTTCACTTTGGGGACAGTCCCCCAAAAATACATTATGAAAGGGAGATATTTGATGGAATCTATTAATGTTGGCATGATTGGTTATAAGTTTATGGGTAAAGCACATAGTCACGCTTATAAGGATCTTCCTCTCTTTTTTCCTGATACATTGCGTCCAGAAATGAAGGTCATTTGTGGACGTAATGAACAGGATGTAGCCCAGGCAGCAAAACAATTTGGCTGGGAGGAATATTCAACAGATTGGAAAACGTTATTAGATCGAGATGATATTGATTTAGTTGATATTAATGCACCTAGTGATGTACATAAGGAGATTACGATCGCCGCAGCTAAGGCTGGAAAGCATGTATTTTGCGAAAAACCGTTAGCGCTTACATTAGAGGACTCAAGAGAAATGTTGGCAGCAGTTGAACAAGCTGGTGTAAAGCATATGGTTGGATTTAACTATCGATTTGCCCCTGCTGTCATGCTTGCAAAAAAATTAATTGAAGAAGGAAAATTAGGCAAAATCTATCATTTCCGTGCATGGTTTTTGCAAGATTGGCTCGTAGACCCTAACTTTCCATTAGCATGGAGATTACAAAAGGAAATTGCCGGCTCTGGCTCACACGGTGACCTTGGTGCACATCTAATTGATTTAGCCCACTATTTAATTGGGGATATTACCGAAGTCATTGGTATGAGTGAAACATTCATTAAAGAAAGACCAATTCCGACAAAAATGACTGGCTTATCCGCAACAGGAAGTGATAGTGACGAAAAGGGTGAAGTGACAGTTGATGATGCTACCCTCTTTCTTGCACGCTTTGCAAATGGTGCATTAGGCAGTTTTGAAGCCACTCGCTACGCATCTGGACATCGCTGCACAAATTCCTTTGAAATTAACGGAAGTAAAGGGAGCGTCATCTTTGACTTTGAACGCATGAACGAATTACAAGTTTACTTCACAGATGACAGAGAAGATGTTCAAGGCTTCCGTCGTGTTTTAGCAACAGATCCTGCACATGCTTTCGCTGAAAACTGGTGGCCACCAGGTCATACGATTGGATATGAGCATACGTTTATACATGAAGTTGTTGAATTAATGACAGCTTTCAAAGAAAATCGTCAACCTGTTCCAAACTTCCGTGACGGGGTGAAATGTCAAGAAGTATTAGAAGCTGCCACCCAATCTATTGAAAAACGAAAATGGATTTCGATTGCAGAAGTGTAAGATTTCTCTTATTTAACATTGTTTGAAATCAGTCTACTAATATGTAATTTTATTCATTCTATGAGATTTACTTTTAGGAATATAAGAATAAAGGAGCCGAGTTCACATGAAAAAAAGTGCCTTAATCGTATGGGGTGGCTGGGATGGCCATCAGCCTGAGCAAGTTGCGGAAATTTTCAAAGGAATTTTAGAAGATGAAAACTTCAATGTTGAGGTATCTAATACACTTGAAGCTTATGCAGATCCAGAGAAGTTAGCTTCATTGGATTTAATTGTCCCTCATTGGACTATGGGCGAAATTGATAAAAAATACGTGCTCAATATTTCTGAAGCAGTCATGAATGGAGTTGGCTTAGCTGGCTGTCATGGAGGCATGTGTGATTCATTTCGAAATAACGTAGACTGGCAGTTTATGACTGGTGGCAATTGGGTAGCCCACCCCGGAAATGACGGGGTTGAATATATGGTAAATATTAAGCATTCAACTAGTCCTTTATTAGAAGGCATGTCTGATTTTAAAGTCGTTAGTGAGCAATATTATTTGCACGTCGATCCTGCCGTTGAAGTGCTTGCAACAACTCGTTTCCCTGTTGTCGATGGACCACATGCAACGAATAAAGCAGTCGATATGCCAGTCGTTTGGACAAAACTCTGGGGGCATGGACATGTGTTTTATAATTCATTAGGACATCAAGCAAATATTGTCGCAATGCCTGAGGTATCTCTTATCATGCGTCGAGGCTTTTTATGGGCTGCTTCTGGGAAGGAACGAGTGAAAAACCTTGCTAGTGTTGGTAGCATTGGAAATGGTCGTTCCTATACAGGTATGGGAGATAGTAATTAACAGTTGAACATCAAACAGAAGATTTTCCATCAAAGAATTTTGCACGGATAAAAGTTTCTTGACAGTAGTTTTCTCACTGGCTTCATCTAAAAGGTTCATTTACTGCTATTACACGAAATAAAGGAGCGTAAACAGATGAAAACGTTAAAAGTTGGAATTATCGGATGTGGAAACATTAGCTCAATTTACATGGAAAACTGCAAAAACTTTGACCATCTCGAGCTCATCGCTTGTGCTGATTTAGATGAGCAACGTGCAGTTTCACAGGCAGCGAAATACGGAATACCAAAGGCATGCTCAGTTGATGTAATATTACAAGACAAAGATATTGACCTCATTATTAATTTAACGATTCCGAAAGCACATGCAGCTGTTTGCTTACAAGCACTTGAAGCTGGAAAGCACGTATATACAGAGAAACCACTTGCTGTAACACGTGAGGAAGGGAAACAAATTCTTGAAACAGCGAAAAAGCAAAACCGCTTAGTAGGAAGCGCTCCTGATACATTTTTAGGCGCTGGAATCCAAACGGCAATTCATCTTATTGAACAAGGTGAAATCGGAACTCCAATTGGCGCATCAGCGTTTATGATTAGCCGCGGTCATGAGCATTGGCATCCAGATCCAGCATTTTATTACGATATCGGCGGCGGTCCAATGTTTGATATGGGACCATATTATTTAACAGCATTAGTATCACTTTTAGGACCAATCAAACGCATATCAGGCTCTGCGCGAATTAGTTACCCAGAACGTTTGATTACAAGTCAGCCAAAAGCTGGGGAAACGATAAAAGTAAACACACCAACACATATTGCTGGTACAATTGATTTCGCCTCAGGTGCCATTGGGACATTAACGACAACCTTTGATGCATTTGGTGGTTCAACACTACCGCCAATTGAGGTTTATGGTAGTGAAGGAACATTGCTCGTTCCGGACCCAAATACATTTGGCGGCCCTGTTAAAATTCGCAAACGCGATGAAAAAGAGTTTACTGAAATTCCACTTTCATATGGCTTTTCACAAAATAGCAGAGGATTAGGTGTTGCAGATATGGCAACAGCCATTCTTAACGGGAAATCATTCCGTGCCAATGGCCAGCTAGCTTATCATGTTTTGGAGGCGATGCATGGCTTCCATGTATCATCTGAAACTAGCACACATTATCGAATGGAAAGTACTTGCGTTAGACCTGAACCATTAAATGTTGAGCAGGAAAGCACAAATTAAATAAATAAGCAGCGTTTATCAGCGTCCAAAGCCTCTAATATATTGCTATGGACGCTTTTTCAAATTGAAAAAACCCCCATGTTCATGGAGGTTTCTCAAGGTTTTTCAGGTTGAAAGTATCTCTGGGGGGATACGGTTGTAAACTAAATACCCGTATTTTTACAAAGATAAACCTAATTTGTTAATTTTTTTCTTCCTACTCCTACTATTTTTGCTCTTCCAGCTTCATCAAATAGTCTACTGCTTCAGACAATGTCGCAACTGGAACAATGTCAATATCATAATGATTTTTCTTTACTTCCTCTAATACATCTTTTTCATTGCTATCAGTTTCTGTTAAATCCTTCGGGGTAAAAAAGATATCCGCACCCTCTTCATTTGCTGCTGTAACTTTATGTGTAATTCCCCCGATTTGTCCAACATTACCTTTATGATCGATTGTACCGGTTCCCGCTATTTTGTAGCCCTTTGTTAAATCATCTTCTGTCAGCTGATTTAAAATTTCAAGTGAGAACATTAATCCAGCAGAAGGACCACCGATATCTTCACTTTCAATTTTTACTTTTCGCGAAATATTTGCAGTGAAGTCCTCATCGATCGCTACGCCTATTCCTGCTCTTTTTGTTTCATCCACTGCAATTAATTCAACAGAATCCTTTATTTCCTTCCCATCGCGTTCGATGACAAGATTAACCTTATCTCCTGGTTGTTTATTTTTTGATAAATAGGAAGTGAATTCTTCCAGTTCATTGAATTTATGTCCATCAAGCTGTGTGATCACATCCCCGACCTTTAGCACCTCTTTTGCAGGTGCATCTTCTAAAATTTGACTAATAAAAATTCCATGGTAATCAATATCTACTTTTTCACCTGCTTCTGTAAACGCAGCAACTAATGCATTTTGTTTTGAATCCTTCATCATGAAATTCAATAAATCGTTATACTCATCATCAGATAAATCTCCTTTTACGACCTCTTCTCTCATGATGTCTGTATGTGGTGCTACAAGTCCGTATGCTAGAACATATGGATTTACTGCTTTTATAGATAAAACAGTAGTTAAATTAAAGCTTCCCTTTTCACTCTTATGGGCATCTTCGATTGTAACTCTTGGCTCTAGCTCTTCTATAGGACCTGGCTGATATAAATAGTAAGGTGTTGGAATTAAAGCAATGATGATAATGACAAGCAAAATAATACTAATTCGTTTTGCTTTTCCTGTAAAAAACTTCCGCATGAATCGAATCTCCTCATTATGTAATAAACCCATATCTACTATTATATTCCTTAAATATTGAAAATAGAATTAATTAATCTTTAGCTTAGACTCTTTTCTAACATTTTGTAGTTTTTGATTCAATTATCTCCTCTCCCTTTATAATCGAAAACAATAGAGCTGAAAAAGGGCTGGTCTTTAACGACCAACCCCTTCCATCTTATTTCATTACATACTTCTACTATAATCTTTTTTCGCTTGGAGCATAAACTCCTGTTGCAATAAATTCACTTCAAATAGCTTTAACGGATCGTAAAAGAATTGTGGTGAAATCTTCATTTCATTTAATTCATGTTTTCCATTAGCAATCTCTGCTTCGATTTCCTTAATGACATCGTCTACTTCTTGAATTGGTTCCCGGAAAAATGAAGCAATATCTTGATTTATCCCTTTTTCAAATAATGAAAATGGTAAAAATACTTTATTTGTAATCGAATCTATGACATCTTCATATGTTTCATGCTCAACATATTTTCGATATTGGTTTACTAGCATCGCTTTGTTTTGGTTGATAGCACCGAAAAGCTTTCCTGCGCCTTTTAAAAGCATTTGTGCAGGTGTTTTCTTAAGAAGAATGTTTTCTTTTTCATACATGATACGACCTGTCATACGATTAATATCCCGACGCCAATCTTCCAATATCGCAAATTTACAATCTAATTTTAGCTTATCGATTTGATAAATTTCATTAAAGCTTTCTTTCATGTCAATTAAGTAAGATTGACTATTAAGCAATTCATCGTGTGAGCCCTTTACCCAATTTTCGAACTTATCACACATGCTTGGAAGGAATATTCCCTCAAAGTATTCCTTAAGAGTAGCATTCATATGATCATTCAGCGTGATATGAATTCGTTTAAAGTCACTTTCTTCCTTAATTAAATCAGCAGCTTCTTTTAATAACTTTGGTATCGTCTCTTTAAGCTCTTCTTTACCTTCGTCAATTAATACCCGATAAGAGTTAGCAATAGCCTGAGCTTTTTCCTGCTGGATGTCTGAAAGTCTATTTGTAAATCCTTTTAATCTTCCTAATAATTCTTCATTCCATTGAATTAAATCAATTAAACCTTTTTCCATATCAACACGCTTTTGCAAGAGATCAGCTAACAAATTGCGGACAAGTGTTTGTACTTTTGCTGCACGGTTCACTTGTTTTTGTTTTACATCATATGGAAAATGTGTTGCTAAGTAGCTATTCAACCTAGTAAATTGCTCTCCAAATGGATGAAGTGATGTATATGGTAATACATCTGCATCCGGATAAATGCTAGCAACAGTCGCTTTTATTTCTGTCATACGCTGTTGTGTATCGGCATCACTAGGAATTAAATCAGCTTTATTTATAATAAAATGAACTTTAAGTTCTGGAGCAAATTTTTTCACTTGACTTAAGAAATCGACTTCTCGCTCTGATAATGACGTGGCACCGTCGATGACATAAAGCAGCCCATCAACTAATAGCAATTGATCTAACAAGAGCTTTCGTGAGTCACTATCGATATTAATCGGCGGAGTATCAATGATTGCACATTGCTGCTCATGTAATAAAATACAAGGACGTTTCACTTGGAACAGCTCGTTTTTTTGGCTGTTCATAAAGTTTTGTAAATATTGGCTATTTTGAATGTCTTGTTCATCTGATCCTGTAATTCGTTTCATTTGGAGCTCATCACCGTCTTGAAGAATAACGAATGATGATGTACTCCCCTTGAAAAGCTGTTCTCCCAATAATGAATGGATAAACGTTGTTTTTCCGCTACCAGCCTTCCCTGCAAGTAAAAAATGATTCTTTAATTGTGGATGAATAAGCTCCTCAAGCCACCATCGAAGCTTATAATCAACCTCAATCGCATGCTTTTCCGCCCATTCACAAATCGTGTCAAATAAAGTGATCGCCTTCTCTAGCCCGCTCTCATTATTTTCCGCATCAAAAATAATTCCCTCTGCTTTATACACTGCATCCGGAAGTACAGTCCCAGGAAATAATTCATTCCATGCTAAAACTGTTGCTGACGGGAATAATCCATTTTCAGGCTTTGATAACGTTAACCAATTAGCGATTAAATTTGGAATCACATCATGTAATTCATTTAAGTAATAATCACCTTTTGTTAATTCAATAAACGTATTCTCAAAGAGTTCGACCATTTCATCCCATTGAAATTCCTGGATATCTACCTTTACAGAATAGAACAAATCATTCACAGTCCGTAACCAAATTAAATAGAATTCAGTATTTTGATAACTGTTCCACAACGCAGTTACGAATTGGACGAATGAGTGTTTATCAACCTCATAAAAGGTTAGAAGTGCTTCTGCAAAGAACTCAGGCTGGAACTGCTTAGTATCCCCTGCCTTTACATATGTAATCAGAACCGAAAACCACTCTTCTCTCTCAGTCCGAACGGATTCCTTCACAGCAAGTGTGACTGCATTCTCCACGTCATGTCTTTCCTCATAAAAGCTCCGAGCAATCTTCGTAAGCTGAGGATAATCTGGGTCTAGCAAAATAGCATTTTTTATCGTATCATATGCATTCTCATATTTATCGATTTCTTGATAAAGGGTAAACAATTTCAGAGCAACCTCTATTTTCAATGGTACATCATCAGTTGCAATCGCAAGATATTTTTCTTCTGCCGCCGAAAGCAGACCTAATCGATAATAAGCATCCCCTATGTTCTTATCTGCCCATGGCTTTAGTTCATTATCAATATTTTCCCACTTAAATATCGCTGCTTCATAATCTTGATAATGGTAATAAATTTCCCCTTGTGCATACCGAATAAGGGATAGATCAAAGTTATCCTCTTTATTTTGTTCCGTAAAATATACTTGACCTAACAGTTGAGCAGTTGGTACTCCTTGCTCTACATCTGTTAAAAACGTCTCATATAAGGTTTTATCGATGAGTTGTTTTGTGTTTGTCATGGAATTCCTCCTGCAAATATATAAATAATAGCCTTTTATCCAAAGCCCTAAAATCAGTCTTTTTTCTAATATGTTGTTGTTTTTATAAACAATGTAAAGGTTGATTGGAGCATTAGTACGAGACTCCTGCTTAGATGTGTGGAATGGGTGAGACCTAGCGGAAAGCGAGCACTGAAGCGTAAATCAACCAAAACGACTACTAATAAAAAGAAACAAAGTTTACGAAAACAGCCAAAATCATAAAAAGGTGCTCTTGGTTTATTTTAACAGAAATACGAGTTGTATTTTCATCTATTTCCTTAAAATTTAATTGCTATATTTTGTAGTATCCTCGAATATCTTATTTAAAAATAGAGTATTTTAGACTAATTTCATTATTATAAGCTTTATCATTAAAATAAAAACAAAAAACCAATTCCTTCATACACAATTCGTTAAAGGTACTGGTTTTTTTAGGGTGATTTAGCTTTTTTATTTTTCTTTATACGATTTAAAATACTCCAAATAATGAAGCCGATAATTAATCCTGGCACTAGTGAAAGCATGGGGAGAAAAACAGGGCCTAGGCTTACGCCATTTATTTTAAATTTAGGTGAATACATTAGTCCGACTGTAATAAAATATGCCCCAAAAACAAACGGAAAAAACGAATATGGCGAGGCCTCCCCTTCCGCATCTTTAAATGCATCCCACATCGCAAACATGTATAAACAAGGATAAAACATCAGCCATTGAAAATTAACAACCTGAAAAGCACGCTCCATATCACCTAAGAAACTGGCCATAATTGCTAAATTAAAGTTACTATTTACATTAACAATAAATTCCAAAATAACAAAAAGGAAACCTTTTGCATACTTCCCGTTTAATATTTGTGCAAAACCTGGTAATGCTATACTCCAAAAAATCGCCTCAATTTTACTTGTCATAGTCATTGCTTCCTATTCTTTCTTATTTCTTTTATGAATGTAACATCCCTTTCTATTTTCTCTCAGGCACTGTTTTCTTATTATTTACAATCACTTCCAATTCCATTCTAATAAAATAAAAATTGCCTCTTGATCGGAAATCTAAAAAAGAAAAATCACGCCTATTGAGACGTGATTTTTCTTTTTTACTTATCTTTTTTAATACACATTATAAAATGGTGATTTTTTAATCGTTCGGCTTGAATAATTAACTTCACCATCATTCATAATAAAAGTAATATCCCTTTAATGGCACACATTGGGGACTGACCCCAATTTGATTACATATCAAACCAGCCGTTACTTATCATATGCTTATACCAGTAATAGCTATCTTTTTTCGTTCTTTCTAATGTATTAAAATCAACGTGGATAATGCCAAATCGTTTGTCATACCCTTCAGCCCATTCAAAATTGTCCATTAATGACCATGTTAAGTAGCCTTTCACGTTGACTCCAGCATCGATGCTTCTCTTTAATGAAGTTAAATGCTGTTTTAAGTATTCAATTCTCTTCGTGTCCTTCACACGACCATTTTCGACGCCGTCATTATAACAAGCCCCATTTTCAGTTATATATATTGGAATCGCTCCATATTGATCTTTCACCTTTGTTAATGCTTTATAAAATCCTTCAGGGTAAATATTCCAATTGAAATCTGTTTTTTCAAACCCGATATCAATTCTTTCAAGGTCAAAAAGATCTTCACCTTCTTTATAGCGTCCAACAAACCCTGTATAGAAATTAATTCCTAAGAAGTCGATTTGCTGATGAATCGTCTCCATATCGCCATCTTCAATTGTTAATACCGCACCTTTTTTCTTGAACCAATCAACCATAAACTCTGGATAGCTTCCTTTAAATACCGGGTCCATAAACCATTCAATAAAATATGCAAGCGCTCGGTTACATGCATCAATATCTTCCTGTTTTGAACTGAATGGCTCATACCATTCCATATTTGGTGCATATCCAATTTCACCTTCCACATCTAATTTTCGAAAGCGTTCGACTGCTTTACCATGCGCAAGAAGGAGATGATGTGAAATTGTCAAAGCTAATTGTAAATCTTTATTTCCCGGGGCATGTGCGCCTATATAGTTTGATAAAAAGGAAACACACCATGGTTCATTTAAAGTAATCCATTTTTTTATTTTTCCATTAAACTGTTTATACATGAACTCTGCATAATCTGCAAATGCCTCAATTGTTTCACGATTAGCCCAGCCACCTGTATCTTGAAGAGCCTGTGGAAGGTCCCAATGGTATAACGTACACATTGGCTCAATGCCATTTTCGATTAATGCATCAACGAAATCATGATAATATTGCAACCCTTTTTCATTGACCTTCCCTGTTCCAGCTGGAAAAACTCGTGGCCAGGATATAGAGAATCGATAAATATCAATTCCGAGTTCCTTCATTAATTTGATATCCTCATGATAACGATGATAGCTATCACACGCTACATCACCATTATCCCCGTTTAATACTTTTCCTGGAGTGTGTGAAAAGGTATCCCAAATTGATAACCCTCTTCCATCTTCAAGTGCCGCACCCTCAATTTGGTATGCAGCTGTTGCCGCTCCCCATCTCATCTCTTTTGGAAATTTTATTATTGCCATCATAATCCCCCACTAATTCTGTCAGTTATCACAACGTCGTTTCTCTATTTTTATGCTGTTTTCGTAAACTATGGTGCTATATATGAGTTTTCGTTTTGGTTGATTCCCACAACAGTCGCTCTTACACTCCTATTAATTTTGTAAAGTGTAGCTTAAGAAACATTATTTTTTTAAAATTTTTTTTTAATCTAATCAATTTTATTTACTACCACATGATTCTCTTATGATTAACTCTGAGTCAATAAACACTGGACTTAATTGTGATTTTCCGTTAATTAAATCATTTAGCATATTTGCTGCTAATCGACCGAGGCGATCTTTATCCTGTTTAATCGTTGTAAGCTGTGGAGCGCTATATCGGCAAGCATCAATATCATCACAGCCAATTACTCTTATATCCTGCGGAACACGCATTCCACTTTCCTTAATTGCGCGAATCGCTCCAAATGCCATCATATCTGATGCCGCAAAAATTGCTTCCGGATATGTTTTCGATTGAAGGATTCGTTTCATTGCTTCATAGCCGCTTTCTTCATGAAAATCTCCATATTGTACCCAGTCTTTATTAATTTCAAGCCCAAGTGAATTCATTGCCTGTAGATATCCTTGCTCGCGATAGACTGCAATTGCAGAATCTTGTTTGCCACCTATATAGCCAATATCTCTTATCGAATGAAGATAAAGATGCTGAACCACCTTACTTGATAGTGTAATATTATCTGTCATGACATAGCTTGACATTGGCCCATGAAGCTTTAAGTCGATACCTATACAAGGAATGTCTGTTTCATCTAATTCATAAATAGCATCCTCTATTTCCTCACCAGCGATAATCAAACATCCGTCAACATGAAAATGTCTGCATCTTGCCAAATAGCTGCCGTTATCCTGATAAAACCGTTCATTTGAAAACATGATAATATCGTAACCTAATTTTCCAATCGTCTTTTTAAATGAAGTCACAACCTCATTAAAAAATGGATGGGTAAAATCTACATTTACCTTTCCGGCATATATTAGTCCAATTAAATTTGACTTTTTTGTAGCAAGTGCTTTCGCAGAAAAGGTCGGCTGGTACCCGGTTTCACCGATTATATCCATTACCTTTTTCTTTGTTTTCTCACTTATGCCACTATAGTTATTCATAATTTTTGAAACCGTTGCTGGGGATACACCCGCCATTTTTGCTATATCTTTAATTGTTAAATTCATTGTGATCCCTTCTATGCCTTCGTAATAGTTTTTCATTTAAAATTAGATTACTAATAAATCATGGTTCCTTCAATTCTATTTTTGTCATTATCAGGTAAGGAAGTATTCCACCAGTTAATAAGCCGTTGTTCGAGGCGCTTACGCTTTTCTATTGTCTAGCTCCTACTCCTAGCCCCTCGAGGTCACAAGCCACGAAAGAATTGAAGGTAAAGTACACCTTCATTTCTTTCGCGTCTTGCGCTTGTCGGGTTTGAACAGTCGTTTCCGCTTTTCTATTTGTCTAGCTTCTGCGCCTAGCGACTAGTAAACTTCACAATCCTCCTTACGATAAGTCAACATCGAATCGCTTTCGCTCTTCGTGTTTCCTTTATCTCATACGGATTGCTCCAGTTTATACGCCGCTGTTCGAGGCGCTTACGCTTTTCTATTTAACTGCACCTTCAGTAATACTTGAGATAAACAATCTGTTAAAGAATAAGAAAATAATTATCAATGGTACAGTTGCCCAGAATACACCAGATAAAATCATACCGAAGTCAACTTTATAACCGGTACTTAATGATGCCAAAGCAACCTGAATCGTATACATATCTGGGTCTCTGAGAACCGTAAATTGCCATAGGAATTCTCCCCAAACAGCAGTGAAGACGATAATTCCTAAAGTTGCAAAGGCTGGTAGAATAATAGGTAAAACAATGCTGCGATAGATTCTAAAGTTTGAGCAGCCATCAAGCTTTGCGGCTTCGATTAACTCATCTGGTACAGAGTTGCTAACATATTGCCGCATTAAGAAAATCCCTAATGGATTAAGAAATGATAGAACCATAACACCTTGTAAAGTATCCAATAATCCCGCCTTCGAAATTAAGTAATATTGTGGAATTAACCCCAATTGAGGAGGAATAACAAGCGTTAATAAAATTGAAAGGAAAAGTATGTTTTTCCCTGGAAACTTGAATTTCGCAAACGCAAATCCAGCTAACGAGCTAATTAACAAAACTACTAATGTAACTGTTGTACAAAGTATAACTGTATTCCACATTGCTCCGAAAAAATCTATTTGCTCAAGAACCTTTTGAAAATTTTCAACAAGCAAATTTCCTGGCGTTATCGTAGGAGGAATAGAATTATAAGCGGAACTTGGTCTTGTCGCCATGACAAACATCCAATAAAACGGAAACATTGATAAGACCGCAGATACCGTTAAGAATAAATAGATAAAAATTCGACTAATTGAATTTTTCTTTACTCCGACCTCTTGACTCATAACTTTGCCTCCTTCCGCTTTTTACCCGCACCTGAAGTAAGATACGTATTAATGGCCGAGAAAATAATGATGATAACTAATAATATCAATGCAGTAGCTGATGCAGTACCGAATGATTGAAGACTAAATGCATCACGATATAAGTACATAACAACTGTTAATGCTTCTTCCCTTGAGAATGCATTCGCTCCTAAGAATACCGTTGGTTCAGCAAATAGTTGTAGTGCTCCAACAGTTGAAAAGAAGACATTTAAAACAATAAATGGTTTTAACAGCGGCATCGTAATATGGATAAGCTGTTGAAATTTATTTGCCCCATCAATTGTTGCAGCCTCATATAAATCATTTGAAATACTTTGTATTCCCGCTAAATAGATAATCGTGTTATAACCAACCCATCTCCAAAATACCATGATTGAGATGGCGATCTTTGTTCCCCACTCAGATGCTTGCCAGCTAACAGGTTCAAAGCCGAATAGGCCAATCACATAGTTTGCTATTGAAGATTCACTATTACTAAATAACACGCTAAAGATAAGGGCTACAGCAACCATTGATGTGATATAAGGCATGAAGATCGTTACTCTGAAGAAATTTCGAAACTTGAGGAACGATAAATTTAATAAGTAGGCTAAAATAATCCCTACAACTAATTGAGGAGCAGTACCCATTAAACCAATGATTATTGTGTTATAAATTGATTTCCAAAATAATGGATCCGTTAAAACAACAACAAAGTTATCAAGTCCCACAAATTCCATTGGTGCTAGACCATTCCACTTTTGGAAGGCTAAATAAATACTGAATAAAGCCGGATAAAGCCCTACAATAGCAAATATAATAAAGAATGGCGCAATATATAGATAACCAGATATCATATCTTTCTTCTCTTCAGAAAGTTGTTTTTTCTGTTTCGGATTTTTTTTCACGGATGCAAGATTTTGTTTTACTTCCTTTTCTGTATTCATTTTCACTCCCCGTTCCTTTTTCAAAAGTAGGGTATGGAATCACCAAGGAACCCATACCCCAAGAGTTTTTAATTATCTACTTAATAAATCTTTTGCTTTCTTAATTCCAGCTTCCCATTCTTTTTCTGGGTCTTTATCAGTTTGAACATTCAGTAAGCCATTTGTGATGGCTTCATGAACTGGGAAGTATTTCTCACCTTTGAAAGGTAATCCTTGGATATCTTGTGCTGCTTTCGCAAACACAACAGATGAAACTTGACCTCCAAAGAACTCATCTTCCATTGTTTTAAATTCTTCCATATCATATACTTCAACAGCAGATGGGAATAATCCAGCATCTTGGAATGATTTTAATTGTTGTTCAGGTGCTACTAACCATTCGATGAAATCGTAAGCTTCCTGTGCATGCTCAGATTCTTTTGGTACAGAAAGGTAAGAACCTCCCCAGTTTGCCGCAAATTCTTCTGGTAAGTTTGCTACTCTGAACTTTCCTGATGCTTCAGGAGCATTGTCTTTTAACCAACCTTTAAACCAACCAGCACCCAATGCCACCGCAAAGTCACCGTTTTTCACACCGTTACTCCATTCAGGAGACCACATTTCAGCTGGACCAACATAGCCTTTATCCCATAGTTCAGCGGCAAAGTCATAAGCCTTTTTCACCTCGCTGCCTTCTTTATCAGCGATAAGTTCACCTTCTGGGTTTAAGTATGCTTCTTCAGCAGTATCTAAATATGCACGATATGCCATCTCAATTGTGTCAATAAATGGTTTTCCAGTTTTCTCTTTTACTGTTTTCGCTGCTTCTACAAATGCTTCTGGTGAACTAATTAACTTTTCAACTTCTTCAGGTTCAGTTGGTAAGCCTGCTGCTTCAAAAACATCTGTACGATAGTATAATGCTTTAGGACCAATATCTGTTGGAAGACCGATTAAGAAGTCACCATCAAGGTTTGCTCCACCATCCCATTTCCATTCAAGGTATTTATCTTGAACATCTTTCGCACCTAAGTCGTATAAGTTATTGAAACGGTCTTGCGCAGCTTTGAAACGATCTAATTGGTCTATCTCTAAAAGCGCAATATCAGGAGCTCCGCTTCCCGCTGATAATGCTGTAAACAATGCATCATGATGGTCAGCAGTTTCAGAAGTTTTAAATTTTATTTTAATGTTTGGATTTTCTTTCTCATATTCTTCAATCAATTTGTCATAGCCTGTCGCTCCGAATGACCAGAAGTTTAATTCAATTTGTTCATCAGAACTTTTGCCACTGCTTTCTTTGTTGTTACATGCCGCAAGTGCAAATACAAGTCCTACTGCCAATCCCAATGTTAACCACTTTTTCAACCTTTTCATTTTTTCTCCCCCTTATGTTTTCAAAGTAATTCGAATGAATCATTGACCGCATGATTAATTTGCTTATGTAGCACCCCCATAAATGAAATTAAGTTTTGTAGAAATATAATCTCAAGTTATGAATCTATAAACGATTACGGAAATCGGTTTCCATTTACGGTAGAAATGTTCACCATTAAATGGAAAGGTAACCGTTTTCAATACAAATTATATCCTCGTATTTCGGAAAAATCAACCAGTTTTTAAGAATTTTAATAAACCGGTTTCGTAAATATCGACTTAATCCGTTATTTTTCACGCTATGAATTGTTTTCCCCACAAAAAAACCTATGTTATTTAGCCTTTAACATAGGTCCTATCTACTCTTATTCTATGAAACTGATAGAGGTGAATTAATAAGTAAGTGATGCAGCAATAATTAATCCGATCGCAATTGAGAGGAACAGAAGGAACAATCCTACTGCTTGATTGTCCTCATCGATCGCTTTCGTAATATTAAACTTCGGAGTTAATAATTCTGCTAAATAAAATAAGACAATTTGAATAACGATCGCAACGGCGCCCCAAATTACCATATCATAGAGATTAATAGAATTGGAAATGGATGAATACAGAACAATTGCAAGCCCTAAGATTCTTCCACCAAAAGCATATACTGCTGCTTTATTTCCGTTTTTAATTAATTCTAACTCTTTGTTTTTCGTCGTAACCTCAAATAAAATGATACCAATGAATAATAGCAAACACGCTAAGCCAATATACGAAATCGTCGACAAAAATAAATTTAAAAATGTCATATACTCAGTTCCTTTCCAATTTTAATCCTAACGGTAAAAAATATGCATTATTGTCTGTAATTTGCCCACCAGCTCTTAAACCAATGCCACAAGGCTCACCATTTACTAAGAAACTACCGATTAATATTTTCGCTTCTTTATTCCCATGTATTGTATTTATCTCTTTAGATGGTAAATCAATATATTCCTGAAAAACTGGTAATGAAGTTTCATATGTTTTATGAACGTCTTCCATTAGCTTCCTTTTCCCTTGCAAAATGGTTACTGTATCTCCCTCACGACCAAAGCTCGGTTTTTGTACATATTTCTTTCCGTTTTGTAGAAAGTGATCAGGCTCAAGATAGGTCGGTAAAAAATATGTGGAAATCCACTGTTTTTCTTCATCTGTAAATAGTGGGTGATCCGCTTCCATCATCCCCCAAATCAGTGCTTGGATCGCCTTTGATTGCAAAAGAAACGCTGAGATAGGATTTAACATTTGAAGTTTATTTGAAATTACTAATTCTAATAATTGGAGGCCAATTTTTTCTGTTGCGTCTGCTGTCACATCTTCAATTAAATGCTCTAAAGGATATGTTTGCCGATAAAGGACATCAATCCGCTTCCCTTCGTCATCATACAATCCTTCATTTCTAATGATCGTTAGCTTATGTAATGGGACATACTTTGCTTTGACATTTGCTACTTCCATTAAAAACTTTGTCGTATACTTATCTTCCTCATGGTCCTCGTGTGATGTAAAGACAATATGTGGTTCTTTTTTTATTTTCGCAACATGAAGGACTTCTGCAAGTGCCTTTCGCATTTCTTTGCCAAGCTTTGAAACTAAACCGTCATTAGGATCCTCTACTTGAAAAGCCTGACATAGCTTCCCATTCGCATAGAAAACTTCCTTTTCAAATGTAGGTGTATCACTATTAATTTCAAGCAATTTGAAACCATGTTTTGTTTGCACCAAATCAACTCTTGCTATAACTGTTTCTACCGGTAATGCCCGATGACGAATAAATGGTAAGATATCTTTTGGAATATCTAATTGAAGTAATAATTCGTCTGGAACATTTCTTAGCAATTGCCCTACCTTAAAAAAAATCCGACCGACTCTTTTCGTTGCTAAACGGATTTCCTCAATTTCCGATTTTTCTAATAAAGCAATGTCATATAACCCATATTCACTATCATATAAATCATGCCAGAAGGAATCGAGTTTGCTATAAACTTCTTGCCGCTTCCTCCGATGCTCTTCTATTGACACTGACTGTGACATTAACCGCCAAAGCCCCCACTCGATCCAGAACCAAAACCAGATTTTCCCCCTTTAAAGGAGCTGCTAGTCTTATAGTTTTTATACGAGGAGCTTGACGTTAAGCTGCTTTTAGAGGAATAATATTTTCCACCATAATAATAGTGTCCATAATGAGAGGAAGTATCATCATCACATTCCCAAACACCTTCATCTGCTTCCCATTCCCAGTCATCACAATCATTGTCATCTGGAGGTGGTGGTAAATCCTTATCCTGACAACCAGTTGTCATCACTGTAGCAGCAAGAATACCTGAAATTAAAAAATTAGTCTTATTCAATCAATCTGCCTCCTTACCACACATTATTGTAACAAGTAGATATACATATCCCTTTTAAAGAGATACATTCCAAAAAGATTATCCACCTGTAAAACGCAGAAGTAATTTATATCGTTCCTCACGCTTGGAGCGTTGCGATACTATTTCATAAACAAACAACATAAAAAAACTGCGAAAACACTTTGCTTTAGTGACATAGCTAGACACAAACTTTTACACTTCAAAAATTCTGCCTCAAAAATCACATAAACGTAGTATAGTAGAAATATAGTGAAACTTCCATATGTGGATTGGATTTCCACATATGGTCGATAAGACCTATTATCATGATGAAATCGCACAACCTATCGTCACTTGTTCGTTTTTATCGTTTTTAATATAGAAAGATTTACAATAAATAGTTAAGAAGGCCTATCAGAAATTAGATTATACATAAAACTTTGGAGGATATTATGGAAAAAAATTATAAATTAGAATACCGCTTAAATGATGAAATGAAAGGCTACCCAGCTTTATATCATTACGATTTTACAGACCCATCTGAAATATTTTGTAGACGTTTATGTGATTATTTTATAAAAAATAATATCGTCTACCACAAAACATCATCAAGTCTTGAGGATGAATACTATGTTATTTATGTAGAGGAAGAAACTGATGAATATTCATTTTCAGATGCAAAAACGTATTCTCACGTAACATTAGAAGTGAGAGAATACCAAGAATACAAGGAATCACCGCTCCTTTATACATATGATTTATATTCCCATGAAGAAGCTTTATCCCTTATTGGCAATGATTATTTATGGATCGATGATAAGGAATACGAAAAAATATCAGCAGAAATAGATGAAGATCGTTGTACATATGTACTTTATATGACGAGAACATGATGGGAATGTATACATTTACAGATAAAGTAAATCTTTTATTAGGGCTGGTGTTTTTAGTAGGTATTCTCTTCATCTCCTACTCATTCTTTTGGGGAATAGTTCCACTTTTCCTAATGATGATTTTCATCTATCTAAAAAAAGGGAACCGAAAACTAATAGCGACCTTTTCAGCTTTTTTGATTGGATTTATCCTTTATAGAGCTACAGCCTTGTTGCTTACACAATTACTTGATGGTGATGAAGCAAGAATCCTACTTAATCGATTTTTATTGCTGTTCATCATCTTATGCTTGATGATCAACTCAAGATATTTCAAGCATCGATTTCACTATTTGCATAAGCCAGATTGGCATGCAACAATCTATTTTCCCTTTATATGGAGTGGCTTTCACAGCTTACAAATAAAGTACTTTCTAATCATGGCAATGCTCATAAATTCCATTGTGTTTATCCCGTTTATTATCAAGCATGATTTTAATACTTTAAAAGGACTTCTATTGTTTGCAATTGGATTTTCAATTATAAATGCGATTCTAGAGGAAATTATTTGGCGAGGGTATTTGCTATCACAGCTTAAAGATAGCGTCGATGATTATTTTGCATTGATTATCACAAGCATCGGCTTTGGCTTGCAGCATATTTCAATCGGCATCCCGCTAATCCCATCTATCCTCTTTTCATTTGGCGGCATTTTCTTCGCGGGTATTGTGATGCGCTCAAATAGTATAATCCCTAGTATCATTTGGCATTTTTTAATCAATCTCGGAATGGTATTTAGCGGATTTATCTTTAGTATCTAAATTTGGAGGGTTTTGAGAGGAAAACTCCCTCATTTTAGAAAATTGAAAAATAAAATTAACTTTCAAGTGCAATATTAAATAATTGATTATCATGTTGACATTGACGTTACATCATAGCCTAGAATTGAAATTGTCCAAAGCTACTTTTTCTTCATTTGAGTTGATTCCAAGCACTCAAACAATAGATGTGTTCTTCAGCTTCTTTCATTTTGCGAGCATCGGTTGTATGTATGTTTATACATACAACCGTTTTTTATTTTAATTTGGCAACATTCCCATAGTAAATGAATTTCTTTTGTCATAAACGTGCGGTAATTGTATCAAAAGGCAAACATAAAAACAGCAGAAGGTTAAATCCCTGCAGCTTTTCTTGATTTAATGCTTCATTATTGAGATAGCACTATAGACTAATAATAAGGCCATTATAAAGTTAAAAACACTTCTATATTTCGTTAGGAACTTCTGAAAAATAGTCCCACATAAACTCCAACTAGACGAGCTAATAATACCCACAATCCCTAGAAAAAGAGAAAAAAAGAAGTAAATTAAGTAGGAACTGTAATAAGGATGGATAAATGATGATACTACTGTAATTCCAAAAAGAATGCCTTTTGGATTAACAAACTGTACAAAGAAGCCAATTAAAAAAAGGTTGCTATTAGCATTGTTATCAAACTCGTTATTATTTGTTCCTTTGTCCGTAATCGTTTTGAATGCTAGATATATCATATAACCAACACCCAATATAGTTAAGGGTGTTTTAATCATTGGCATAATCTTTATTAATAGATGGTTAAAAATACTGCATAGTAACACAAGTGTAAAAAAACCTAACCCAACCCCAATACAAAATTTAAGTGTCTTCTTGAATCCAAATCTGGCCGCAAATGACATAGCCATAAAATTATTTGGTCCAGGAGTAAAGCAGTTTATTATGACAAATAAAAGTAATGGTAATAAAGGCATATATAAAACCCTCCTAATTGAGCGTTATATTATACAAATGTATGTTATATCATCCGTATGTTATATTGTACATTATGAATGTTATACTGTAAATTACAAAGAGGTGATGTTATGGAAGAAATCCAAAAAATATTAGGGAGAAACCTGAAGGCTATAAGAGAAAAACAAAAGCTAAGTTTAGAAAAGGTTTCTGAACTTAGCGGTGTAAGTAAAGCTATGATTGGCCAAATTGAAAGAGGCGAGTCAAGTCCAACTATAACAACAATCTGGAAAATAGCGAATGGACTGAAAATTTCTTTTACATCATTAATCAATGGCCCAGAAACAGAAGCAAAAGTCGTTTTACGAAGCGATGTTCAAGTTTTATCAGAAGACGATGGGAAGTATAGAGTTTTCTCAACATTTCCATTTACAGAGGGTAAAAAGTTTGAAATATACTCAGTTGAGATAGATCCAGAGGGAAAATTAGAATCAGTTGGGCATATGGAAGGGACTGAGGAATTTATTACCGTTTTTGATGGTGAGGTTCTTATAAGAATAAATGGAACGAACTATAAATTGAATAAAAATGATTCCATTAGGTTTAAGGCTGATAAACCACATTCATATTTGAATACAAGCAATGAAATAGCCCGTTTAAGTATGACAATCTACTACCCAAATTGATAAATGTAAGATACATTTCTAACAGCTATAGTTTTATCATATCAAATGAATCATTATAAAAAAGTTTTAAATTCTCTAGAGTTGTAAGGCTAAGTACTAAGGTTATTTTATTTCGTTCCTTTATTAAGGAATGCCTTTTTCTCTATTTAACAAATGGGTGCTTAAGTCAACAAACATACAATTTCTTATTGTAGTAAATGGGGTCATTTGTAGTATAAAAAAGGATAGATAGAGCATTTTTTTCAGCTCATCTATCCTTTATAGTTTACATCTTATAATGTCAGACATTAAACAAAACATATAATGTTAATAAGCGTTTTAAGAAAGCTTTTTTACGTGTTTTTTATCGTTGTCGGTTCTCCAAAAGAGAACGGCCAATGTTTTGATAAGTCTAGCCCTTTGTAAAATTAATAACCAATTTTACCCCTCTATGTATCGGCTCCTATTTAGAATGAACCAGTTTATTTTCTTTATATTTTCCAGGAGGACATCCTACAACCCTACGAAATAGCTTACTAAAAAAAGCAGGATCATCATAACCGACCTTTAATGCAACATTAATGACTTTGTCGTTTGATTCGATTAAAAATTGCTTCGCCTTTTCAATTCTTATTTTATGAACCATTTCCACAATTGTGTAGCCTGTTTCCTGCTTAAACAATCTGTTTAGATGGCGTGAGCTTATATTAAATAAATGACAAAGATTTTGAATAGAGATTTTTTGGTCATAGTTTCTTGATAAATACCCACATATTCTTTGAATCAAAATCTGACTATCATTCGCGATCATTTGCGACCTTACCGTACAGGAATATCGTTCATTATAAATTCTTGACAATAAAATAAGTAATTCAACGAGCTGCAGGCGGATTAACGTTGAGAAGCATGAATTTTCCTTCATACATTCATACATCATACCCTCTAGTAAGTGTAAAAACCTAATTGAATAATTCCCATCTAGATTTAACAAATGATGAAACCTCTCGTTCTTATCTAAAAAGGGATGAATATAAAAATAGTCCATTGACTGTGAGACACCTAATTCCTTTAACAAGGAATCTTTAATAATTGAAGGGAGAAATAAACAATTTATGATTTCAATCGTTTGGTTCTTTTCAATTTGAAAAGTGTGTACTTCTCCAGGATTAATGATAAATACATCATTTGTTTTAATTGTATAAGATTGGCCTTCAAATATGTGGTTTGCATGGCCTTTCACAACATAAACCAATTCGACGAACTCATGTGAATGTTCAGGTGGAAGATTTGAAGAATCGTGATGAAATCGTTGAATCCAAAATGGAAATTCTTTTGTTTTCATATAATCACTACAATGATACTTTGTTGTCTCCATTTCCTTTCCTCCCCTAGATAAAAGATAGATACGTAAAGCTTCTCTAGGAATTCAAACATTCATACCATTAACTTGTAAGGGTTTACATTTTTTACCTATTCATTTTGTCACCTCAATTACTGCCCCATTCTCCCTTTGAGAACGGATTGCTGCTTCAATCACAGTCTGTGCTGCCAAGGCATCGATACCTGATCCTGAAATTTGCTCCGGTGGGACAGAATGCAAAATTTCGTTAATAAACGTATCAATTCGGTTTTTAAACGTTTCATTGAACCCGTTCATCCCAGTTAAAACTGAGTTTCGGACAACCTTAATTTCAGAGCTTTTATGTGGATAAAACGTAAGATTTTCATAAACATTATCAATAACGAACCTTCCTTTGTTTCCTGCAACCTCACAATATTCAATTGGATGATTGTTATCCATATCATAGCTACCTGTTAAATGACCAACAGCTCCGGACTCGAATTCTAAATTAATCGACGCAGTTGACCAAACCGTTCGTCCAGGTGCCTTCGTCATAAACGCTTGAACACGGCGAATATCTCCTGCAAAATACCGCATTACATCTATTGAATGCGGATGAAGGGCTCTTAAGTGAATCCACGGACTTGATTCATTAGGGTTTCCTATCGTTAACTTCATATTGACGAAAAGCAATGTTCCGACCTCACCGCTATCAACTAAGTTCTTTGCCTGATAGGCGATCGGTACGAAGCGGTGGTTTAAATTACAGGCTAGCCTGACATGATTATTCCGGGCAAAATCGACCATTTCCCTCGCTTCTTGTAAGGTATTTGACAACGGCTTCTCAACTAATACGTTTAAACCTGCTTCAATCGCTGTCATCGTTGGTTCGTAGTGATGGGATCCCTTTTCCTTACCGCCTGTCGCGATGCTAATAATATCAATTTGTTCATTTGCTATCATTGTTTTTAAATCTGTATAAGCATTCACTTTAAACTCGTTTGCCACTGTTTTTGCTAAGGATCCATTTAAATCGCAGACTGCAACTAATTGGACATCTTTGTGCTCTTGATAATAACGACAATGAATTTTCCCGATATGATTTACACCGACAACCACTGCTTTCAACAATTTCATCACCTCTTTATTAGACGAAATGCTTCGGAGCGAGAAATCACCGAAGCATTTAAGTTTAGATTACTTTCTATTTATTCTGCAGATCCTAGCTTATTCCTTTTCTTGAAGTTGCTGTGCAGTATGAATTGATCCTATATACATCGAATCATATGCTTCCTGTGATGACCTAAATGGCCCACGTTCAAGACCGTGCCAATGTAAATTCGTATACATTGGATTTACTCTTCCTGTTTCGCGTTCACGTTTGGCGATATAAGCATCCATTCTACCTAATAATAAATTGACAATTTGTGGCTCACTATCTGCAAGATTATTTAATTCCTCCGGATCCTTTATTAAATTGTACAATTCAATTTCAGGTTTAAAATGAAAATCCGGCTCAAGTGCTCGAATTAGTTTCCACTCAGGAGTACGCCAGCCATGCTTTCTCATCCATGTGCATTCGGTAATATAAAAATCTGATTCCTGCTGAAATTCTTGAGGCTTTCCTGCTATGAGCGGCAAAAGATTTCGACCATCACAGGATATATTTGCTTTAATTTCAAGAAGCTCTAATATCGTCGGCATAATATCCTTTATTAATGTAATGTCAGAAATTCTTTTCCCTTTAGGCAATTTACCAGGATATTTGATTATCAATGGAACAACTAAATTATGCTCATATAAACTATGATGATCATACCAGCATTGATGTTCGTTTAATGTTTCTCCATGATCAGAGGTAATGATGATAATAGTTTCGTCCTCAATACCGAGTGATTTCACTGCTGTTAATATATTTTGAATACATGCATCCATATAAGCAATTGCCCCGTCATATTGGGCATCAACATACTCAGAATCTGTACAGCCTTCAGGAATCCATGATGTTAAAAAGTCAGCAAATGGTTTAAACTTTTTCATCTCATTTAATGATTCATTTGCTGGATCGCATTCATCACCGCCATAAAAGATTCTCTCATATGGCTTAGGAGGTAAATATGGTGAATGTGGATCCATATGTCTTAAAAATAAGAAAAATGGTTTTTCATCCTCAGCAAGTCGTTTTAATTCAGGAATTGTTACCTCATTTAAATTTTCGGCTTTTGAACAACGCCCTGTTTCATCAGGCTGCCACGCTTCATAATCTAAATATTGTTGAAAGCCTCGTGATGAAGGATTTCCTGTAAAGCCTACACAAGTTGTATTGTATCCATGTTCACCGAGGAGTTCCGGAAGTGTTTTTACATGTTCTCCTAACGGCCCGTTATGTCGAAGTGCGACAACATCTGTCCCAAAGCAGTCCATCCCTGTTAGCAGCGAAGCATATCCCGGTGTCGTCGGTATGCTTGGGCTGAAATGATTTTCAAAAAGAACTCCTTCTTTAGCAAATTTATCAATATGTGGTGTTGTTAAACGGCTATACCCATAAGAGCTCATCCGATCTCTTCTTAAACTATCAATTCCAAAAAGAATGACATTCGGCTTTTTCGTCATCATTTATTATCCTTTCTCAGCAAAATTTTCTTCTCTTGCACCTAATATTTTTAAACAAGCATTAAGATAGCCATAGCTTTCAGCGGCAACAATCGATACATCTGCTAATGAATGCTGCTTCGCTCCGATGACCTCTAAAACAACAGGTCCTGAATACTTGGCATCGACCAGCGCTTTACAATACCCAAATAGATTTATATCCCCACGTCCACAGGCTTGGTTCTGTATTTCGCCAGGTCCCTTTGTTCTCCCTTTGCAATCTCTTATATGAATATGCTTCACTCTTTCTATTACTCTTGTTATCTCTTCTTCAGGGTTTTCATTTCCTCGATAAATATGGCTCGGATCCATATCTATCCCAAACGCAGGAGAGGAAATTTCCCGCATTGCCTGCAAAGTTGTCGGTGTATTATAAATCGCATTTCCTACATGAGCTTTTACACAAAGTGTTACACCATATGTCTCTGCGATTTTTGCTAAACGATTAAGGGTATCAATTGATTGCTGAAGGTCTCCCTCGACTCCTGATTTCCCGCCAGGTCCCACATTTATAATAGGTATTCCAAGCTCTGCCCCTGCTTCAAAAGCCTTTATTAACCTTTCCTCATCAAGTGATGCTACTTCCATCGATAAAATTTCAAGGCGATTTTCCGCAGCAATTGAACGTATGTCATCAGCCTGTTCCTTCCAGCGGTTCAACTCCAAATGCTCACACATTCCTTTAATAGCTGATATCTCTACTCCGTCATACCCAGATAAAGCAATTTGTCTTGCCGCTGTTGCAAAATTAAAATCTTTAAACAATACAGAGTTTACACCAAGCTTCATCATTTAACCCCTCCTGCAATAAGCTCTACATCTTTTACATTCACAATCGTTCCTGTTTCAAATGACTTAATAGCTGCTTCAATAATAAATTGAGCTTTAAGTGCATCCTCTCCCGATCCGTCAATTTCATCATAGGAAGCACCTGTAACTAATTGGTCGATGAATGCATGAATCCGGCTTTTAAATGTTTCAGGGAATGCTCTCATCCCGCCAAGATAACGATAGCTTTCTGTTTCGATGCTTGCTCTTGGATAAAAAGTTAATTGTTCACATGCATCCTCTAGTACAAATCTTCCCTTAGAACCGACAACCTCGCAAAGCTCTAAACCATAGCTTGCACCTGCATCATAACTGCCTACTAGATTTCCGATTGCACCATTTTCAAATTCAAGAATAATTTGTGTATTTGACCAAATCTTTCGTCCTTCCCCTTTCATCATAAAAGCTCCTACCCGCTTTACATCACCACAGAAGTATCGAATGACATCAAAGGAATGTGGGTGTAACGCACGCAAATGGAACCATGGTGAGGTTTCAATTGGGTTGTTAATCCACATCCTCATATTAATCATGTGAAGCTTACCAAGACGGCCGCTTTCCACCCAGTCCTTTGCCTTTTCCGCTGCAGGTGTAAAGCGATGATTAAGATTCACTGCATATGGAATCTTCTTTTCGCTTGCCAGTTTAACCATTTGTTTGCCTTCCTCGATGTTATTGGATATCGGCTTTTCCCCTAAAACGGGAATCCCTGCATTTAATAGCTCCATCGTTGGTGTAAAATGCTCTCCTCCATTTTCCTCCCCCTTCGTGCATACGCTTACAAGATCGAGCGCTAAGCCACTAGCTAGCATTTCACTTACACTGTAAAAGGCTACTCCCCCAAATTTTTCTGCTGCTCTGTCAGCATTTTCCTTTACAATGTCACATACTGCGACGATATCTGTATTCGGATTTTCCTTATAGACAGACGCGTGAATGCTTCCTATATTTCCAACACCTACAATCGCTACTTTTAACGTCATTTGTCCATCCCTCACTTTTTTATCTTTTTCATTCATTTCTATTCAATTGGAAATCCCATTGTTGTAAATAAGGCAAGTGCCTCTTGGGAAGTATCTAATCTGCTATGTTGAACAATAATCGGTACTGTACTATCAACCTTTATTGCATATAGCACCTCTCTTGGAACCTCTTTCCCCTGTTGATCGGTCAGTTTGTCTAAGCGAATATGATGGGTTCTTTTAGATCCACATTCTGAAAAGAAACGCTCCATTGGCTCGCGATCTTCAAAATAAAAGGTTAATTGAATTTCTGCCAGTTGGTCTGTTAAATTGAGGACACAAACGGCTTCATGACTGATTTGATTACCAGTACTTTTCGGTTGCAAAAACCCATCTGGTATAATCCAAGTCCTTTTCCCTATCAATTCACATCCCCCTTTTTGTTATTTCATAGGATAGTTAAATCATAGCTTTATTCATGCCTACCATCATCGCCCATTCTGCCACTTTCATGGTGGATTCAGCCATTTTCACTTTTTAGCGCCATATTATTTACTTTTGCTTTGTAAGTCGATTTAAAAAATGGATTTTAAAAAACATCCCACGTTATATTTTAACTGCCCCTGAAGTTAGTCCCTTCATAAACAGTCTCATTGTAAATAAGAAAAGAATAAGCAGTGGTAAAGATGCAATGGTGTAACCGGCAAACATCGGACCATATAATGTTTGTGAGACGAATTGACTTTCGAACTGAATCAGCCCTACTGTGATCGGAAATTTCTCTGGATTACTCATTAACACAAGCGGCATCATATATTCATTCCAAATTGACAGCAGATTCCAAATTGCCATCGTTCCGATAATCGGTTTTGATAGCGGGAGAACAATTTGCCAAAATACCCGAAGCTCTCCACACCCATCAATACGTGCTGCCTCAAATAACTCTTCTGGTAATGAAGCGAATGATTGACGAAAAACAAATATAGTAAATGCCTGACCACCTGCAGCAAAGGCAATAATTAATCCAATATATGAGTCTAGCAAGCCAAAGCTTTTAATTAATAAAAATAATGGAATTAACGTTAACAACCCTGGGATCATTAGCAAAGCGACGACTGACATATAAAGAAAATTCTTGCCTTTATACCTTAATCTCGCAAACGAGTAACCAGCTAAAGCAGATGTTGCGATAATAATCAAGACACTGGCGATGCCAATAAGCACTGAATTAAAGATATATTCTCCAATTGCCTCCCAGGCGGTTGCATAATTTTCAAAATGTAAGGGGAACGTAATGCCAAAAAAGTTGCGATAAAATTGGCCATTTGTTTTAAACGAAGTAATAAGCATATAGAAGAATGGATACAATGCAAGAAAGGCCAGCAAAATAAGGACAATATGGCTCCACAAATCTTGCCTAATCGTTTTTAGCATATTATAACTCCTTTCTTTTTAAGCTAAGCTTTATATTCTGTACTGGGATTAATATATTTCATTTGAATCCAAGTTAAGACAAGGACAATCACAAATATAATCATTGAAACAGCCATTCCTAAGCCAAATTCACCGTTTTGGAAAGCAAGGAAATACATATAAAGCCCTGGAACATATGATGAATAACCTGGACCACCATTTGTCATAACAAGTGGCAAGGTCACATTTTGCAGCAATTGAATCACGGTTAAAATGAGAATTAGCTTCACTTGTCCCATTACCAATGGAATTTCAATTTGAAAAAATCTTCTTACCCTTGTAATCCCATCAAGCTTAGCAGATTCATATACACTTTCAGAAATAGATTGTAATCCTGCATAAAAGATTAATAAATTAAATGGAACAACAAACGGAAATCCGACAAACATTAACGCGTAGAGGGCGATATGAGGATCTCCAAGCCAGTTTTGGATCAGCCCCTCAAGACCTAATGATTTAAGTAACGTATTCAGTACACCTACATTAGGGTCATAAATAAAGCTCCAAATCATAAACATAACAATTCCTGGCACAACAACTGGAATGACGAATAACACTCTGTAAATATATTGCATTCTTTTACTTTTTAAATGAAAAATCATAACAGCGACAATGAGCGGAATTAATAATTCAACAATTACTTTTACAACTGTCCATATCCCAACATTTTTCATTGATATTAAAAAAATCTTGTCTTTGAATAGCGTTAAATAATTTTGAAACCCAGTAAATTGGGGTTGATTAAATCCATCCCAATTCGTAAAAGAAAAGCCAATTGCAATTAATGCCGGATAATACATGAATGTAATTAAAAGAATAAATGAAGGAATTAGCATTCCATAGCCAGATTTCCAGTTATAACGCAGTTTTCCTCGCTTTTTCCTTTTTATGACTCTATCACTTTCAAGAGGTTGGACTGTTTCAGGCATATTCACATCTCCTTTCATCTAGAAGAGGGTATCTCAAAAATAGGTTTTAGACCCTGCAAACACAATATTTTAAAATATTGATGAGGTTAGTTTACTTCATACGAGGGGTCAGACCCTTTGAGTCACCCTCTTTAGTTCATTACTGTTTTTTACTCATCCAAGTATTCTGATAAATCCCAATTATTTTGTTGAATTAACGCATCAGCTGTTTTTTCCATTTCCGTATCAGCTACCTTGGCAAATTCCTCTAGAGACGTTTCTCCTAAAATATAGCTTTGGAAGGCACGATAAATCGCATCAAGCTCTTTGTTTTCAAGATTGATGCCGCCAAATACACTTTGTAACGGCTGATTCGTAAGATCTGATAGAGCTTTTAGCTCTTCTATTGGTTGTGCACCTGCAACAGTTGGAACATTTTCGCCTAGCTCATTCACAATTTCCTCATTATGCTCAGGTGTTGTTAAATACATCAACCAATCGACAATTGCTTTTTCCTTTGCTGGTGTTAATGAATTATTCGCCTGTTTAGTAGGGACTGCATATTGGAAGGAAGCACTTGGGCCGCCAATTGAAGCAGATGAATCAAAATCTGTCGCAAATTCCGAGATCGCTTGATCAGGATAAGGGTTTTTAAAGGATGACCATTCAAAATCTGGTTCAGCTGATTTTATTTGCTGTGATGCCCATGAACCATCGAAATACATTCCAACCTCACCAGTAAGGAAAGCAAGCATTGTTCCTTGACCATTTGAGTCTCCTCCTGTAAAATCAGGCTGCCAATATTGGGAGAAGTCCTTTAAAATTGGCCAAATCGCCATCCATTGTTCATTTTCCGATCCAAATATCCCCTTTTTAATTGCAATAACTTGATCCTGGTTCGTAATTCCCTCATTGCCTGTAAAGCGAAGCTCATCATATTCATCTGCAAAAAAGTTTGTGAAAAATAAACGAGTTAACCATGTGATACGGTCCGTTCCTGTTGGAGTTGAAGCAAGATTCCATGCAAACGGAATGTATCCAGCATCCTTTAGCTTTTGAGCTGCTTCGATAAATTCAGACCATGTTTCAGGAGTTTTCTCAATTCCTGCCTTTTCAAACGCCTCTACATTATAATAAGTAGCAGTCCCAACATAATCTCCATTAATGACATACGTGCTTCCATCAGCTGATTTTGTATCTGAAATGATTTGTTTATTGAGGAGGTCATTCCAAGGTTTATTGTCTACATATGGATTTGGCTCATCTAAATACTTTGATAAGTCTGTTAACGTTCCTTTAGCTAAGGCAGTATTTGCATCATACCATTGACTCCATATAATATCAGGAAGTTGACCACCAGATGCCTTTGTTCGAACCCATGTCATATAGTCTTGATCAGCGGGCAGCGGTTTAATAAACTCAATTTTGATGCCTGTTTCTTTTTCATACTCTTCTGCAAGCTTCTTCATGACAGTCGCTGGCTTTTGATTAGCATTTAATATTCTATTTGGGCTATACGTTCCGGCATACATTTTGATTGTTCCTTTAAATTCCCCGTCAGACTGTTCTTCATTCTCTTGTGAGGTGCTCGGTACAATACAACCTGATAGCATTGAGATTATAAATACGATGATGAGCGACAGCATTGATAATTTCTTAATGCCTTTCATTTTTATCCCCCCAATTGGTTTAAACTTCATGAATAAATGCAAGCTTACAATATGTCAAAAAGTTTCTATGAAGCTACTTTTTTAAGAAACGATTTTCATTAACATGTTTATCAATTTTGTCCCGCTGTGGATTTGCCTTCCACTCATCCCAGGTTAAGTCGTATTGTGATAAAACCTTTTCTATTCTTTTTCTAAAAGGTAATCCTTCTTCCCTTAGAACCAATTTCATCGGATCCTCTCGCTCGCCAAGCTTACAATGTATCCAGGCTGTTAATTTCCTTTTAAAGCTATCTATTTTATCTGGTAGTAGCTCCGCAAGATTTGTTTCTTCATTTGGATCAGTTAATAGATCATAGAGTTCAAAAGCTGGTCTTGTAAAAGGACCTGGATCATATGTTTCAATGTATTTATATCGGTCAGTTCGGATTCCCCTTGACGCTTGCCAAGCACACTCACTTAAATAAATTTCAGAATGAACGTTGTTCGCTTTCCCTTCAATGATTGGCCAAAGACTTTTACCGTCTATACCTTTAGGGATCTCAATATTCAATGCTTCCAATATCGTTGGCATTAAATCAACGTGTTGGACGAGCTGTTTTATTCTTAAACCTTCTTTTATTATTCCAGGCCAACGAATAATGATCGGGACATGGACAGTAGCCTCATAAAGCCCACAATGATCCCAATAAATATCATGTTCTGTTAAACTTTCACCATGGTCGCCAAATAATATAAGCATCGTGTCATCTTTAATCCCCTGCTGTATGAGAAAATCATCTAACTCCTTAATTAAGTCATCCAAATATCTAATTTCAGCATCGTATAAAGCGCTTACATAACTAGCATCGGTAATATCTCCAAGCAAATCAAAATGGTGATACTTAAAAAATGGATATGCAGGATGATTAAAGGCTGGTTCCATACTTTTATTTGCTTTATCATATGGATCCCGACCTTGTTGATAAAATTGCGGGACATATTCTTTAGGTGGTAAATAGGGTGTATGCGGATCCCAATAATGAAGGAACAGAAAAAATTCCTCATCTTTATGCTCGCGAATCCACGGCTTTGCCAATGCATTTACTGTTTTCCCATCAATCCATCTTGTTTGCCCAATTGTGTTGATATAATATTGATAGCCTCTAGCAAACCATTCCTTTAAATGATATAAATTATCAACAGCTGCTGTTGTAAAACCAGACTTTCTCATAATTGTTGGAAGCCAATCATATTCCTTTTGTAAGTAAGTTGTTTGTGCACCATGTGATACTACACCTGTTGAAAGACCTACTTTGCCAGTAAATATACTAGTATGGGCAACCTCTGTTGGTATATCAGAGGCAAAGGCCTGTTCAAAAAGGACACCTTGCTTAGCAATCTGATCAATGTATGGGCTTGTTGATAGCTCATATCCGTAGCAGCCTAAACGCTTTGCCCTTAATGTATCAAGTGAGATCATAATGATTTTCAAGTGCTATCCCTCCTTTTCGTCATTTAAAAGCATTGATTTGTCTATTTCCCTATTAATATCATAAAGGCAACCGAGGGCAAATTCATGGTCAATTACGTCATGTTATTGGTTGATTCAGCCATTATGAAATAGATTTATTTCTAATAAAATTTGGCTCTGTGAAACGTTGTTGGCGATTTCCTTTTTATAAATAAGAGCATATAAAAAAACCTCCTTCTTAAAGAATAGGAGGTTAACTACATTATGCTTAGCTAATAAAAACAATTACGCTCTCTAACCATACAGTACCCCTGAAACATATAACACAACAGGTAACGTAACTAAACTTAATACAGTGCTAAAGAGAGTAGCCGTTGAAACAAATTGCGGCTCTGTATCATATTGCAAGGCATACATTGTTGTATTGGCAGCAGTTGGCATTGCCGATAAAACAATCATGATTTGCTTTAGTAAATCATCGATCGGAAGGAATAGCGTAATGACATAAGCAATACCAGGAGATAGCAATAATCGTAAGCTTAACGACAGTGACAAAGGTGCAATCTCGATTTTTTTTGCAGATATGTTTGCAAGCTGCATTCCAAGAATAATCATAATCGTTGGGATAGATGCATTTCCAACCATTTCGATCGCTTCCATAAACGACCCACTAACTGGAATGTGTAAATATTGAAAAATAATACCTAGGATCGCACCATAAACAATTGGTACTTTTACAACCTCCTTAAATGCCTTTTTCATGCCACCGCCTTCAGGTGAGCCTTTTGCTGCATAATATACGCCAACTGTACACATTAATAATTGCTGAATGACCATAATGATGACAGCATAATGTAACCCTGCTTCACCAAAAGCAAAAAAGATAAGCGGTGTTCCATAATTCCCATTATTCATGAACGCAGAGGCTAAAATCATGCTACATGTGCGTTTAAGGGAATATCCTCTAATAAAGGCGATGAAGTAAATTAGAACGATGATACAAAAAGCGAGTCCAACTGTATATAACGCCATTACTGCATAATCCATTGTTAGCTCTACTGTATAAAACGTTTGAAAGGCTAAAAAAGGCAGCATTAAATAAATCGCCATAACCGATAATGGCTTTGTATCAAATCCGATCAGTTTCTGACCAACAAAGCCGATACCAAAAATAAAGAAAATTGGGATTAACACTGTAAAAAATTCCACTGTATCACCATGCCTAACTATCAATCTATTTTGTCAGTATTATACAAATGTTTGAGATAAGCTGCTTTGTTAAACCGCCTTTATGTTAATATTATGCTCTTGTAATGCATAATAGATTTTCTTAGCAAAACGAACAGCATGCTCACTATCTCCGTGAATACAAATCGTATCAGCCTGAATTGGGATTTCCTTCCCCTCTGTTGTCATCACTTTATTTGTTTTGAGCATTTTTAACACCTGTTCAACAGCAGTAGTCTCATCGTTGATTATGGACACCTTGTCATTTCGTGGTGTTAATGTACCATCCGCTTGATAGGTTCGGTCTGCAAATACTTCATTTGCTGTATTCAAACCATACTTTTCTCCAGCTACAATTAGCTCACTTCCAGATAGCCCATACAAAATAAGCTCTCGGTTTATTTTATAGATAGCCTTCGCAATAGCTTCTGCTAACTTTTTATTCACCGCAGCCATGTTGTAAAGCGCACCATGTGGCTTAACATGGTGTAGGCTCCCACCTTCAGCAGTAACGAAACCATTAAGAGCTCCGATTTGATACAGAACTATATCGTACGCCTCCTCAGGTGTTATCGAGATCGTTCTGCGACCAAATCCCTTTACATCATCGAACCCTGGGTGTGCACCAATTTTCACTGAATGCTCCAGCGCAAGCCGGACTGTTTTTTTCATCGTTGTCGGGTCACCTGCATGAAACCCACAGGCAATATTGGCCGAGGAAATGAATGAAATAAGCTCGTGATCGGAGCCAAATGAATAGCTCCCGAAGCTCTCTCCCATATCACAATTAAGATCAATTTGTCGCATAAGAAAGCCCCCTTATTTTTAATGAGAGACTCGTTTTTAAAAGTGAAAATTCACGTTCTCTTTTGATTAAATCATTTTGCGCTTTTTCTATTGATATTCTTTTAAATGTAAGCTTTCCACCTGGCATTACTTGAGCTAATGAGGGCATAGAAATTGTTGCAACATAACCGATTTTAGGGTATCCTCCAATCGTTTGCCGATCAGACATTAATACAATTGGCTGACCATCTTCTGGAACTTGAATCGTTCCTTTTGGTACAGCCTCTGATAAAAGCTCTTGTGGAGTCGCTAACTGTAAAGCAGGCCCTTGCATTCGGTAGCCCATTCGATCGGCATTTGGCGAAACTGTATAGGAGGCAGATTCAAATTTGGCAACCGCCTCTTTAGTAAATTGGGCAAATTGTGGCCCCTTTATATAGTTGATTTCATGATGGTTGTTTACATACGAACTGAAGAAGAATGGGATTGTCCAGTTTACTGTCATATATGAAGATGCATTGATACTCCTTTTAAAATAACTGAGTAGCTTATTTGTCATGCTTGAAAAATTAGGAGAACATTTTATCACATCCCCACGTTGCAGCGGACGTCCATTATATCCTCCAAACCCTCCTCTCAAATACGTACTACGACTATTCATAACGATTGGAACATCAATTCCTCCCGCAACAGCTAAATAAACTCTACAGCCTTGAATCGGCCGTCTAAATCGAAGAATTGCACCTTCTTTTACATATACAGGTCTCCATAATGGAAAGGGCTGATGATCAATTGTTGCTGACAGATCTGCACCACATATTGCAATTACACAACTATGTTCAAACTGAATGGTTGGACCGATTATCGTTATTTCTAATACAGCATCATTTTCTGCATTACCTATTAGGACATTGGCAATTCTTGCTGCCATTTCATCCATCACACCTGAACCACTAACCCCAAATTGTTGGAATTTATTTCTCCCTAAATCTTGAACTGTCGTTAACAAGCCTTGGTCAAGAATCTTTAACGTCACTTTCATTCACCATCCCATTGATTATATTGTTCAGCTGTTATCGGTTTAAAGCGAACAATATCCCCTGCCTTTAAAAGGGTTGGTTCGTTATTGTTATAATTAAAAAGCTGTAACGGGGTACGTCCAATGATTTGCCAGCCTCCAGGACTTTCAAGCGGATAAATTCCTGTCTGCCTTCCACCAATCCCAACACTTCCTGCCGGGATCGCTACTCTTGGCGTTTGTTTTCTCGGGGTCGCAATCCGCTCTGACATGCCACCTAAATAAGGAAAACCTGGTGTAAACCCGACCATATAAACAACGTATTCATGATTTGAATGAAGCCTGATTACGTCTTGCTCTGAAAGCTGATGGTATTGTGCAACTTCGGTAAGATCTGGTCCATATTCACCACCATAGCAAACAGGGATTGTTATTATTGTAGGTGTATCATTTCGCGACACCTTCTTGCTTTGTAGCTTTTGCTTTATTTGCATGACAACGTCTTCATAAATCGATAAGTTCAAATACTGCCTTTTCACTTCGAAAGGGCTATAATAAATCGTTACTGCTGTAAAGCTCGGAACGGCTTCAATCATTCCTGGAAAAGGCTCTAAATCCAAAAGCTTCGTGAGACTAATAATTTCCTCATGAAGCTCTTGATTTATTTTATCTCCAAAACTAACAGTAATTGCTTGATCACCTTGAGGATAAAAGCGGATATGCTCCAATGTCTTAAAGCCTCCTAACTGTTACTATAAACGATAGTTTTAAGATGTAAAAAAGGGCTGTCCTCCTATGCTAGTCAACTCCCACCAAACCTTTTATAGCTTTATGATTGGTGGGGATGACATTTGCTCTTTTAGACAATCCCTCTATTTATCTATTTAATTACGAATTTGCCCATTACCATAAACAAAAAACTTCGTTGATGTTAAAGCATTTAACCCCATTGGTCCTCTAGCATGTAGCTTTTGGGTACTGATTCCGATCTCTGCTCCGTATCCAAACTCTGATCCATCTGTAAAACGGGTTGAAGCATTATGATAAACTGCAGCTGCATCAACTTTATTTAAGAACTTATTTGCATGCTCTTCATTTTCAGTAATGATTGCTTCAGAATGATTTGTTCCATATTTATTAATATGCTGGATTGCTTCATCAACATTCTTTACGACCTTCACACTTATAGATAAAGCAAGATACTCAGCGTACCAATCCTCTTCTGTTGCAGGTTTTGCTGCACCAAATAGACTTTTCACAGCATCATCACCGTATATTTCAACATCACGAGCATGGATTGCTTCAAGCAATTCCTTACCATAGCGAGCAAACCAGTTTTCCTCAATTAATAATGATTCAATAGCATTACAAACCGATGGACGCTGAGTTTTGCCATTGATTACAATGCTTTCGGCCATTTTATAATCTGCCGTTTGGTCAATAAATACGTGACAATTCCCCGCTCCTGTTTCAAGTACTGGAACAGTTGCTTCCCTTACAACAGTGTCAATTAAATTTTTTCCACCGCGCGGAATTAAAACATCCAAATATTCCTTCATATGAAACAGATTCTTTGCTGTTTCTCTGCTCGTATCTTCAATTAACTGAATCGCCTCAATAGGAACTTGACTAGCTTCTAATGCTTTATGGATAGATTTCATTAATGCTTTGTTAGAAAAGCTTGCAGAAGAGCTCCCTCTTAAAATGACTGCATTTCCTGTTTTTAACGTCAATGTAGCAGCATCAACCGTTACGTTTGGTCTTGCCTCATAAATCATCCCAATGACTCCGATTGGTACGCGATTTTTTTTAATAAGGAGACCATTTTCCTTTTCTATCGTTTCTAACGTATCTCCTACTGGATCTTTCAATTGTATTAACAACTGAATTGCCTCCGCCATATCTGTAATCCGTTTTTCATTAAGCATGATGCGATCAAGAACACTTTCTGATAAGCCATTTTTTCGTCCTGCTTCAAGATCCTTTTGATTTTCTTGAATAATGAATTCCTTGTCTACGAGTAATTGCTCTGCAATTTTGGCTAATGCTTCATTCTTTGCTTCAGTTGACATATCCACCATGACAAAACTAGCTTTTTTCGCGGCTTTACCTTTTTCTAATACTTCACTCATGTTTGATCTCCTCCCTCTATGCTTTTACCCATTTATTACGATGAATAACAACTATTGATGATAAAACCTCATCTTTACTTAATTCTTCGCTTCTTTTCCCCATGATTTTTTTTAATTCCTCTGCAGAGAAAAGCACTTCACCTTTTCCAAGGATACTATTTGGGCCAATTACTTCAACGACATCACCTTTTTGAAAGCTTCCAGTAAAATTGAAGATTCCAGCGGGAAGCAGGCTTTTTCCTTTGTATAATAACGCTTCCTCTGCTCCTTGATCAACATAGATCGAACCAGATACCTCTGAATGAAATGCAATCCATTGTCTACTGTTATTAATGGAAGATAGCCCTTCCTTCCCGATATATGTTCCATCTCCATCACCATGAAGAATCGTTAGAAGCTTTTCCTTGCCCTTCCCTAACCCTATAAACACTTGAACACCTAATGATATCGCTGTTTTAGCAGCCATCAGCTTTGATTTCATTCCACCTGTTCCAACCTTTGAGCCTGAACCACCAGCTGCATTCAGCATTTCATCGGTTACTTCCGGTAAGTAGTCTATTTTTTTTGCTAACGGATTTTTTCGTGGATTTTCATCATACAAGCCATTAATATCTGTTAGAATGATGAGCTGGTCTGCGTGGATTAACCCACTTACGAGTGCCGAAAGCATATCATTGTCTCCAAAGGTAAGCTCCTCAACTGAAACCGTGTCATTTTCATTTATTATCGGTAAAATTCCACGCTCCAGCAATTCCGATATTGTCGCATAGGCGTTTTTGTATCGCTCCTGTTTCGAAAAGTCATTCCTTGTTAACAGGATTTGAGCTGGTACAATTTTATATTGGGCAAACATGTCTATATAAGATTGGACAAGTAAACTTTGCCCAACTGCAGCTGCAGCTTGCTTTCCTTTTAAAGTTGTTGGTCTAGTTGGATAGCCTAATCGAGCGAAGCCAGCAGCTACTGCACCTGATGAAACGAGCAATACCTCGTGTCCTGCCTCTCTAAGCATCGCTACAGCCTGCACATGATCAGAAATTTTTTCTTGGTCAATTTGTCCTTTCGCATTCGTTAATGAGCTACTACCAATTTTGACAACGATCCGCTTCTTTTCCATGATTGTTTCTCCTCCGCAACATTCTCTTACCTACGGATGTAACTTAATATAAAAAAGCTCCTTTCATCCTAATAAATAAGGACGAAAGGAGCTCTGCTTCCGTGGTACCACCTTGCTTGGATGTTGCTACCAACATCCCACTTTACCCATTAACGCCGGGAAACGCCTATGTTTTCATAGGACTAAAAGAGGTAGGTTCAGCGGCTTTATAGTATGAAGTCTTCCAGCTTTAAACTTCACTCTCTGTAACAAAAAGGGACGCCTACTAGTCCTCTGTATACGTTCAAATGTTTATTCTTAATCTTATTATACGTGAATTTTATTGCTTTTTCTATACCAGCTTTAAGCAATAACTTAATTTTCACTTATTATGACGATAAATTGAGCAAGTGTCAAGGCAGTTGAATGATTTTTCAGTAATTTTTCTGATTAATCACATTATTTCCCTTTCTCTAATTTAGTTATTTTCATTTCCGTCCATTTCCCATATTTATAATATCCATATGCAAAAGCACTGCTAATGACAAAGCTTGCCCCCATTCCGACTGCAATGCCATTCTCACCTAACGATAAGGAACATAAATAAGTTAACGGGACTCTTAATACCCAAAACGAAATAAGATTTAGGAATAGAACTTGCAGCATTGCTCCTGCTGCTCTAACGATTCCGTTTAAAATAAAATTAATACCTAAAAACGGATAAAAGAAAGCAATAATTTGCAAATACCTCATCCCAAAATGAACGGCGGATTCTTCATCAATAAATAGACCAATTGCAAGCTTTGCACATACAACAACTATAAAACTAACGATAAACATAATGAGCAAATTCATTAAGACACCATATTTGGCAATCTGATGAACACGATTCCATTTTGCCGCACCTATATTTTGCCCTGCCATACTATTTACAGCCGTCCCGAGTGCCATCGCCGGGAGCATAATAATACTATCCAATCGCTGAGCAGCTCCGAATCCAGCTACAACATTATTGCCAAACGTATTGACAACACCCATTATCGCCATGACACCAGCTGAAATCACGGTCATTTGTAGACCTGATGGAATACCTAGCTTAAAGATTGTGAACACTTCATTTCTTTTCGGTAATTTTGGCATCGTAAAGGGAACAAGACATCTGTTAATAGAGTCAATCATCCCGTACAAAAATGCAGCTCCTTGCGAGATAACAGTTGCATATGCAGCACCTTCAATTCCTAAATTAAAGCTATGAATAAAAATCGGATCAAGAATTGCATTTAATACAACAGCGATCGCAACATATCGGATTGGTGTTTTGCTATCACCAAGTGCACGCATCACCGTTCCAATGAAGTTATAGCCAAATAAGAAGAGGATTCCAATAAAATTGATTTGCAAATATGCAGTTGCATCAGAAATCATTGATTCTGGTGTACCAAGCATTGTTACGAACCATTCTGAACATAAATAGCCAATTATCCCTAACGCAATTGATAAAATTAAAAGAACGACAACAAAGGCATTTACATAGCTTTTTAATCCTTCATCATTCTCTTGCCCTTTATGCTGAGATAGGATTGTTAATGTTGCATTATTAATTCCTATAATGAACGATAAAATCGTGAAAATAATTGTACTTGAAACAGAAATTGCTCCTAAAGCATTTGCTCCTAATAGATTACCAACCCATAAGCTATCGATAAACTGATAGGATACTTGCAATAAGTTCGTTAGCATTATAGGAAGGGAAAATAGCCATATTTGCCTTCCCACTTTCCCTTCAGTAAAATCATGTTGAGCCATGTTTATTCACTCCCTCATGTCAATCCTTTTTCATCTTACCATAGCTTTTTTACTGTAAGCATTTGCTATGCTTAGAGAAAAATAGAAATCCATGATAACGGAGATAGGTTATCATGTTTTAATATTTCTTAAATAAAAAAGGATACCACTTTAAATTAGTGATATCCTTCTCTCTTATGATTTGATACGATATACCCTTGCTTCATATGGCTTCAATGAGAAAACGTTCACAGAATCATGGTCTTCTACTTCGTAATTCGCTAACAAAAGGTCATTGGAATGAACATGGAAAGCTAGTTGTTCCTCCCAAGTCGCCAGCTTTTCCGAAAGATTTGCAAACACTACAACTTGATCCTCATTAGTTGTTCGTGTATAAGCATATATTTGGGGGTGATTTTCAAGGATAAGATTATACACTCCATATGTGAATACTTCATTATCCTTTTTTAAGCGAATCATATTTTTATAAAATTGCAGTACTGAACGGTTATTTTCCTGTTGAGCTGCTACGTTAATTTTTTTATAATTTTCATTTATTCCTATCCATGGTGTCCCAGTAGTAAAACCTGCATTGACTTCAGAAGACCATTGCATTGGCGTTCGCGAATTATCCCTGCTTGACGCCCAAATGATTTCCATAACCTCTTTATGTGACATACCTTCCTCACGTTTAAAACGATAGAGATTTTTTGTGGCAACATCATTATAGTCTTCAATATGATTGAATTTCACATTTGTCATACCGATTTCCTGACCTTGATAAATAAACGGTGTTCCTTGCATAAGGAAATACATTGCTCCTAATGCAGTAGCACTTTCATACCAATATTTCTCATCATTTCCCCATGTTGAGACTCTGCGTGGCTGGTCATGATTTTCAATGAATAATGCATTCCACCCTTTATTTTCAAGACTTTTTTGCCATCTCGATAAAACTTCCTTTAATTCTACTATGTCTAATTTCTTTTTCGTGCTTGCATCCCATAAAGATAAGTGCTCAAATTGGAAGACCATATTGAACTTCCCATTTCCTTCTCCAACCCATTCATCTAAATCCTTCTCATCGTCAGCGCTGACACCATTTGCCTCGCCAACCGTCATAATATCATATTTTGCAAAGGTTTCTTCCTTTAATTCCTTTAAATATTTATGGATTCCTTCTACGTTCATATGTTTATCAAAGGATGGGACATATTTTAGACCTTTTTCATTCGGCATATCCTTTAGGCCTTCTTCTTTATTAATATGACTAATCGCATCGACACGGAATCCATCAATCCCTTTGTCAAGCCACCAATTTATCATTTGATATAAAGAGTAACGAACTTCTTCGTTTTTCCAATTTAAATCAGGCTGCTTTGTTGAAAATAGGTGCATATAATATTGACCTGTTTTTTCATCATATTCCCATGCCGATCCATTAAAAATGCTTTCCCAATTATTAGGCTCTTTTCCATCTTTTCCATCTCGCCATATATACCAATCTCGCTTTGGATTATCCTTTGACGAGCGTGATTCTATAAACCATGGATGCTCGTCACTCGTATGATTTATCACTAAATCGATAATTAGCTTCATCCCGCGTTTATGGACTTCAACTAAAAGCTCATCAAAATCTGCCATTGTTCCGAATTCATCTAAAATATCCTGATAATCGCTTATATCGTATCCATTGTCATCATTAGGAGATTTATACATCGGGCAAATCCAAATGACATCAATTCCGAGCTCTTTAATATAATCTAATTTGGAAATCATCCCTTGAAGATCTCCGATTCCGTCACCGTTTGAATCCATAAAGCTTCTCGGATAAACTTGATAGGCTACGGCTTCTTTCCACCATGCTTTCTTCATGTTGATTCCTCTCTTTAACCTAATTATTTATCAAATTATGATTGTCTTCGTTCACATGATTTTCTCTCAATAAATTTCGTTGGGATCGTAATTCTCTTTGGTAATGTATCAGGCTTTTCTATTTTTTCAATAAGGCAGCTCGTTGCTTCAAAACCTAGCTGGTCAATACAAATATCAACTGATGTTAATGGTGGTTTTGAATGTTCTGAGAGCATTAAGTTATTGAAACTAACAATTGAAATATCTTCAGGCACTTTAATGTTCATGTCTCCTAAATGACTAATCATTTCATATGCTATAAGATCATCCTGTGTTACAAGCGCAGTAGGAGGTGAATCTAAAGACATAAGTGATTTGAGCGCTTCTTTTCCATTATCTTTAATAAATTCTTCATGTACCATATAGTCTTTATTAAAAGGTATACCTGCTTCATTAAGGGCTAGCTTATATCCATTAAGGCGATCAATTGTCACAACAAAGTCAAGGCTGCCGCCTACAAATGCGATATGACGATGACCGAGCTCGATTAAATAATTTGTTACTTGCTTTGTTATGAAAATGTTATCGTTATCAACAAAGGTAATTCGCTCTTCATTTTGATCAGGACGCCCAACGACTGTAAAAGGAAAATTAGTTTCCTGCAAAAATTTCATCGTTTTATCATTGATTCGTGAATAGAGAAGGATAACACCATCAACACGTCTCCCTTGAACCATAGACGTTACTTCTGCATAAATTTCTTCTTCCGTTGATCCTGTTGATAAATAAATTCCATATTTATTCGCATGGGCATTTTTACTTATTCCTCTTAATACTTCTGGGAAGAATGGATTTTGGAATGCATGGTAAGCCGAATTTGGCATAATGACTCCAATAGATTGCGTACTTTTTGCAGCAAGACTACGCGCTTGAAAGTTTGGATAATACCCTAGCTCCTCCATCACTTCACGAACACGTTTTTTCGTTTTTTCACTTATACGTGGGCTATTCGCAATCACCCTTGACACCGTAGAAGGTGCTACATTTGCCTTTTTGGCAACATCTTTAATTGTAACGATCATTTTAACAACCACCTTACCCTCAAGCTGTCTCATATAGAGCTGCCCCTTTACAAGAAAGAGAACCCCTTTTTTTATAATTAATTTATACAAATCTACAATCAGTTCTTATTTTCTTTTAGTTATATATTCTTCTATTTTACTTAAGAAACAAATACTTGGAAACGGTATCCACAAAAAATCTTCTACATTAGATATTTGCAGGAACTCCGCTTTTCAATTAGAAGAAAAGCGGGGCTCTTGGGAAGCAAGCATGTTTTACCGATGGCACTTCCTTAAGTAAGAAGAAATTATATAGCTTATTTGAGCATGATACCTTTCTACTTACTTAACAGCTCCCTCTGTCATCCCTTTAATAATCTCGCGTTGAGCAAAGAAATAAACGAGAATAACTGGGATAATCGCAATTGTTAAACCTGCCAAAGCTAGGTGCCATTGCTTCGTATACTCTCCAAAGAAGAAGAACATTTTTAAAGGAATTGTCTGTAATCCCTCTTGGTTAATAACTAAAGATGGTAATAAGTAGTCATTCCAAATATAAATGATGTTTAAAATCGCAACCGTTACAGTTATCGGTTTGAGCATTGGGAAGATAATGTACCAAAAAACTTGGAACTTGTTACAGCCATCTATGATTGCTGCTTCATCTAATGATTTAGAAATCCCATTTAACGTACCATGGAATAGGAAAATCGATAAGCTACTACCAAAGCCTAGATACATGAAAATAAGTCCCACACGATTGAGCATATCCGCCTGCCCGAATACAGTAATAAGTGGAATCATTACCGACTGGAAAGGTATTAACATCGCTGCAACAAATAACATAAATAAAACTGTACTTGTTTTGCTTTTATTACGTGATAACGCATATGCAGCCATTGATGAAAAGATGACGATAATAACAACACTTATAACGGTAATGATCAGAGAGTTTACTAGTGTATGCATAAAATCAAGCTCTTCAAACGCTTCAATATAGTTGTCAAACGTAAATTCACTAGGTAATTTTAAAACATCTGTAAAAATCTCTTTTTTTGTTTTAAATGAGTTAACTATCATCAAATAAAAGGGTGATAGCCATAACAATCCAAGGATAATCCCTAAAATTTCTACAGGTAGAAGGCTTTTTCTTCGCATTACATTTCAACCTCCCGTTTCTTGTTGATATACACTTGTGTTAATGAAAGCACGGCAACGATAATGAAGAAAATAACTGCTTTAGATTGTGCAAACGCCATTTCTGTTTCACCAAACGCTGTTTTAAAAATTTCCATCGCTACCATTTGTGTTGAATTAAAAGGACCACCTGCAGTTAATGAAAGGTTTTGGTCATATAGTTTAAAAGAATTCGATAATGTTAAGAACATACTAACTGTAAAGGCTGGAGCAACTAATGGGAAAATCACATAACGGAATTTTTTGAAAGGACCCGCTCCATCAATTTCTGCAGCTTCTAATAATTCTCCTGGTAGGCCTTCTAAGTAAGCAATATAGATAATCATGATATAACCTGCCATTTGCCAGCTCATTAAAATAACTAAGCCCCAAAAACCAGTTTCAGTAGTAGACAACCAGCCTTTTAATCCCTCTATTCCGAGGATATCACCGAGACCTGCAAATACTTTAATGAAGATAAATTGCCAAATGAACCCTAGAATTAATCCACCAATTAGGTTTGGCATAAAAAAGACCGTTCTTAACAATTTACTAGATTTAATTTTTGTTGTTACAATAAGAGCTAACCCCAAACCAATTACATTTGTTAAGATTATCGATACAACAGAGAATTTCACAGTGAACCAAAGAGATGCGAGAAATTCCTTATCCTTAAATGCATCGATATAATTCTCAAAGCCAACAAATGAACCTACTTTAATTCCATTCCAGTCTGTAAATGAATAATAAACACCTATTAATAAGGGCACGATGATTACTAATAATAATGCTAGTAACACCGGAGCTAAAAACAACCAGTAGGCTAAATCCCTAGTACGCATGTATAATCCCTCCACATGATGTAAATTAGAACCTTGTTCAGCATTAAATGAACGATATAATTCAAGTTCAAATTTTCATTTTTATTTTTTTTGCACCCTGCACTATGAACAAGTAAGGCACTCCATAATAGAAAGCATTAGTTGCCTTCTATTATGGAATGACCCACCTTTTAATTAGGGGCCAGTCCCTTTTTAAAAGGAGACTGACCCTACCAATTTTCATTTCTACTTACATTTATTCTGCTCTTGCTTCTTCCCATTGCTTTTTAGAATCTTTGATGATGTCATCCCATGATGCTTCTTCTAGTAAATATTTTTGGATATTCGCTCCAAGAACATTTTGCGCCCAGTTCAATGGATATCCACTGAATGTCCAGCCAATTGTTTTTCCAGCTTCTGAATATTCATAAACTGCTTTTGATAATGGATCACTAATTTTTGATGCATCATAGCCTTCATATGCAGGAACGAATTTGAAATCGTTAATTACAACTTCTTTTCCTTCGTCAGATGTATATAACCAATCTAAAAACTTGCTTGCTTCCTCTACTACCTTTTTATCCTTTTGGCTATTTACAGCCCAGTACATTGGTACGCCAACAGGAATAGAATCTTCTTTGTAGCCTGGAACAGGAATTGGTAAGAAATCAACCTTGCTGTTAGCTAGCTCTTCATCAATGCCAGCGATTGAGCCATATACCCAGTTACCTTGTTGAATAATCGCAACTTTACCAGTTGAGAATAACTCTTCAACCTGCTGAGAATAATCAAGGCTTACTGTAGGTTGTACAGAATATTTATTTTGCAAATCAACGAAAGCCTTCATTGCATCGCTATATTCAAAGCCAATTGTTTTCGATTCAAATGCTTTTGTTACGTTTCCATCAAATTCAGGTGAAATAAATGCATTTGCTAAATGCTGTCCAGTTACCCAAGTTTCTTTTGCTGGTAATGCGAATACAGCATCAAGACCAAGGTCACCTTTTTTCTCATCTAACGTTTTTACAGCAGCTTCTAATGAAGCCATATCTTTAATATCTTCAGGATTAATCCCTGCTTTTTCAAAAATTTCTGTATTGTAGATTAAACCATATCCTTCTTGGTTAAATGGTAATCCTAAAACTTTACCGTCTTTTGTCACTCCATCAAGTGTACCTTCAAGCGCTGCATCCGCAGCCTTTGTATTTGTTAAATCAGCTAAGTTATCTTCCCAGTCAATAACATCTGTTGGTCCACCAATATTGAAGATTGCTGGTTCATCACCAGATGCAAATTTTGATCTTAACGCTGCACCATAATCTTCTCCACCACCAACAGTTTGAATGTTAATTTTCACACCAGGATTTGCTTCTTCATATTGCTTTGCTACATCTTCGAACTGATCCTTAAACTCAACTTTGAATTGAAACACATCTAATGTGACTTTATCTCCATCTGAGCCACCATCTCCCGAACCAGCATCATCAGAAGAAGAGCAGCCAGTTAATACAACGCTTACAAGAAATAAAATAGAGAAAAGCCCTAAAAAGAATTTCTTTTTACCCATCTTAATACCCCCGTATATTTATTTTGTGCATCAATCAAGGAAAACGATTGCACTAACAAGCAATATAAACGAATTGTTCAACATATTAAATCCCGAAAATAACTGAATTTTCTACATTATTCTCGCTTATATTTAATATGTATACGTCTACATTTGTGCAACTATTTGCGAAATCGTTTGCACTTAACTTGCAAATAAAATATATCATAGAAAATAGGTTTGTACAATATTATTTTTATTTTTTTCTAGATACTTTTTCTCATAGATAAAGAATGTAAAATTGACGTAAGATGAGAAACGGTTCTTTATTTACCTGTTATGAACTTTATTCCCCCTTTTAGAGCACTATTATTTACCGTTTTATATAAAGATAATAATTCATATATAATGTGCAAGGAAAGCAAAATAAAAAGCCTCGATTAAAGGTCTCTATACCCTTTAGCCGAGGCTTTTATTAGCAACTTTAGAAAGTCATTTCTCAATCGATTCTATATTTATTAGTGCATTGATGTCATAACCCAAACGGAACCGACAACAATAATAAGTGCAATAAATGTAGCTGATAGCATTTTACCTACTTGCCATCCACCTTCACCTTCTGTTACGTGCATGAACATAAATAACTGAATCGCAGCTTGTAAAAATGCAAGTACAAAAACGATAACAATGATTGTGTTCATCGCTAAGCCTGCATCAAGTCCAACCCATACTGCTAAGAAGGTAAGGCCAACTGAAAGTAAAAATCCGATAATTTGCATCCATGGAAAATGGTGATTATTTGCTTTACTACTCATGATCCCACCATCCCTAATAGGTATACACCAGTAAAGACGAAAATCCATACAAAGTCTAAAAAGTGCCAGTATAGACTTGAGATAAATACCTTTTTAGCTGTATCTGGTGTTAAACCTCTACTTTTTATTTGTAAAAGAATTAATGTAATCCAGCAAATCCCTATAGATACGTGAAGTCCATGTGTACCTGTTAAGAAATAAAAGCTAGACCAGTATGCATTCGTACCAATCGTTGCACCTTCATGAACAAGGTGAACAAACTCTTCAATTTCTAAATATAAAAATCCTAAACCGAACAATAATGTAATAATTGTCCAAATGACCATTGACTTTGTATTATTTCTTCTCATTTCATGAATTGCTAAGCCACTCGTAAAACTACTTGTTAACAAAAGTAATGTCATGATCATTGTATTCTTCAAATCAAAAAGCTCACCAGGCAGAGGACCTCCGCCTGTGTTGCCATTTAGTACAAAAAATGTTGCAAAGATTGTTGCAAATAAAGCCATTTCAGCGCCCAAGAAGACCCAGAATCCAAATATATTCAATCTACCAATACTAGATTGATATTCCAAGGGCGTGTTAGGACTCATATTACTATTTACTTGTGCCATAAACTCACGCCTCCTTATTCTGTTCTGTTTGTATAATTTCTTCCACGCTGACATAGAATCCTTCATCTTCTTTATGAGAACGTAATGAACGTAATGCCATGCATGCTAAAATTCCGATACCGCCAAGAATTGCCATCCACCATAATTTGAATACTAGACCAAATCCTGCAATAAAGAAGAATACACAGATGACAAAAGGTGTACCCGCATTGCTTGGCATATGAATTGGTTTATATTCAACTTTTTCCTTCTTACCTGCTTTTTTCTCTTGTTTCATTAACCAGAAAGCGTCAAGTCCTTTTACTTCTGGTGTTACCGCAAAATTATAGTGTGGTGCAACAGCTGATGATGTTGCCCATTCTAATGTACGACCAACACCCCATGGATCGCCTGAAGTTTCACGTTTTGAATAACGGAAGCTGTAGTATACGTTATATACAAGAATAATAAAGGCAACACCCATTAAGAGACCACCGATTGTTGATACAACGTTTAGTCCAGTCCAGCCATCTTCAGGTCCGTATGTGTAAATACGTCTTGGCATACCGTCGAAACCTAATAAGAATTGTGGTAAGAAACAAACATTAAATCCGATATTGAATAACCAGAATACCCATTTTCCTAATCGTTCATTTAATTTATGACCGAACATTTTTGGATACCAGAATACGAATCCAGCAAAACAAGCATATACAGTACCACAAATTAATGTGTAATGGAAGTGAGCTACTAGGAAGTAACTGTTATGGTATTGGAAGTCAGCTGCTGCCATACCAAGCATTACCCCTGTTACCCCACCGATAAGGAATGTCGGAATAAACCCTACAGACCATAACATCGGAACTGTAAATTCAATTTTCCCTTTATAAAGGGTTAATAGCCAGTTAAAGATTTTAATACCGGTTGGAATCGCAATCGCCATCGTCGTAATCGAGAACACTGAGTTAAGTGCAGCAGAACCACCCATTGTAAAGAAGTGGTGAACCCAAACTAACATACTTAAGAATGAAATCGATACGATTGAAACAACCATTGATTTATAACCAAATAATGTTTTCTTCGCAAATGTTGCAAAGATTTCCGAGAAAATACCAAACGCTGGTAAAATAACGATATATACTTCAGGATGTCCCCAAATCCAGAATAGGTTTGCCCAAAGCATTGGCATACCACCATCAGCCATTGTAAAGAAATGTGAGCCGAATAGTCGGTCAAACGTCATTAAGGCTAATGTAACAGTTAATACTGGGAATGCAAACACAATAATAAATGCTGTAATTAATCCTGTCCAAGTAAACATTGGCATTCTCATTAATGTCATACCAGGAGCACGCATTTTAATAATTGTTACGATAAAGTTAATACCTGTAAGTAACGTTCCGATACCAGATATTTGCAGACCGAGTAGGTAATAGTTAATACCTGGCCCTGAGCTACCTTCAATTGCTAATGGAGCATAGTTCGTCCAACCTGCATCTGGTGATCCACCAAATACGAAGGAAATATTAAAAAGAATCGCTCCAAAGAAAAATGCCCAAAAGCTTAGTGCGTTCAAATAAGGGAATGCAACGTCTCTAGCTCCAATTTGGAGTGGAATAACAACGTTCATTAATCCCATAATAAATGGCATTGCCATGAAAATGATCATGATCGTACCATGTGTAGTAAAAATTTCATTATAGTGCTGTGATGTTAAAAATTCATTATTAGGAACTGTTAGTTGAGCTCTCATTAATAATGCATCGACACCACCGCGGAATAACATAATAACCGCCGCGATAATGTACATAATTCCAATTTTCTTATGGTCAACTGTTGTTAGCCATTCTGTCCAAAGCCATTTCCACTTTTTAAAATAAGTAAGAATGAACACTATCGCAATCATTGTTAGTACAATGGAAATGTTCGCTCCGATAAGCATTGGATCGTTAAGGATTAAATTATCCTTTATAAAATCAAACATGTGCAGTTCCTCCCCTCTTAGTGGTGATGATGATGACTAGAACTATCGTCTGTATGTGTTTCTACATCTTTTACTGGCTCTAGTTCATCTAGGTCAATTTCTTCTTTATGACCATGTTTATTTTGTTCGATTCCGTATTTTTCGCGAACTTTTAACGCATATACACCTGAATCAATTCCATGATCAACGAAATCTAAATGTGTTGATGAGAACGTCATTTCGTCAACTGTTCCAGGTATCATTAATTTTTCGTATGTTTCTTCTGTTAATTTTTCCCCATTTTCTTGAGTATCCTTCACCCAAGCTTCATACTCATCTTCTTTAAGAGCACGGAATTCAAACTCATGGTCTGCCATTTCTTGACCAGTAAAGTTTGAGTTACGACCTTCATATGTTCCTGGCTCATCTGCTTGTAGGTAAAGTTCATTTACCATTCCTGGCATCCCATACACTTGACCACCGATTTGCGGTACCCAAAATGAACTCATTGAATCAGCAGATGTAATTTTAAAGAGAACAGGACGATCCTCTGGAACATTTACATAGTTAACTGTTTCAATATTCTCCTCAGGATAAGAGAAAATCCACTTCCAGTCAGCTGATGTTGCATGAATAACGATCGGTTCGATATGAGCCGTTTCTTTTGGTGGCTCTTTTAATTCATAAAGCGCCTTAACAGTTGGAATAGAAAGCAGAACAACGATAATAATCGGAATTATCGTCCAGATAATTTCCAATTTTGTGCTACCGTGCATGTTAGGTTCATAATCTTTATCCCCTCTGCCTTTACGGTCTCTAAATTTCACAATCACAAAGGTAAACAAGACGTAAACAACTACCATAATTCCAATCATGAAGTAGATTGATAGCATAATTAAGTCACGTAATGTTTCTGCATTTGGACCTTTCGGGTCAAATATCGCCATTTCGCTACATCCACTTAAAACCATAACAAATAATAGCCCTGTAACTAACATAAAAAATGGCTTCATTTTTTTGAACATCTATGTTCACCATCCTTTCAAGACAAGTCATAATACAAATAGAAAATTTCATGTAAGATTTATATCACCTACATATATTAACAAATGAATAGAAAAACGAAACTCTTGAAATCTACTTTTCAGCAATTTTTGACCAATTTTCGAAATTTAGACGAAGTTTCTTCACAAATTCTCAACAAATTTGGAAAAGAATTTATTGTTTGGAAGATTGATCGGTTTCGAATTCCTTTATTTTCAGCATTAATATCGTTAGATGAAAAAAATCTCCTCCCAGAAAAGTATATTACCATAATGTGAAAAAGATCACAAACTATTTCTTTTATTTTCGTTTGGGAAAATTGGCCAAATAAAAAATGGCTCCCCCGAAACTGTAAATCCCTCGCAATAATGATGAGGGACTGTCCCCAAAAGAAGCCACTTTATTTCTCAAAATGAATTTTGTTTGAACAAATTCTTCCTTAATATATAAAACGTATATTTTGCCCATTTTGTAACTGAAAAATATTATAAATTTTATTTTATTAAATCAACATATTTTGAATTCACAACACCCACCAAATCATTTGGGCTCAATTCGATTTGAAATCCAATTTTCCCACCGCTTACAATGATTTTTTCCAATAATGCTGCTCGTTCATCGATATAAGTAGGATATATTTTTTTCATACCGATCGGGGAACAGCCTCCCCTTATGTAGCCTGTTTCTTTTAAAAGGTCCTTAACAGCTACCATCTCTAGCCTTTTTTCTCCAGCAGCCTTTGCCGCTTTTTTTAAATCAAGCTCCTCTGCAACTGGAATAACAAAGACATAAATGAGCTTGTCCCGTCTAGCAACGAGTGTTTTATAAACCATATCAACTGGCTTATTTATTTTTTTCCCGACAGCTATCCCATTTATTTCACCATCATCAACTTCATATGTGATGATTTCATACATGATCTTTTTTGAATCAAGTAGTCTCATCGCATTCGTTTTCCCTTTCATATCACGTCATCCTTTCAGAACACTAAGAAACTTCTTGATTTTATGTGCTCTTATTAATATAGGGGTAGACTTCACTATTTTTTTAGCGCGTTTTTTGCTGCTGCTTCCGATAATTCAAAGGTGATACACCATTCACCTTTTTAAATATTTTTGAAAACAATAATGGGTCAGTATAACCGACTGAACGAGAAATATCACCTATCGATAGCTCCTTCTTATCAAGCAGCTCCTTTGCCTTCGAAATTCGATAATGCACGATATATTCCTGAATACTTAATTGAGTTGTTTCTTTAAAAATTGAGCTTAAATAGCTTCGATTTAAACCAATCACTGAAGCAATTTCTGTTACGGTAATCTTACTAGCATAATTGGTACAAATGAAATCAAGAACTTGTTTCACATATTCCTTTTGCTTATTTCCTGATGTTTTTAACGAATCTTGTTTAGTATTACATTCAATTAATGCTGACAAAAGGATATACAAATAGCCTAACCCCATTAATTCACCATTTTTGTCAACATTTTTTACTTTACACATTTTTTCAAATTGCTCTTCGAAAAATCCATCTTTCCTATAAGATAAAATTGGATTCTCTTCGGATAAATTTGCTTCCTTTAAAAACTGAGCTGCTTTTTCGCCATTAAACCCTACCCAATAATAATGCCACGGGTCTTTTTTATCTGCCTGATAAAAGGTAACAGCATCTGGACATATTAAAAAACCCTGTCCTCGTTTTAATTCATACAGATGCTCGCCGACGCGAAAGCTTCCCTTTCCTTTTGTTATGTAATGAATTAAATAATAGTCCCGTATCGCAGGTCCAAAATAATGCCCTGGTGAGCACTGTTCAAATCCAAACTGATTAAGATACAGGTCTTTTGTAGGTAAGCTCTTTGAAATATATTGAATCAACTACAGCTCCCCCTAATCACCCTTTTATTATTAGCATTTTACAATAAATAGCATATTTCCATCTATATCATTTTGCAGATACAACAAACGAGTTTCGAGAAAAATATGAAAATAATCTAGTGCTAGTAGTAAATCAGTCCCTCAATTATTATCCATACTATATAACAACCTATGTTATAATAATTGATAGGTTTGAACTAAAAAACACCTCGCTATAGACTTCTCAAGCAAAAGACGTATATGTACAAGTTTTTATAAAATATCATTTCTTACTTAAATAAAATTTTATTAAGGAAGATAGCGAGACTATTGGTGAAATCGCTTACCTTTCTGAGAATTACCTAATATAATACATATATAGATTTAACAAGCTATTTAAATACAATCAACACTGAATGAACAACAATAGGCAGAAGGAGTGAACATTTTCGTGGACATAAACGAAGCATATAAAATATTGGGAGTTTCCGAGACTGCTAGTGATGAAGAAGTTGAAAAGCAATATATGGTTTGGGTAAGACGAAATCGCGCTCTATTAACTGAGCAAGCTTCAAATAATGATCTAAACATGGATGAAATTACGACAGCTTACAATACAATTAAAACCTTTAGACAATATGGTTCGGTTACACCTGTTGAAGAACAGAGCTTTAAGAAAAAGGTAGGGCATTTCTTTTATTATTACAAGCTTCATATCGTTGGTGTTCTCGTTCTCTTAGCAGTTTTAGGTTCAATCATCTTTACAATTGTTGAAAATTACCAGGAAAAGAAGGCATTAGAAAATCTTCCACCTGAAAACGTACGCGTCTTATTACTAGGAGAGTATTTTAATATTAGCAATGAAACAACACCTGTTGCGGACAATATTTTAGCGCAATTTCCTGATTGGGAACGAGTCACAGTCAACTTGAACTACTCACCTTTAACGGTTAATGATTCAATGGATATTGCGAGTCAGCAAAAAAGTGTCGTTACTCTTGTTGAGGACAATTCAGATATCTTCTTAATGGATTACGCTAATTATGAACGGCTCGTTGCAGCAGATGTATTTCAGCCTATCGATCAGGTTGACCCTTCGATAAAAGAAGCTGTAGATAGTAGCAAGCTTGTATTTAGCAGTACTGAAGAGGACAAAACAGAGCAATTATACGGCATCATCATTGAAGACATGAGCATCTTCAAAGGATTTGATATGAAGAAAACACAAATAGTTGCTGCTATTAAAAAAGGTGCAGAAAACAAGGAAAATGCGATAGAGTTAATGAAGAAACTAGCAAAATAACTTGAGCTAGATTACATGAGAAGCAGAAAGAGGATGACTCAAAGAGCCAGCCTCTTTCTGCTTCTCATGATTCTTTTAAACTTACACTTTGTAAATCTTCAAGGGTGAGACAATACGGATGATCGTACACCTTTTTCAGCTGCTCTTCACTAGTGCTTAATCCGTTATAAACAAAATCTCCGTACCATGGCATATACCATAACCAAGGTGTCCGGCTTTCAATGAGCTTTTCCGGATCTGGAATCGGTCCGTTTTCTGTTAAGGCAATTGGTTTTTGATTTTTTATTAGTGCTTGAAGGTGATCAAATTGGCATTTTAACGGTCCATACTCACCATTAGGAACATATGTATCAACACCTGCAATATCTACATAATCATCTCCTGGGTACCATTCTTTATTCGGTGCATTCCAAACCCAAATTAAATGGTCTAACTGATGAACCTTTGTAAACCGCTCAAACATCCATTTATAAAGACTTTTATAGGCTTCCGGGCCACTCGCTCCCCACCAAAACCATCCTCCATCAGCTTCATGAAGTGGTCTCCATAGGACAGGTACATTGGCGTCCTTTAATTTCTTTAGCTGCAAAGCAATTTCATCCATATCTGAAAGCAATGCTTCATATTCAGTAGTACCGGGAATAAGTGCTTTATTTAAGTCAAATTGCGTATTTTCAGTATAAAACGTTTTATCCTTCCCTCCAGTAGGTGCATACCAATGCCAGCAAAACGTTACGATCCCATTAAATCTTGTTGACCATTCAATAGCACTTTCAATCGATCCTTTATTTTCTTCAATTTCAATTAATTTATGATCTGTAGGTTTATCTGTATCCGTCATAAAGGAATAGCTTAGTAGGTCAAATCCTCTTAAAGCTGGCAGCTTTCCAGTTACCTTCTTAATATGATCTAATTCTGGTCCATTGGCAGCTGCTGTATGCTGACCTGTAATGATTTTTTGACCATATATTTCACGAAAGAAATTCATTAACTTTTTTGCACTTGCAGATGATTCCTTATTCACTAGCTGAAATGTTGGGGTGTAGTGATTGGTAGGTGGTGTAGACGTGATAATGAAGCTATCTATATCCACTCCACCCCAGCCTTTAACAATTTTTATAGAATGAATCCCTTTCGTAAAAAAGAGCGTGCATATCTCTAATTCTTCGAAGCTAATCGTTTTTTCAGATATAAATTGTCCATAGCAATCACCATCAATGTAAAGAAAATTTCTCTTTTCCCCTTTGATTGAAGCAAGTCTAATGAAAAGCTTATATGGACCATCATTAGGAATGTCTGCTTTAACCTCAAGACTATCTCCTTCATTCAGTAGACCTGAAACATAGCCTTTTCCCGAAAAACCTGATAATGAAGTTGAGATATATCCTCCTGATAAACTTCCTTCTTCTGCCTGAAAAATCATTTTTACATTATGACTAGTCTCGATATTGCTCATTTTCTCACCTCTATATTAGATAGGCTGTTTTCTCATCCTTTGCTTCTCTATTCAGTTGGAACAAACTTCTGCAATCTTTATTCAAAATCACCATTCGATAAATTGAGAAAGGGTTCCAAAATAAGAACCCTTTCAAAAAAACATCTGCTTACTCATTCCATAATTCAACAGTATCTTTAACAATTTTCGAAAATTCCTCTTCTGCTTCCTCGACTCCTGCTTTATCTAAATCCTTCATATACTTCTCCCATACATCATCAAATTCATTTGGATCAGCCAATATCGCTTCAGGTATCCGCTTAAATGTAATATCTAGCATCCGTTGATTTGCTACCTCAAGCTTTGAGCCAGCTGGAATTGCTAAGTTATAAGCTGCTCCCCAAGGCTTAACTGGAAAATCATCTGCACTTGGATATAAGTCCTTCCAAAGCTCAACACCATAATTTTTTAACACTTCTTTTTCTACATCTGTTAAACCTTCAATCGCAAGCTCACGGGTATTCACGGTAAAGGTTTGCCCTGTTGAATCAAGTGCACCATCACCATATCGTGGTGCAAATCGTTGGAAGTTATAGCCAATACCTGTTTTCTTTAAATAATCTTTGTCGTTTCTCCGCTTTTCCCATTCCTCTTCAGGGATAACACGCTTACCATCAACAACTTCATGGTGAACACCTTCGATACCCCAGTTAAGCATAATCTGTGTTTCTTCTGATACTAGATAATCAAGAAATTTAATTGCACGAACTGGATCTTCACAATCAACTGTAATTCCAATTCCCCAGCCAACCTGGAAGCCATTGCTTTGATAAGCGTGATGCTTGAATTCTTCACTTAATGTAATTGGGTAGAAACCGTACATTCTTTCAAGTTTACCTGCATCACGTAAGGCATTTTGCGCATCATAAATCATGTAATCTGGAGCAATCGTTGCTAGCACACGGCCAGATGACATTTTCGCTAACCATTGATCTTCTTTTTGAACAAATGATTCCGGATCTAATAATCCTTCTGCGTTCATATGGTTATACCATTTAAAGACCTCTTTTTCCTCTGGACGACGGTAATGTAATGTCGCCTCAAATGTTTCAGGATCAATATAATATTCGCCATCATCAGATGCACCTGTAAACATAAATCCGCTATTCAATGTAGAGGCTTGGAAGCGCCAGCCATCTGTTTGTAAGGTTAATGGAATTGTCGGCTGACCATCTATCTCAGGGTGTTTTTTAGAATATTCTCTTAACGCATTTTCCAAATCCTCTAACGTTTTCATTTCAGGATAACCAAGCTCTCTTACAACATCATGCTGCACAAGTGCTGCAAAGCCAGGTGTCATTGGTTGATTATCAATTGCTGTGTTAGGTAAAACATAAATGGATGGGTCTTCTTTACTCCATTTTAAACGGTCAATTTCATCACCAAGCATTTTTTTAATATTAGGCGCATGCTCCTCAATTAATGGTGCTAGGTCGATTAATGCCCCTGCTTCAACTAGCTGGCTTGCCCCTTTTGAAGTAATCAAGTCTGGATATTCACCGCTAGCAACCATTAATGGGATCTTTGTTTGACCGCCATCAATATCAAATTCTGGATCAAGTGTTACCCCAGTGTCCTCAGTAATCTTTTTTCCTATTGGGCTTTCCATGTTCTCCCAATCATTATTTGCATCTGAATCAAAGACCGTAAACGTAATCGGTGTCCCTTCATCAGATGTCTTTTTAGGCTTTGTTGAAGCATCCTCACTCGAATCTTTACAAGCAACCATAACTGTCATAAGGACCGCGAAAACCAGAAAGCTAAATAGTTTGTTTAAAGGCTTCACTTAAGAATTCCTCCCCTTTTATATGCACTGATTTATTGTATAAACAGCCTAAGCTGTTGACACCAACATATGATTATTGTTTAACAGCACCTAATGTCATCCCTTGGATAAAATATCTTTGAACGAATGGATATACCATCATAATTGGAATAACAGTTACCATCGTAATCGCCATTTTTATTGAATCTGGTGATACATGATTACTCTCAGCTTCGTTTGGCTTCATTTGACTTGCATCAATATTACCGCCAACTGTTGTATTATCAAGAATCTTCATTAACTCGTACTGTAACGTTGTTAGGCTTTCATTCATGCTGTTATATAAATACGTATCAAACCAGCTATTCCATTGTCCGACTGCAACAAACAGTGCAATGGTTGCTAATACTGGCTTACAAAGCGGTAAGATAATCCGATAAAAAATCGTAAAATCATTTGCCCCATCCATTTTTGCTGATTCCTGAAGTGAAAAAGGGATCCCATCCATAAATGAACGAATAATGATAATGTTAAACGCACTTACTAACCCAGGTAGAATATAAACCCAAAATGAATTCATTAACCCTAAATCACGAATAAGCATATACCCAGGAATAAGACCACCTGAAAAATACATCGTTAACACAATGAATGTTGAGACAAATTTTCTCCCCTGAAAATCAGCACGGCTCAATGTAAATGCGACCATCGCCTGTGCAAATACTCCAATCACTGTTCCGATAACAGTCCGTAATACAGAGTTCATAAAACCTGTAACAAGATTGTCGTATTTTGCAATTTCCAAATAATTATTGAATGTAAATTCACGAGGCCAAATATGAATGCCACCTCGAACCGTATCTGTTGAATCATTTAACGAAATCGCAAGTACATTCAAAAAGGGATAAAGCGTAACAATCATAATAACTGTCAGCAATGTATAGTTAAGGAAATCAAACAAAAAATCTTTACTTAAACGTTTCGTTCCGACTCTATTCATTCTTCCAACCTCCTACATGACACTTTGATTTGAAAAACGCTTAAATATTCCATTTGCAAGGAATAATAAAGTAATACTTACGACAGAATTAAAAATCCCGATTGCAGTACCGTACGAGAATTGACCTAAGCCAATCCCATAGTTAAGCGCATACAAATCTAGCACCTCGGAGTAATCAACAACTAGAGAATTTCCTAATAGCATTTGCTTTTCAAAGCCAATGCTAACTAAATGTCCAATATTTAAAATAAGAACAACTAAAATCGTCGGTCTAATCCCTGGTAATGTCACATGCCAAATTCTTCTTAATCTTCCAGCACCATCTACCTTTGCTGCCTCATATAGCTGAGGATCAAGGCCTGCAATGGCAGCTAAAAAAATAATCGCATTCCAGCCCATTTCCTTCCATAAATCTGAGACAGTTACAATCCCCCAAAACCATGTTTCCTGTGCCATAAATTGAAACGGTTCATCTATAATACCTAAGCCTAGTAAAATATCATTCACAATTCCGCCATCAGTAGAGAGCACCTTTGTCACGATCCCTGCTACAACTACCCATGATACAAAGTGTGGTAAATACGTAACAGTTTGTACTGTCCGTTTAAAAACCGAATGCCTCACTTCATTTAGTAATATGGCAAAAATAATTGGGACAGTGAATCCAACGATTAATCCTAATAAACTCATCGCCAATGTATTTCGTAGAGCCATATAAAAACGTTCATCGGTAAATAATTGAATAAAATGCTCAAAACCAACCCATTCCTGTTCAAGAAATGCCTTTCCCGGTCTAAAATTTTGAAAGGCCATTGTCCATCCCCAAAGTGGCAAGTAATTAAAAACGAATACTAATGCAACAAAAGGAAGTGACATCATATATAAGATTTTCTGACTTGCAAATACCTTCCAAAAACTGCGCTTTTTTACCCTTTCCGTCGCAACAGCGTCAACTGGAAACGCTTTCTGTTTTTGTAACTCCATATATCCCCCTCCTTGTAACTTTATTGTATTTAAATTATTACTTAAAAAATACCTAACTATTGTCACCAAAAATCATACAAAAATTTAGAAAACGCTTACAAAATAATTGTACTTTTTTCTATTATAGAAATTTTAATAGCTGTACATTGCACTAAATCTAGAATTCACCAATGATAACCATTTTCCACTAACAAAAAAGTGTCAGATGAAAACACCGACACTTTTGCTTTATCGATTAAGCCTTATCTATTTGATGGTGCTTGCGAAATTTTGAAGGGGACATGCCTACATATTTTTTAAATTTACTATGAAAATAGTCAACGTTTGAAAAACCAATTCGTTCTGCAACTTGGTATACTTTAAGCCCCTGTAGCAATAATTTTTTCCCATTTTCAATTCGCACTTTATCTAAATATGTGTTGAAATGCACACCTGTCTCGTTTTTAAAAATTTTCCCTAAATATCCACGATTATAGTTCAGTATTTCAGCTAATGTTTCTAATTTAATATTTTTTTCATAATTGCTTTCAATTAAAATAATCATTTTTTTTACTAAAATATTCGAATCATTTACATCCATTTTTTCAATGATTTCTGATAGTAATTCATTTACGAACAGTATAAGCTTACTGATATTTGGTTGCTTCTCAATTTCGAAAACCTTTGATAACACATTGCCTATCGTTTCACGTATATCCTGATAAACATACATAAGCTTGTTTAATAATGAAGAAATGATTTGAATGAAATTCGTTTTCATTTCACTTTCTGAAGCATTCCTGTTTACGATCTGTTGGGCAATTTCTGTAAGGATTCGATTAATCGCTTGCTTATCTCCGATCTCCATCGCTAACAATAACTTATCAACGATTAATGGAAGATTAAGCTTTTCCTCTTCAGAACATGTATCCTTCTCTATTTCAAAAATCGGTTTTAATCGCTCATGTAATAGCACACCTTCCTGATAAAAAAATTGACGCTCCGCTATCGCTACAATTTTTTCAAATACCTCCTGAAGGCATTCCATATCATCAAATGATTCCGATATTGCTGCTGTAAAATTCGTCATATGTTCATGACAAATTTTTTGAACTTTAGCAAAGAGGTGCTCCTCCTGCCTTGCAAGCATATGTTCAGAATTGAGAAGAATTCCAATTTTCGAATCATACATGAATACGAATCCACTATTCGTTTGCTCAAAGTAATCGATAAATGTTTCTTTTATATCGCTCAAATAGTATATGTCTCCATAAGGTTTTACAAGGATCAGCTTATACATGTTCCATTTCATATCATGTTTAAGAAAATGATTTAGCTTTAAGCAGTTTACTCCTTTAATCGCATCAAGAAGGAGCGCTTCCTTTTTTTCTTGGATCATCTTCACCTTTAACTCTAAATATTCATCATTCTCCTCAACCGCTTTTTCTACTTCCTGCAAATGGTGGATTAACTCATCCTCATCGATAGGCTTTAGCAAATACCCTTTCACATTATACTTCATTGCTTGTTGGGCAAATTCAAACTCAGCATGCCCGCTTAAAATGATGATTACAACCGAAGAATTCTGTTCTCGTATCCTACGAATAAGCTCAATTCCTGTAATACCTGGCATCATTATATCGACAATCATTACATCAGGTAAAAGTGTCTGAAATTTTTTTAAAGCATCGTTCCCATTTCTTGCAGTTCCAACGACTTCAAACCCATATATTTCCCAAGGAATTAGGGTGACTAATCCTTGAAGGGTCGTTGGTTCATCATCGACAATCATCACCTTCAACATTCTAACTCCTCCTAAAGGTCGGTATTATAAAGTAAATTTTTGTCCCAATATGCTTTTTGCTTTCAATATGCAGCCCTGCATCTTTACCGTAAGAAAGCTGTAGTCTTTGATGAATGTTCCGTAGCCCTATCCTCATCCCCTCTTTTTCCTCTTGTTCATTTAATGCTTTGAAAATTTCTCTTTGTCTTTCTTCACTTATCCCAATGCCATTATCTGTTACCTCGACTAGGAGACCCTTTTCACAAAGAAGTGTCTTTACATACACACTTCCGCCTGATTCGTTTTTTTCAACACCATGGATGACAGCATTTTCTACTAACGGTTGAATGATGAGGGGTGGAATCGGAATTTGCTTTGTTTGTGGGTCAATTTCAATAAAATAATTCAATCGATCACCATGACGGAACTTTTGAATTTCAAGATATGAACGGACTACTTCTATTTCACTGATAAGATTCACGTTTCGTGAACCAACCTCAATACTGTTTCTGATTAATTTTCCAAGTAACTTTACTGCTCGTGCTATTTCCTGTTCTCCTCGAATATGTGCCTTCATTCGTATCGACTCTAGTGCATTAAAAACAAAATGAGGATTCATTTGACTAGCAAGCATTTTAAATTTAATTTCACTTTGCTTTCTTTCAAGAAGGGTTTTTTGTCGATTTGATTCATATACTTCATTTAAAAGCTGTTTAATATTTTTCACCATTAGATCAAGTTGTTTAGACAGCTGACCAATTTCATCTTTTCCATCTATTAAAATATGAGTATTAAAATTGCCATTTCCTACTTGGCCAATCTGAGAGCTTAACCTAATGAGGCGATTTGAGAGTAATTTCGAAATATAATAGATTAATAGCAACGCTATACATACGCTAATCGTCACAACGATAAGCCCCATTTTTCCAAACATATTTGCATTACGTCCAATATCTTTATCAGCAATAAGTGAAATAATTCGTACATTGTTTACACTACTATCAAGCTGAATCGAATCAACCAAAATATGTGTAGATACGTCCTGAGTCATCCCTTGAAAGATTCCGGTTTTTCCAGCTAATATTTCTTGTGTATCGATAATATTTTGCAGCTTGTTCCCAATGAAATCCTTTTGATTAGAGCTAATAATATTATTCTCTTCATCAACGATCATTGTTGGTTGCGATTCTTGCGATAAAATGAGGTTAAACATCTTCGTATTTAATTGAATAACTAGTACACCACTTTTTTCAAATTCAACAAAATCTATTTTTCTAACTAAGCTTAAATATTTATCACCATAGGTTGTATCTTCTTCAATATATTCCCAACGAATTAACCCTTTCCCGTTTTTAGCATTGCGATACCACTCGGAATTTTCGATATTTTCGTCAACAGGGACAATTTGCCAATTATTTAATAATGTCTCGTTTTCCGTATAAAATTTTATGTTTCTAATTTCATTTTTATAAATGCTTCGGTAGCTCTGGAAAATATTATAATCCCGATACGATAAGACAACGTCATATAAATCTTTATAATCGGTATTAACAATTTGTCCTAACCGTTGATCATATAAAAGATTATTTGATATATAAACGGGCACTTTTAAGACTTCTAAAGTTCGCTGCTTCACCCTTTCCATATTTGCTTCAGCCTCTTGCTCTGCATCAACTAACGCTAGCTTCCTCAGCTCATTCGTTAAAAATCCTCCGACAATGATGACGGGAATGAACACAACAACGATAAAAGAAAGAATTAACTTATTCCTTAGCTTAATATTATTTAATTTTTCTTTGACTTTATAAAGCTTTATATTCACCACCCCTTTGGATTAGAGAATCAAAGAATAAGTTCCTTTTAACATGTGATTGTACTCATTAAATTCTTTATTCTAAGCTTATTTTTAAGTGGAATAATTATTTTCGATACACTTTTTTTATAGTTTCTAATAGCCCCCCATCCCAAGTTCAGTATCAGCAATAATGTATGCCCTTACATTTTTGTTTTACTTTTATCTATTTCCTTTCAGTCTGCAGCTTTTAAATTTCTTTGTTATAAGAATTAAATTACCATGATTGCTTGAATATAAGAATATCATAATGCTATTTTTTTATGGCATAATGCCTGTATCATAGAATAAAATCATTTTTCCAAGCTAGGGTGAAACTATATATATCAATGCTCTAAAAAAAGGATGATCGAAATGATCATCCTCTATTTCTTTCATTGATATATATTCATTTTTAAACATAAAAAATTATTTCATATATTTTTCAACTAATTCAAAGCATCTTTCCTCGGTAAGATTATTTTCTACTGCAACATATTCTAGTAGTTCCGCCGTACCGCCTTCATATTTTAATGATTCCTCTTTTGCTGTCTTATCACGATAATTTATCCATTTACGTTGTTCTTCTCTTAGCTGTTCCATCTCTTCTGAAGGAAGTTGTTCCTCTAGAACTCCATAAATTTCATTTAATAAGCCATCCCAAATATCGTATCTATCTCCTTCCATTTTTTTCAAAGCGTATGTTGAGTCATCTTCCGGGTTCTCTCGCATCTCGTCGGTTTTCTTTTTCGTGTTATTTAACTTTGTAACATATTCTTCCTTTTTACTTACTGTATTGTTTTTTGGTAATTCTTCCTTTTCATTGTCTGAAGTATCCACATTTTCATTTGTATCGCTACTATCTACTTTATTTGTACCATTATTTTTTGTATCGGTTGTATTTGTATCAGTTTTATCGTTATTTGAATCATTGTCTGTCGATTCTGAGTTAAAAGAATCATCGTCAGTGTGTTGAGTTGATTCATTGCTTTCTTTCTTTTTTTCTAATGTGGTACTGGACTCAGCAGAGGAGTTTCCGCATGCAGCCAATATAACGAATAAGGCTGTAGACATTCCGATTAAAAACTTTTGATTTTTTTTCATTAAAATACTACCTTTCCTGTAATCTATTTTTTGAATAAATGATCCTGTTCGTTAACGGAACAAGAGCAATTATTCCTATTTTATATTCTAACATAATTTTCCTGTCCTTTTTTCCATTTAAATATCGCATCAAAATCATCCTGTCAAAAAATAAAAAAGGCATTAGGGAATACGCTCATTCCCTAATACCTTTTGTCTTCAATCTGAGAGGATATCATCCTCTTTTCATATTTAATTTATTTATTCCAAAGCTCAACGCGTTCTTTTACTAGATCCGTATAAGCCTTTTCTGCATCTTCTACTCCAGCCTTTTCTAAGTCTTTCATAAATTTATCCCATACTTTATCAAAATCATCTGGCTCTGCAAGGATTGCTTCTGGGATACGTTTTTTCACAATATCTAAGCATTTTTGCATGATTAACTCTAAATCTGACCCTGCTTCAACTGGAATATTGAAAGCTGCTCCCCATTCCTTAACAGGAAATTCTTCTTTTTGTGGATATAAATCCTTCCACATTTCAACACCGTAATTTTTTAATACTTCTTTTTCCGTTTCTGTATAGGCATCTTTAATTTGCTCAGGGCTTGCAATTGTATATGTTTGACCAGTCGAATCAGTGACACCATCACCATAATAAGGAGCAAAGCCTTTTAATACACCGACACCCGTTTCTTTTACATAGTTCGCATTATTATTCCGTTCATTCATCTCTTCCTCAGGAATAACACGTTTCCCATCAACGATTTCGTAGTTTTCTCCTTCAATTCCCCAGTTTTGCAAAATTTGCCCTTCCTCAGATGCTAAAAAGTCTAGGAACTTAATGGCACGAACTGGATCTTCACAATCAACGCTAATGCCAATTCCCCAGCCACCGAGATAGCCAGTATCTTGGAAGTTATGGTGTTTATATTCTTCTGTTAAGGTTACAGGATACATACCATGCATTCTTTCTTCCTTACCTGCTTCTCTTAATGCGCGTTGTGCATCCGCTACTTCCCAATCAGTGTCAATAAGTCCAAGAACTCGCCCTGAGGAAATCTTCGCTAAATATTGGTCATATTTTTGGACAAAGCTTTCAGGATCAAGCAATCCTTCATCATTCATATGATTTAACCATCTAAAGTACTCTTTTTCTTCCGGACGGCGATAATGCATTGTCGCTTCATGTGTTTCTGGATTAATGTAAAATTCTCCATCATCAGGAGCGCCTGTTGCGTAGAACGCTGGATTTGTTGTTGAAATTTGGATTCTCCAGTCATCAGCTAATAAGGATAAGCCAACTGTAGGCTGACCATCGATTGTTGGATTCTTTTTCATATATTCCTTGATTGCGTTTTCAAAATCTTTTACTGTTCTAATTTCCGGGTAGCCTAAATCACTTACAACATCATGCTGAAGCATAAAGCCATTTCCTGGTGCCCAATACGTATGATCAACTGCAGAAGTCGGCAGGATATAAATGGACGGATCCTCCTTACTCCATTTTAATCGATCAATATATTCTCCATATATCTTTTTTAAATTTGGAGCATGCTTATCAATTAAATCTGTTAAGTCAATAAATGCCCCTGCATCAACTAACGTACTGGCAGAGCCTTTTGGCAGGATAAAGTCTGGATATTCACCACTAGCAGCCATTAGCGGAATTTTTTGTTCACCACCACTTACATCAAATTCTGCATTAATGGTTACACCAGTTTCTTCAATTACCTTTTTACTAACTGGGCTCTCCATATTATCCCACTGTGAATGTGGATCAGCACTAAACAATGTGAATGTAACAGGCTCGTCAGAATTACTGCTGGTATCTTCTTTTACTGTTTTTTCATTGCTGTTACAGCCCGCTAGAAATAATACGAGCGCTAACAACATGCTTAATGTGACTCTTGTGTATTTCCCTTTCATTGTTATTTCTCCCCTCTATACCTTTATTATTGTTAACAGGAATACCTGGATTAACCGAACATAACATGTGTTGATATCTGTTGCAGGATACGCTTGAGGTGGTCCTAGAACCTCCTCTTCTCCTGCTCATACCTTGTCTCACATGAACCTTAGCTTTTTACAGCACCTAATGTCATCCCTTGAACAAAAAATCGTTGTACAAACGGATAAACGAGTAAAATAGGGATAATGGTTACCATTGAAATTGCCATTTTAATCGATTCAGGTGAAACCTTTGCTGCTACTTCTTCCCCTGCTGTACCTCTGAATTGGTTTACATCGGCGGCACCCATTGTTGTATTTTGTAAAATTTTCATTAGCTCATATTGTAAAGTTGTTAAGCTTGGATTTGAACTATTATAAAGATACGTATCAAACCAAGAATTCCATTGACCAACTGCAACAAATAGAGCAATCGTAGCTAATACAGGCGTACACAATGGTAAAACAATTCTCCAAAATATTGAGAAATCATTTGCCCCATCAATCTTTGCTGATTCCTGTAACGAATATGGGAGTCCATCCATAAATGAACGAACAATAATGATATTAAATGCATTGACCATTCCAGGTAAGACATAAACCCAAAATGAATTGATTAATGAAAGCTCCCTCATCAGCATATAACCTGGGATAAGTCCACCTGAGAAATATAATGTTAAAACAAGAATAGTCGAAACAAATTTTCTCCCTTGGAAATCTGCCCTGCTTAATGTAAAGGCTACCATCGCTGAGGATAAAACTCCAAGTGCTGTTCCAATGACAGTTCTTAGAACAGAATTAATAAATCCAGTCACTAAGTAGTCATATTCAAAAATCGCTTTATAATTATCAAGTGTAAACTCTCGTGGCCAGATGTATATTCCACCACGTACTGTATCTGTTGAATCATTTAGAGAAACTGCAAGTACATTTAAAAAGGGGTAAAGCGTAACGATAAACACGAGAGTTAGGAAAATGTAATTACAAGTATCAAAGATTCGATCATCCCATTTTGCTGTAATTGTTGATTTTTGCTTCATGTCTATACTCCCCCCTTACATTACGCTTTGATTTGTAAACCTTTTGAATATTCCATTTGCCAGGAAAAGTAGAATAATACTGACAAGTGAATTAAAAATTCCAATCGCGGTTCCGTAAGAAAATCTGCCTAAATTAATCCCGTAATTTAACGCATATAAATCTAAAACCTCTGAGTAATCAACAACAGTTGAATTACCGAGTAAAAATTGCTTTTCAAAACCAATCGTAATTAAATGACCGATTGATAAAATAAGGACAACTAAAATCGTTGGTCTTATACCTGGAAGTGTAATATGCCAGATTTGTCTCCATCTGCTTGCTCCATCAACCTTTGCCGCTTCGTATAATTGCGGATCAATCCCAGCCATCGCTGCAAGGAAAATAATCGAGTTCCAGCCCATTTCCTTCCATAAATCTGACAAAGTGACAATAATCCAAAACCATTCTCCCTTTGTCATAAATTGAATTGGTTCATCAACTAGACCTGTTGATGTAAGGAGCTGATTTACAATTCCACCATCGATTGAAAGCATTTTTGTTACAATACCTGCTACAACTACCCATGACACAAAATGCGGTAAGTAAGAGACCGTTTGAACAATGCTTTTAAACGCCTTTTTTCTAACTTCATTTAATAGTACTGCAAATAGTATCGGCACTGTAAATCCTAAAAGTAATCCCATGATACTCATCGCAAGGGTATTTCGTAATACGAGATAAAACCGCTCATCCTGGAATAAAGCAATAAAATGCTCAAAGCCAACCCATTCCTGCTCAAAAAACGTTAAGCCTGGACGATAATTTTGAAACGCCATTGTCCAGCCCCATAGCGGAAAATAATGAAAGACAATCACCCATATGACAAAGGGCAATGACATTAAATATAAATATTTTTGCTGCTTAAACATCCGCCAAAAGCTTCTTTTCTTCTTTGGTGTTACAATCTCTGAATGCGCTTTCTCTTTTATGACTTCCACGTTATCCCCCCTCCATATCTGTACTTTTATGATAGCTAAGTTTTGCTAATTTCAATACATGATAGATTTTTAGAGAAATCAGGTCAAAATTATAGATTAATAATTAGCTTTTCAACGTGTATCCGATTATCGACATGATGATGCTTACCATCACTCACGTATAATCTTTAGGTAAAGACTGCGTTATTTTTTCGCCAAAAGGCTCTGAAACTTTGTTGCTGATTATCCACTGCATGCATTCGCTTTCCGTGGGCGGCCCTTAAGACTCCTCGCGCCTGTGGGGCCTTTAACACGGTTCTCTAAGCAGGAATCTAAATTTCCATACCAATCGGTAAAGTGCTTATAAATCAACAATAATCAATAACATAGCCTACAAAAAAGAGCCTGACCTATAGTCGAAGGATCAGACCCAATTTCCATCCTATTTTTTTAAAGTCAAACCATTTTAGGAACTCCCCTCACCCTTCTTTGCGAAATGATGAAGGTGAAACACCAACATATTTTTTAAATTTCCGATGAAAATAATCGACATTAGCATAGCCAACCTTTTCAGCAACTTCATATACTTTATAGCCCTTTTCTAATAGTTTTTTTCCATTTTCAATCCTTACCTTATCTAAGTACGTATTAAAATATTCCCCTGTATAGCTTTTAAAAAGCTTACCTAAATAAGCGCTATTATAATTGAAAACATCAGCTAATGTTTCCAAACGTAAGCTCTGATTATATTCCTTATGGATTAAATCAATTAGTTTCTTTAATGTAACATCTGTCTCTCCATTATCTAGCATAGAGAGAATTTGTTTTATTTGTTTAAGGAAGTATTGCTTTATACATGGAATGCTTTGCATCTCAAATAGATCTCCTGCACTCGTTATAAATGAATGTAAGGATTTCAAATCCGGATTGGCAAGGAGCAGCTTATTGATTGTGTTTGTATATATGTGAAAAATTATTTTTTTCACGTCCAGTTCACTATTATCGTGATGGCTTAACTCTTCAAAAAGTTCATTTGTAATTTTTTCACATGCCGCCATATTAACGATATCCATCGAATAGTATAAACGCTCAACATATGAATCGATTGAGATTTTAGTACCTTGCTCATCATTTACTTGGAATGTAGCCTTAAGCTCCTTGCTTGATAGCAGCTTTCCTTTTGGGTAGAAAAATTTCCTTTCAAATATCGCTAGTGCAGACTGATATGAATGGGGAATGTCTTCGATTCGATAGACCGCATCCCCGATTGCAGCATATAATTGCTGTTCCTTTATTAATAGAATAAGCTGATGAAAAGATATATTTGTTCTATGCTTTGAGAGGAAATCCTCTAGAAAAAATAGGATCAAATATTCATTTTTTTCAATAACAAATCCTCGCTTTGATGCTTCTACAATGCTCTTTACCTTTGCGCTTATTTCCTCATCGTTTATAGAAAGAATCGCCGTTTGGTACGTATCAGAACTTACCTGATAGTAATCTGCCAGCCTCTCTACATCTTCTCCAATATCGTTATGTTTCGCGAGGACGAGCTTTCGCATGAATTCCTCACGCATTTTTTCCTTGTCCTCGTTCAACAAATGATAAAGCTGTTTTTCATTTTGTAGCTTTTGAAAAATTTCCTTTAAATGTGTAATTAGTTCCTCCTCATCTAATGGCTTTAATAAAAAACCATCACATTTACAGCCTATTGCTTTTTTAGCATAATCAAATTCAGCATATCCGCTTAAAATAATGAAATGAATGGATTCATTTTCCTCTCTTATTTTTTCAAGTAATGTGATCCCATTCATTTCTGGCATTTTAATATCAACAATCATTAAATTTGGTAAATGCTGTTGATATTTTTCATAGCCATCTCGTCCGTTTTTGGCGATATCGACTACCTCAAAGCCTAATTCATTCCAAGGTAAAATTGCTCTTAACCCTTTTCTAATCATCGGTTCATCATCTACAATGACCACTTTATACATGTCCATCCCCCCGCGGTATCGTAAATATAATTTTTGTTCCTTTTCCCTCAATACTTGAAATTCTCAAGCCACTATCCTCTCCGTATGATAGCCGTAATCGATTATGAACATTTAGAAGACCGATCCGATTTCCATCTAATTCATTTGGATTATTTAGCATTTCATTAATACTCGCTAACTTTTCCTGACTAATTCCACAGCCATTATCTTCAACAATGACAGTCAGCTCAGTATCTGTAAGGCTAGTTGTTATATAAACTGTTCCACCATCTTCTTTATCCTCTAACCCATGAATAACTGCATTTTCAACTAAAGGCTGAATGATGAGCGGATAAATTTGGATGTTTTCAGAAAGTGGATCAATCGCTAATTCATAATGCAAGCGGTTTTCATATCTAAACTTTTGTATTTCTAAATAGCAGCAAACCATTTCGATTTCACTACTTAACGGAATGGTATTCCCACCTACCTCAAGGCTTTTTCTCATTAATTTACCTAGTTGCTTAACAACCATGGCAATTTCCTTTTCCCCCTTCATATACGACTTCATGCGAATCGACTCAAGTGTATTAAATAGGAAATGAGGATTAATTTGACTTGCCATCATTTTCAGCTTTATCTCCTTCTGACTGATTTCAAGCAAATTTCGTTGCTGTGTCGCATCCTGTACCTGCTCGATTAATTGATGAATATTTTCAACCATCTGATTAAATTGCTTTGACAATTGCCCGATCTCATCATCACCATCAACAACAATTCTTGCAGTTAAATCCCCTTTTGAGACCCGATCTAAATTTTGACTTAAATTTGATAAACGCTTTGATAACAGCCAGGAGACGGCAGCTATTAAAACTATTGCGAATACGATACCTGCGAATGTGACGACAATTCCAAGCAAGCTTAGGCGATTAGCATGCTTTACGATATGTTTATCCGTCACAATAGAAATGATTTTAAGATGGTTTTGACTCATTTCAGGCTGTAAGCTATCAATAATTATTTGTGAGGGCTCTCCATCAATGTCTCCCTCAATAATCGTTGGTTCATCGGAAATCGAATGCATTGGGTCGATAATTTCATACATGCTTTTCCCAATAAGTTCTGTTTGATTTGCAGAGATAATATAATTGCTTTCATCGACTATCATTGTTAAAAATGGCTCCTGTTGAAGAATCATATTAAGCTGACGTTGATTGACTGTCATAACTAAAATCCCATATGTTTTATAATCTAAAAAATTAATCCTTCTTACTAAACTTAAATACTGCCTATTATTCTTCGTTTCATCTTCAAGATAGTACCAACGATTATATGCTGGATCTTCAGTTGATTTACTATACCAATGGAAGCCTCTTACTTGTTCATTTATCGGAATGATTTCCCAATTACTAATTAACGTTGGATTACTTATATATAGCTTAATATTTTCAACCTCTGGATAATAATGGAGATAATAATCAAAGGCTTGATACTCCAAAAATGCATCAACAACCTCAAAGGTCGTATTGTATGAACCATTTGCAAGACTGCTTAGCTTTTGATCAAATTGAAGATTATTAGAAATATAGATTGGTACATTTAAAACTTCAGCTGTTCGTTTTTTCACACGCTCAACATTCATTTTAGATTGTTCAATCGCATCCTTTACGGCATTGCCTCTTAATTCATAGGTTAAAAATATCCCGACAACCATGATAGGAATAAACACAACAGCAATAAATGTCAGCATAAGCTTGTCACGTAATTTCATACTATTAATTGTTTTCATCACTACTGTAGCAAGATTTTTTTTCACAAATATGGACCCCTTTATAGTAAGCGCTTTCAAATAGATGTATTAATATTATTATATCTTAGATACCCTCCTTCATTAAAAAAAGTTATTGTATGATATTTTACACATTTTCATGTCAAAATTAGTGAAAGGAGCTGTTTCTACTAGGCTCTGCTAAACTTGGTTGTTGATTTCCACTTCAGGCATTCGCCGCAGGCCGGTCTGGAGCCTTGCAAGCCTGGGGGCTCTCCCATTGACGAGCTTCTCTATGCAGGAGTTTCATGTAATCCGCTCAATCACTAGTGAATAAAAATGAACAATAACCTTTTACATAGCCTGCTACTAAAAAGAGACTGACCTGACAAATACCCCCTCATTGGACAATCAGGTTTATCAGTCATATATCGGTCAGTCTCGTACTATTTTATAAGAATTGGAACCAGCTTAATTGAATGCTTCCCTTAAAAACTATAAATATATTTTTAACATCCATTCCTTTTGTAATAGATTGTTCAACAGTTGTCCATGCTTGGAATCCGCCCGTTTGTGGAATCTCACATATACTAATAACAGGACCATCTTCTGTATTAGCTCTTACTTCTAAACAAGCCTTTTGACCACCATTAGCAACTCGCGCTGTAAAGGTTTGAAATGATTGATCCCAGTTAACTTGGTGAAAGGCAATCCAGCTAGCATCCTTTTTATTTCGAATACTTGTACCGCCATCCTTACATTCATCTAAATATATTTGATGATAATCATCGTAATTTATTGCCTTTACCTTTTGAGCAATATTTCTCGGTGGAATCACTTCTCCATCGATTTCGATTTCAGTCTCTAAATGAATCGCTTCAGAGGATGCTCCGATCATGATCGAATATTTTCCTTTTTCAATACAATAGCGCTCTCTTGTAACATCCCAATAGGCAAGCTCTTCTCGGTTTAATTCAAAGGTAATTTCCTTCCTTTCCCCCTTTTTAAGGTAGACACGTTTAAAGCCTTTTAATGTTTTAATTGGCCGTTTAACGCGTGATGTTTTACAGCCTATATACATTTGAATAACTTCTTCACCATCTACCTCACCTATATTCGCAATCGTTGCTGAAATTTTGATTTTTTCTTTATCTGTATCATTTATTATGAGATTTTGATAATCGAAGCTTGTATACGATAATCCATGTCCAAACGGGTATAAAACATTCCCTCTAAAGTATTGATAGGTTCTTTCTCCCTTAATAATATCGTAATCCATTATATCTGGGAGCTGTCCGGCAGATTGATACCATGTCATATTTAATCTTCCTGCAGGATTATATTCTCCAAACAAAACATCAGCGATCGCTTGCCCATGCTCCTGGCCACCGTGTGAGGAATAAAGAACTGCTGGCACATTTTGTTTTATCCAATTAATTGAAAATGGATAGCTTCCAACAATGACAACGACTGTGTTAGGATTTACCTTTAAAACTTCCTGAATTAGCTTTTCTTGATCAGGTGGTAAATTTAAATTCGGTCGATCAATGCATTCCTTACCGTTTATAAACGGATTATTTCCAACAAAAAGAACTGCAGTCTCTGCTTGTTTTGCTGCTTCCACAGCTCTTTCAATTCCACTTTCAACGACTTCCTTAATGAAATAATCCTTCTCCATCTCACAGACAGTCAAGTAGCCATTTTCATCAATTCCAATCGGTTGCTGATCCCAGGATGATAAGTGAATTTGATTGTTTTTTCGTTCATTCATACTGAATACTTCTTTTACAAACCAGCCCTTAGCTTCTAAAGAGCTTGCGGTTAATCTTCCATGCTCGTCAACTGTCACAAATTTCTCGTTGTGCTCAGACTGGATTGTTTCACTGCCCCATCCCCAATTTTTATGTGTAAAGATACTTAAGGCATTATTTGCTGGCTCACCTAGTTTTACATGGAGAGAATGCTCTTCTACTTGAATATATTTTCCTGTTGTAGCTGAACGAAGCTTAATTCTGTCACATCCATCTGTAAAAATGACGTCTCCCTGTACCTTCTTGGTAATTCCTTTTAAAGGTGAAACTGTATATGGAGGTGTACCACTATACCAATCGGTAAGAACCTCTTTAGCAAGTGGTCCGATAACTGCCACTTTCTTCGTTTTTAATGGTAATACATTTTGCTCATTCTTCAATAGAACGATTGATTTTCTTGCTGCTTGTAATGAAAGCCTACTATTTTCAGGTGAGCAAAGCTTATCCTCTGGAATGTTTGAATAAGGGTTTTTGTCTGCTGGATCAAATTCTCCAAGGCGAAAACGGACGCGAAACGTATTTTTTAGAGCAGTATCGAGATCAGCTTCATCAAGCAATCCTTGCTCAAGTGCATCCTTAATCGCCCGTAACGAAATCTCTTGATCATCTGTAATACTGTCAATTCCGTTTTTAATCGATAATGCGACAGCTTCTGCATATGACTCAACATATTTATGTTCGTTTACAGAACCTAAAACATCTCCAGCATCACTCACAACAAAGCCATCCATGCCCCATTCCTGCTTAATAATATCATTTACATCAGGATTCATATTACATAAAGTGCCATTTACCGCATTATAGGCGGTCATAATGGATTGAACCTTACCTTCTTTAATTTGTCTTTCAAAAGCCTTTAAATAATATTCACGCATATTTCTCGGATCAATGCTTGCGGAGCATTCCCCACGATCAACTTCATTATTATTTCCTAGAAAATGCTTTAACGTTGCAGCTGCTTTTAAATAGGTTGGATGATCACCTTGAAGTCCTTTAATAAATTCTGTTGTTAGCTTCCCAGTAAGATATGGGTCCTCGCCATACGCTTCTTCCGTTCTTCCCCATCTAGGATCCCTTTCCATATCAACGGTTGGTGCCCAAATCGTAAGCCCATTTTTTTCTGGATCCTTTTGGTTATAAATTCGTGCTTCATCGGCAATGACCTGACCGATTTCCTTCATTAATTCCTCATCCCATGTACAGCCAAGTCCAATATTTTGCGGGAAGACCGTTGCTTTTCCAAGCCAAGCTACTCCGTGAGCACCTTCTGTACCATGCTTATATTTCCTTATTCCTAACCGGGGAATTTCGTCTTGATATTGACACATTAAATTTATTTTTTCTGTTAACGTTAATCGTGAAACCAAATCCTCGAGTCGATCCTCTAACGGCATCGCCGGATTTTGAAATAAGTAGGTTTTCGTCGTTGAGCTCATCAATCTACCTCTTTTCTACGTAATGTGAATACTTCTATTCTACGAGGTGTTGAAGCGTTTTCAAACCTAATGAATTAGCTGAAAAATCAGGTCATTTTTTCAGGTTTAATAAAATTCACTAATGCTATCCGATTAGGAGTAAGGTGAACAAAAAAATGGCAAACATTTTGACATAACAATTGATATATAAAACGAAAAACTCACCGTAAAAAATATGGCGAGTTTTCTTCATTTTAGTATATTGAGTTGTTCAACTATAACGTTAATGCTTCAATTCCTCTTCTAAGTTATTCATCCAATATCCTTTTACTTCCTTTATTTGAGTATAATAATCCTCTTCTCCATCAAGGAAGAATGCCTCACTGCAATGACTATTTGTTATTTGAATTTCCTGATACTGAATTTCCTTCCCACTTTCTCCAGTGAAGCTCCCATTCCCCATTACGTGAGTACATTGTTCGTCAATTGCCGTTCTATTTCCTTTTTCATCTATATAATAATATTTATTGTTCACAGTATCAGATTTCGTATCTTTTGTAGAAGTAAGATAAATACCATATTGTTGAATGTCAGTATCATCCAATGCATCTAAATTTTTAAGTTTTATAGGCACTACTGTATATTTTCCTTCTTTTTTAATGCAGGTTGGTTCGGAACATCATATAGCACTAAAATAGATCCTTCAAAGCCATTAGGTATAAGGTAAATGTCATTTGTTTCATCTTCTTTGTATGAGCAACCCCCAATGAGTATTAGGGTTAGTAATATCAATAAGGTCCTTATCATTCGGATTTCGCCTCTTTTTGTAAAAAGTCACTAATTTCATCTTACGCAATTATATATAACTTTCCTTGATATTACATTAACTTTCCCTTATTAAGAAAGCACGCGAAGACGAAACACTTTATTCATTTTCTACGCCCTTGCAATTTTCTGAGTTATTTGGATATTAGTCTTGATTTGTCGCATAATTTTTTTGTAAGTCAACATATGCTTCAACTACTCGATTCGCAATTCTTTTATTGATTGGATCACTATCATTACTAGCCCATGGAACGACGACACTAAATGCAATATCTGGATTTGTAGATGGATAGTAGCCGACAAAGTTTAAATTATTTGTCTCCACGCCCCAATACTTTCGATTTACTCCATAATACGCGGTCTCAGAAGTACCTGTTTTTCCAGCGACATCATGAGAAAATTTCCCTTGGGCTGTCCCAGATGTAACGACAAGCTTAAATCCTTGGCGAACTCGCTCGATATCGCTTGCTGTATTATTTACTCTGTTTAATATTTTCGCTTCTATGTTAACAGCAATTGGTCCAAGCTCTGAATCTTCACTAGGTTCATGTATGCTTGTAACAATTCGCGGCTGAATACGTGAACCACCGTTTGCGATAACAGAGACATATTGTGCTAATTGCAATGGAGTATAAGTGTCAAATTGTCCAATCGAAATATCTAAAAGCTTCCCTGCTTCATCTGGTGGGTTTTGCAAGCCAGATGATTCCTGTGGTAAATCAATACCCGTTTGGACACCTAAGCCAAATTGGGCAAAATAATTTCTTAGTTTTTGAAAATCTTCTAAATTAGCATTAAATGGTCCATTTTTCACATATGTGATATCAGCAATTTTCATCGCGACAAAGAACATGTATACGTTTGAGGATTCCTGCAATGCGGTTAAATCTGTCATTAATCCTAATGGATATGCACTAAAGGATTTCTTCTCTGGTGTTCCTTTTAAATAAATCGGTGCATCATAAAATATTTGTCCATGTGGCATTCCATCCTGGTAGCCTGAAAGAACTGTTGCACCTTTTACAGTTGAACCAGCTTCATATTGTGTTGAAAATGCACCATATGCAAAATCAAGGACATTGCTACGATTTTTCGGGTCAAGCTGTTTACCTACCATTGCCAACACGTCACCTTTGGACGGATCCATCATGACGACAAATGCACGATCCATTAATTTATGACTACCACTTGCCATTAGTAGCTCTTCCTCTACAATCTTTTCCACCGCTATTTGCAGCTCCATATCAAATGAAAGCTTTAAATCATGACCCCTTTGTCCTTCATCAATCACTTTTTTAGAAACAATCTTCCCTGTGTTATCAGAAATGTATTCTATTTTTGCTTTCCGTGGATTTAAGTAATCCTCGTATTGGTACTCTAAATAACTTTTACCAACACGATCATTTCTCGCATAGCCTCTTGCTACATAATAATCCTCTCGTGATTGAAGAATACCTTGCTCAGGTGTCGTTAAACCACCAAAGATCGACTGTAAATACTCTTCATATGGATAAGTTCGATCCCAATCAGTAATTACATCGATTCCTGGTAATTCCTCCAAATGCTCAGCAACAGTTGCAACTTCCTCTTCTGTTAAGCTTGTTGATTTTACAATTTGCGGTTCATATTGATATCCTGACGAGAAACGCTTGTATATATATGCAAGCTCCTGCTGTTCTAAATTTTCTTTTATTTTTGTTATCTCTGTTTCTTGTACTCTTTCAACTTGGAGCTTATAGGTTTGTGCTGGCTCAAGCTCTATTTCCTTTTTAGAAAGAAGCTTCTTAGCTTTTTCAGCGTTTGTTGCTAACCAATAATCTCTTATATCACGTTCTTTTAACTCTTTCTTTAAAAATTCCGGCTCAAAGCTAAGAAATTCTGCAAGCCTTTTGGCAGTGTTGATTTTATCTTCAGTCTTTGTTGCCTTATCAACTGTATAGGTAATTGCAGGAACACTTTGATTATCGACAACGACACGATTATAACGGTCAACCATTTTTCCTCTAGGTGCCGGGAGAGTTGCATAAGCTGCCTCAGTCTTTGATGCTTCCTTTGAAAACTCCTCCCCCTGAACAATTTGAACAAATCCTAACCGAACAATAAGTGCTATGAAAAGCAAAAATATGAGAAAAAAGAAAACATTGATTCGTACAAATCTTGTTTTTATTAATTTACGAGTTTCAGATCCATGTGTTTGTTCTGTCAAATGTGTTCCCTCCAATTAACATCCTTTCAAGCTTGTTTCTTGCGAAATATAACGGCCTTATAGGAATTTCATTTAAAGTATTCCACCAGCGCTTCCTTACCTACTGGTACCGCTGCACTGCTGCCGCCTTTTTCTTTTACATCCTCAAGGACGATGGCCAACGATATTGTAGATGAATCGATATCTGTCGCAACGAACCAGCCATTTTCACTACCGTTTTCATCATCCTGGGATGCTTTGATTTCTGCTGTTCCTGTTTTTCCGGCTAGGCTTACACCAGAAATATTCGCAGTATTTGCTGTCCCACCTGATTCTTGTATAACAGCAGAAAATGCCTGCTGTAACATTGGAAGATGTTTAGCCGAAATGGCAGACTCCTTCCAAATTCCCCCTGTCCCACTTTCTTGTTGAATGAGTGATGGTGCCATAATATTGCCATCATTTGATAAAGCACTGTAGATGAGCGCAATATTTAATGATGTTACCATCACTTCTCCCTGGCCATATCCTGAATCTGCCAGAAGAATTTCACCATCAAGTTTTCCATTGTTTGAAATTTGACTTTTGCTTAACGGATAACCTATTTCCAATTCCTCACCAATGCCAAACTTTTTCGCACCCGATATAAACGGTTCGCTCCCTAATTGAAGTGCACTCATTGCAAAGTAAATATTGTCGGAGTACTTTACGGCATTTTTTAGATTGACAGATGACTGACTATTAACACGCGTAATGCTATAGTTTCCCCAGGAACGATCCTTTTGCCATGATCGCCCTTGAATTGATATTTGTTGATTAGGATCAATCATTCCTTTTTCGAGCCCTGCTGCTGCAGTAATTAGCTTAAACACAGAACCTGGTGAATACAGCTTGCTAAAGCGGTTCGCTTCATCTGCATACTCAATTGCTTCACGCCTTTTTTGCTCTTCTCTTGTTACATAGGTTGTATACTTGTTCGAGTTATAGGAAGGTGAACTTACAAGGGCAAGAACCTCTCCTGTTTTTGGATGAACAGCAGCTGCTGATCCTTTTTCACCATCCATATGCTCATAAATCGTCGATTGTAGGTTAGAGTCAATTGTTAACTTAATGTCCTGCCCGTTTTTTGGAGCTTGCTTTGCAATCGTTTCGATCTTTTCACCATTTCGTTCAATATATATTTCAAGGCCATCAATTCCTCTTAAACTATCCTCGTAAACCTGCTCAAGTCCTGCTTTTCCGATAAGAGTTGTATTTTTATATCCCTTATCCTTGTTCTTTTCCAATTCCTCAGCAGTAATATGTCCAACGTAGCCAACAAGTCTGCCAAAGGCTTCCTGGTTTACATACACTCTTGATGCCTTATCATTGACAAAAATTCCTTCACTCCGTCTTTGCTCAAGCTTTATTAACCTTTCGTCTTGTACTAGAAGATCAACAATTGGAACAAAATAATTCGGATTTGCATTCTCCTTTAGTTTTTTCGTAATATATTCCTCACTAATATCTAAAATAGCTGCCAAATCCGTAATCTTCTTTTCACGATTGCTTTCATCAAATACTGCTGGATTAATTCCAACTGTTTTGACATCTCCATCCATAGCAAGCGGTATCCCATTTCGATCTAGAATACTGCCTCTTATTGCTTTTAAACTACTTACCTTAACCTTATCCTCTTGCTTCATAGCTGGAAAAATCAAGCTCTCATCCCAGACAATTTTCCATTCCCCCTCCTCTTTTTTTAATGGAAGCCGATAATCTGAGACAGTTATTTTTCCTGCTGCGGTTTCCATCTCTATCGAAAAGGAAATGATGTTTTCTTCACTATCGATATCCGCTTTTGTTACCCGAATATTCTTGGCTTCAATCCCTGAATAAATAGTTGTATATCTTGCAACAAATTCTTCTTCTGTTATGTAGTCTTTCGATTCAGCCGCTAATAAAGCATATAGCTCTTGAAAATCCTGCTCTGATAATCGATTAGAAAAGCGTTCAAACAGTTCGCTTTGTTTATTTTCAGTTGAACAGCCCACCATTAATCCAATATAAATTGCTAACATTAACAGAATGAAAAACAGCTTATTCTTCTTCACTAACGGTACCTCCTATTTGCAAGACATGAGAAAAATAAACAGCCCTGTAGTTTATTTTTCTTCACCCCTAAAACTTACAGATGTAATTTTTCAAATTATTACACGTGTAAGTTTTAAAGTCAATACCATTTCCTACACTTGTAAGTTTTATTTTTTTATGAGAGCTTTAAAAGTATGGTTATGCCGTTGACTACACGATTTCCGACCGATATAATGAAATTATTACATTTGTAAGTTTAGGATGGTTGATATGAAGAATTTACCGCAAATCTCAGAAGCAGAATTAGAAGTGATGAAAGTAATATGGAAGCACCCGTCAATTAATACGAATGAAGTAATTGAAAAGCTATCAAAAACAAGTAAATGGAGCCCAAAAACAATCCAAACAATGCTGCTTAGATTAATTAAAAAAGGAGCATTAAATCATCATAAGGAAGGTCGGGTTTTTGTTTATACACCAAATGTAGCTGAAAGTGATTATGTAGAGGTAGAAAGTCGAAGCTTTTTAAATCGTTTTTACAATGGTGCTCTTAATTCAATGGTTTTGAACTTTTTAGAAAATGATAAGCTATCAGATGATGAAATTAATGAATTATATCAAATTTTAGAAGAACGTAAAAACAGAAAGCAGGAATAACATGGGCGATTCTTTCTTTACCCTCTTTTTTATTAGTAATATTCTATTGTCGATCATTTTTGGCATTATCCTATTCATTAAAAAATTCGGGAAAAGCCAAATAACAGTTAGAGCACAATATTCCATTAGTGTTCTTTCCTTGTTCATACTGCTTATTCCTTTTCTTCCCTTTAAGCTATTTCATGTAGACAGCCTTTTTTCATGGATAAAAACAAGTCCTTCTCGTTTATCTGGATATGCTGGGTCAGAAAGTACAGCTCAAGCTGCTAGTAATAATACGAATTGGCTTCAGGACTTTTCGTTGACAATTAACGAATCTCCTTTCCAAATTTTCGATTCTATTTTTTTTATCATCTGGGTTATTGGAATAGGCGTCATGTTATTCGCTCTCTTTTATAGCAATCGAAAAATCCACTACATAAAAAAAGAGTTACAACAAGTGAACAATAAGGCGTTATCTGCCATTTTTGAAGAATGTAAGCAGGAAATTCGCTTTAACAAAAACGTTACTCTTGGATATTCCTCATTGATTCACTCACCATTAACCTTTGGATTAGTCCGACCTTATATCGTTTTACCAAAGCATAGCTCTTCGCTTTCTTCTGATGAGCTGAAATGTATTTTGCTTCATGAGCTATTTCATTGTAAGCATCGCGACATGCTGGTAAACTATTTTATCTGTCTATTAAAAGCTGTCTATTGGTTTAATCCACTTGTATGGTATTTTTTAAAAGAAGTGAAAATCGAGATGGAAATTCATTGTGACTATTCTGTCTTAAAATCGTTAGATAATCAAACACAATATAAATATGGAGAGGTCATTTTAAAATTTGCTTCCCTCCCGCAGCAATCATCTTCCTTGCTGGCTGCATCAGAAATGAGCAGTTCATATAAACAAATAAAAAAGCGCATCGTAAATATCGTCAATTTCAAAGCAGAGTCACAAATTCTTAAACTAAAAAGTGCTCTCATCTTCATCCTTGTACTAGCAATTATCGTAATGAGCATTCCTTCCTTATCGGTTCTTGCTATAAATAAGGAGCATCATGCATTTACGAAAACAAATGTTATTTACAAGGATTATACTAATCTTTTTGGCGAATTTACCGGAGGAGTTGTTTTATACGATTCGAACAAGGATACGTACACGATTCACAATAAAGCAGAGAGTACGACAAGGTTCACACCGAATTCAACATATAAAATTTACAGTGCCTTATTAGCTTTAGAAACTGGAGTTATTGCGAGAGATGATACTAAATTGCAATGGGATGGAACTTCTTATCAGTATGAGGAATGGAATCAAGATCAGGATTTATTTACTGCTATGGAGCGATCAACCTCATGGTATTTTCAAACGCTTGACAAGCAGGTTGGAAAAAAGAAAGTCTATAGCTTCCTTGATAAATTGGACTATGGAAACGAAAACTTTACAAGTTCAGTTACTAATTTTTGGCTTGATGGCACATTGAAAATATCGCCTGTTGAGCAAGTCGATCTATTGCGTAAGTTTTACCATAATACGTTTAATTTTAATGAAAAAAATCTGCAAACGGTAAAGGATTCGATCACGTTAAATAAGGCAAACGGAGATGTTTTATCAGGAAAAACGGGAACATCTATTGTGAATGGTGAACATATAGATGGGTGGTTTATAGGCTACGTTGAAACCTCTGATAATACGTATTTCTTCGCTGTTCATATAAAAGGGAATAAACAAGCAGGCGGAAGCTCCGCAACTAATATTGCTCTTAACCTATTGAAGCAGGAAGGAATTTATCAATCTAGCTACTAAAGATTATAATAGGATAGAACTGCTAGCACCATTCAAGCAGGTGAGCTACATTTTGCTCTTATATATTTCATTTCCAAAGGCTCAAAAAAGCACTGCGTTGACAGTGCTTTTTTGCTTTCCACTTTATTTTCACTACTCTACAGCTTCTTCATGTTGACTTAGGCTTAACCTTTGATCCATCATCTCTAACACTTTCATCGTTTTTTGAATCACCTTATGAAAATATAAGAATGTAAAATAAGCACTTAACGATCCAATGCACAATGGAAGAATAAAGGTAAAGCTTAAGCTTAAATAAATAATTCCACCACTAATAAGTGCAACTCCTGCGGTTGAAAATGGATTTCCAACTGTAAGGATAAATGAGTTTTTTAATGACGGAATAAACTTCATCTCAAAATGAACGATATATGAGAAAAAATATGCGTTCCATGTAAAAAAGAATGCAGTTATCACAATAAAGATTACGATAAAAAGAGTTGATTGCTGCTCGAAAAACAACAAATAATTCGCAGCCCATCCGCTCCAGAATAAGACAAAAACGATTCCTCCAAGAACACTTCTTTTATAGTTTTCCTTGTAATATTTCATAAAGGAACGAACAATTGAAATATCTCCCTCACCCATAACCCACTTTCTAGCTATCCCATACATCGCAGAGGTTGCAGGGAAGAATACAAAAGGGGTTAAAATTCCGATTAACATTCCACTTGTTTGCAGATTAGTAAAATCACTGCCTACTAAACTAAGAACAAGATAGACGATTGGAAAATTAAAAATGAGCCAAATGATATTTAATAATACTAACCGTGTAAATACAACAGAAAATTTATAAAATCCTCCCATCAAGCCGTTCGTTTCCATAGAATGTCCACCTTTAGCTGTAAATTTTCGCCTTTACTCCTCTTTGATCCAGGTTAAACGTGTTTGTTTATTTTTAATAAGCGATACTTTCCAGCCAGCCTCAGCTTCAAAGGCTTGCTCCGTTGCTATAAGGTTCCATCGCTCATTTCTTTTTATTCTTATAAAAAGGTCCTGATCCTTTTTAGACGTAATCGTTAGGTCAATTTTCTTTTCCTCTTGCAAATCCCATGCAAGTTCATTAACATAAATTTGGCCGCGACATAAAGTTCCATTAATCTTTCCCTGCATAAGCGCATTTGGTAAAGCTGGTAATACGTCCAATCTTCCCTGGAATGAAAATAAAAGCAAATGATGAATTAATTCAGGTATCGCCCCATTAGCATCAACATTAAACACATGATAATGATCATAATGAGCAGTCATCATGCTCGGATAGATTGCACCACCAGCTGCCATCATTCGTAAAATATCCCAGACTGTGTCCCCCATTCCAAACCTTGCAGCTGATAACCCAGCATGCATGCGTCCATGTGAGGATGTATCTGTATGCGGATTGTAGAGCCAATGCTCGAGTTTCTTCTCTAAAGCAACCTTTGATGCCTCCCAAAGCTCAGGTGTCTTCTCTTCTGAAAACTCATAGCTTTGAAAGATCGGATAAAGATGAGCATAATGTCTATGGTTATAATTTTCACCATGCTCCCAAACAGCCCATTCTTTTAATGCCCCCTCTTCATTGATTAAATATGGAGGTAATTGCTCAAGCATTTTCTCCCATTTCGGAATTTGCTCATTGTCGATGTTAAGCTCCTTACATGCTGAAATAAGATTTGTTAGTACCTCTTTGGCAACTGCAATATCCTGTGTACTATTCGCAGCGATTCCATTTTCAGCAGAATATGACGGATTAAATACATATTTCCCAGCTTCATCAAAATAAAGGAAGTCTTCATAAAAGAGCACAACCTCCTTTAAGTAAGGTACGACATGATTTTGTAAAAATAGCTTGTCGTCAGTATATAAATAATACTCATATAAAAAATGTGCTAGCCAGCCTGCACCACATGTCCAAAAGGCACCAAAAAAGGTGTCACATTCGCGGTCTCCCCAGCTTGAATCTCCCCAATGAAGATGTTTCCCACTAGATGAAGCGCGAACTCCTGATAAAATCCCACGACAGCCAAACATTCTTTTTGCATTGTATCTGAAATCGTCCATATATCGTTCCAATAATGTAACGTATGGTTTAAATCCTTCGAGCATATTCCCACTAAACACCGATGCCATTGATAATTGAAGATTTGTATCTAATGTATAGTCAGAAGACCAGGATGGCTTCCACGTTCCCGTCCAAATCCCTTGTAAATTAGGTGGTCGCAGTCCTGAGCTTGAAATAAACATATATCTTCCCGCATGGAACATTTTTTCTACTAACGCTGGAGATAGCTGATTCGTCTTCCGTACTTCTTCAAACAATTCTTCTGAGCTCCAATAACGCCGATTTCCACCGTTTAAATCGATCGCAACACGATGAAACATTTCACCATGAATTTCTTGATGCCTGTTCAGTAGCTGTAGATAGCTTTTTTCAATCGGAAAGAGCTGCTTCGAATTTAATAGTGTCTTATCAATATGTTCAAATGGAATAATCTTTATAAAAAGTAAAACTTCCTTCGTATTTCTAATCGTTATCCCCTGCTCATCACTTGAAATATCACCATCATGACAAACAATCTCGACAAAGCTCTCATATCCATTGTTACCATGTTTATACGTGTGGAGCCCTTTAATTGTTGTATCCTCAACGCTATAGGTAGCTTCAATTAATTGGTGGTCGATTTTTTCAACTGATAGGCAAAGCTCAGGAATAGTATCACTAGAGGAGATGGACATCATTATTGCTCCATCTGAACGTGATGCAAAAAGACATCGTCTAAAATGCTGGCTCCCTTCATTCCATGATGTCGATACTTCACCAGTGGCAAAATTAACATTGCGAAGATAATCTGTTACTGCACCTATCGATGGTTGTTCAATCGTTAGGAATATTCCTGGATGAAAGGGATCTGTATCAACAATTGTATGCCCTAATTTTTCACCTTCACGAATGAAATATTCATGTGAGGTAATATAGCCCTTTGTCTTACTTAGCTTGCGAACCTCTTCTAAAAAAGGTGCCATATTAGGAATTTCCTCTGTTGAACCGAGTGGTAAAAATAATTCGGCATGATTAACGATAACTGTTTCTTTATGTGGTGTACCAAAATGCATTGCCCCAAGCTCCCCATTTCCTGTCACATTGGAAAATTCCCATATTTCTGCTGGTTGTCTGCTATAAGCTCCATATTCTGGTATTCTTTTATCTATTTGTTTTAGTGCTCCATTTGTCATGTTTCTTCCCTCCCCTACTATTTTCATGCTACTGTACTTGCCAAATACGCATTGATATGATGTTGTGAGAGCTTTGATTTCATATCATCACATAGAGCTATCAACAAACGTATATTCAATTCATTATCTTCAGTTTAGCTTGTTTAAATATCGTCCACAAAAGCCTATCTTTCTTAAACTTTCATGTATCTTTAGCTCAATTACCACCCTCTACTTTAAGCGCTTCCATAATTATTATAATGAACAGGACATAGATGATTCTTTTCCTATAAGTTTAAATGAAAAGAATGGTGTAAATCCATGTTCTATTTAGTAGAAAAATCCATTCATTTTTATATATATTCCGCTAAGGGGGACAGTCCCCCTTAGAAATTAATTATTTGCTGCACATCTAAATCCCATATGCCCAGTAGTGCTATTTGCTGTATTAAAGGTTCTAGCTGAGATTCGATACCGATTGCAATAGGAATGATGGCAAAGATAGGAGCCACCTTTTATTACTCTCCCATTAGATTCCATCTGTAAGACAGCTTCTCTCGCAAACTGAGTACTATAAATATCCTCACACCATTCCCATACATTTCCTGACATATTATAAAGACCAAAGTCATTTGCTTCAAAGCTATCAACAGGTGCTGTGCCAATATAGCCGTCATCTCCATTATTTACCGACGGAAATTCCCCCTGCCAAATATTGCAATGATGTATTCCATTTAAATGCAATTCGTTTCCCCACGGGTATGTACGATCAATCACTCCACTAGCAGCAGCGTATTCCCATTCAGCCTCGGTTGGGAGGCGCTTTCCTGCCCAATTTGTATATGCCTTTGCATCATTCCATGAAACATGAACAACTGGATGTCTGAGTCTATTTGCAATTGATGAATTCCTCCCCTCAGGATATTTCCAATTCGCTCCATTCACTGCATGCCACCACGGTGTATGTGGCGAAGAACCTAATAAATCTGATTCATCAACGTCACGAATGAATGAATAAAAAACAAAAGACCAGCCATATCTTTCTGCTTCCGTTACATAGCCTGTTTCCTTAATAAATTGAGAGAACTGCTCATTTGTGACTGCATATTTATCCATATAAAAGGAGTTTATTGTGACTTTGCGACGGATCGTCTCTCCATCCTCCACAGAGCTATCACTATCATTCGACCCAAGTAAAAAATCCCCACCTGGTAGCAACACCATGTTTTCTTTTTGAAAAACTGGATTTTGCTTCACATTTATTTCTTCTAATCGATTGGCTTCACGTCTAGAAAGAGAACAGCAAGATTTAATCAAATTTATCTTCAAATAAAATACACTCCTTTGCTTATAGATAAAAGGTTTAATTGAGATAAAATGAACGAAAAAACTGCCGAAAGGACGACAGCTTTTTTGTTGTAATGATTTCTTCCTATCTTTTTGATATTAATGAACTAGCTTCATTGCTTTGATTAACTGGAACGCTTTTCCCAACAGTAACACGGCGAACGACACGATGCTCATCATAATCAGCGATTGCGTAATGCTGTGTTGCTAAGTTATCCCAAATAACTACATCCCCTTCTGTCCACTGCCAACGTACAGTATTTTCTAAACGAGTAACATAGCTATCAAAGATGCTTAATAACCGTTCAGATTCACTTGTTGTATATCCTTCAATTTTCCCGGCAAAGCCTCCAAGTAGAAGATGCTTTTTCCCAGTCTCAGCATGAACGTGAACAACTGGATGTCTTGTTTTAAATTTAGTAGATTCAAATATTTCACGGTATTTCTTTTTCACTTCATCAGCTTCACTCACATATTGCTTAAATTGTGCGTAATCATATTCATTCGTATGAATCGCCCATAACTCATCTGCTAGCTTTTGCAAGCCCTTTGGCAAATCCTCATATGCTGTATTTGTATTTGCCCAAACGGTATCACCACCTACACTAGGGATTGTGACGCCTCTTAATATAGAGTACTTTGGAACTTCAGGTACAAATGTTACATCTGTATGCCAATTGTTTGCTTTTGCACCATGCTCTGAATCAAGCTCAAAAATGTAGTTTGAATTTTCTTTTACAGGTACAGTTGGATGTGCATATGGTTCACCTAGTCGCTTTGCAAATTCCTCCTGGCTTGCATCATCTAAATGGCTCTGACCTTTAAAAAATAAAACCTTATATTCATCTAAAGCGGCTTTAATTGTTTCAAAGACTGATGGATGAATATCACCACTTAATTTAACTCCTTGAACCTCTGCTCCGATTCTTCCTGCAACAGGTAATACCTTGATTCCTTCTGTTTGAATTGTTGCCATTTTATACTTCCTCCCATGTTTTACTTAACTTATAGCCGAGTTAGATTTTTCAATTACCCCTCAAACTAAATTGTTTTTTACGATATGTGAAAGTGAAAACTTTACCGTTATCGTTATTCTTCATATGTCACAGCTTCAGGTAAAGCATTTCTTAGTGGCTCGATATAGAGCTTCTCTTTCACTTCATATTTATCAGTTAATGTGCCTCTTTTTTCTAGCCATTCTTTCATTTCCTCAAGATGCAAGACATCTTCATTTGTAAAACCAAGTACGTAATTCGTATGTTCTAAATCACGTAGCACGTCAGCTTCTGGTAGCTTGATTTGTTTATACGCGATTTTTGCTGCTTGCTTTTTATTTGATCGGATGTACTCAATCCCTTCACTTAAAGCCTTTAACACATTTTCAATATTTTTTGGATTCTGCGTAACATATGATTTATTTGCAAGTAGATAAAGATTAATAGAGACACCTGCCCCATTTAAGTCGTCAATTTGCTTCACCCCCTCAATGCTTTTAAATTTTTCATTCAGTGCACCACCTCCCCAAACTGCATCAATATCACCATTTTTCATCCCTATGATCGCTTCATCAGGCGAGCTGTAAGGAACGAATTTGATATCCTTTTCAGCAATCTTATTTTTCTCTAAATATTTGGCCCAGATATATTCATAGACAGTTCCTTTAGCAACACCTAACTTTTTCCCTTTTAAATCCTTAGCAGATTGAATATTTCCATTCACTAAAAGTGTGATATCTTGATTGGATTGTTCAGTTCCTCTAGTAATTGTACCGAGAATAACTAAATCTCCTTTTCCTAAGGTATTTAATAATGCATAATCTGCTGCAAATCCTGTATCAGTTTGCTCTGTAAAAAGTGCATTAATCGTATCTATTCCATAGGCAAAGCTAGCAATTGTTGGCTCTAAGCTATACTTTTCAAAATAGCCTTGTTCCTCTGATACTCTAAATGGAAGCGTTGAAATTCCCGCATCGATTCCAAACCTAACTTGGCTCGTTTTACTTCCTTCTCCTCCTGAACTCGAAATCGTTTCCCCATTACTTGTTGCACAACCGGCTAATACTAGAACAATCAAGAAAGCGACAATTTTAAATAAATAATTTACCATAATGCTCCCCCCTAATTTGTTTCATGAACAAAAGCTCAGTGCGCCCTAATCAGCCCTTGGCAAATAAGACATTTAGAATAGAAGGTGTTCTTTGCCTTCTATTCTAAATTGGCTTATTCCAGAGAAGGGCTAGGCGCTGGATACTTGAGCGCTTATCCACAGTTCAAGAATTTTATAGTTTCCTAAATGAAGACA